>JBBAPP010000206.1:0-4226 GCA_040400775.1 Polaromonas sp. | reverse complement strand
TCCAGCGAAAAAACTTTGTACTGCTCGTTCTGCGGTAAAAGTCAGCATGAAGTCAAGAAACTCATCGCTGGCCCTTCGGTTTTTGTCTGTGATGAATGCATTGACCTTTGCAACGAAATCATCCGAGACGAGCTGCCTGCAGGACATGATGCAGCCGAAACCCGGGGTGACTTGCCCACACCGCTTGACATTAAAACCACGCTGGACAGCTACGTGATTGGCCAGGAGCCCGCCAAGCGAACACTGGCCGTGGCGGTATACAACCACTACAAGCGGTTGCGCCACAAAGAAAAAGCCAAAAAAGACGATGTCGAGCTGACCAAAAGCAACATCTTGCTGATTGGCCCGACAGGTTCAGGCAAAACATTGCTGGCGCAGACGCTGGCGCGTACGCTGAACGTTCCGTTTGTCATGGCCGATGCCACTACATTGACCGAAGCCGGTTATGTGGGCGAAGATGTTGAGAACATCATCCAAAAGTTGCTACAAAGCTGCAACTACGAAGTTGATCGTGCCCAGCAGGGCATTGTCTATATTGACGAGATCGACAAAATTTCTCGCAAGTCAGACAACCCCTCCATCACCCGCGATGTATCGGGTGAGGGCGTGCAGCAAGCCCTGCTTAAGTTGATTGAAGGGACGATGGCTTCGGTACCACCGCAAGGCGGGCGCAAGCACCCCAACCAAGACTTTTTGCAGGTCGACACCACCAATATTTTGTTTATTTGCGGTGGTGCTTTTTCAGGCCTTGAAAAAGTCATTGAAAGCCGTACTGAAACATCCGGCATTGGTTTTGGCGCGTCCGTCAAAAGCAAAAAAACACGCAGTCTGACGGAATCCTTCAAAGACGTTGAGCCCGAAGATCTGATCAAGTTTGGTTTGATTCCTGAGCTGGTAGGCCGCATGCCTGTGGTCGCCACACTCGCTGAGCTGAGTGAAGACGCGCTGGTGCAAATTTTGACCGAGCCGAAAAATGCGGTGGTCAAACAATTTAGCAAACTGTTGGCGATGGAGGGCGTGGATTTGGAGATTCGGCCGTCAGCGCTGAAAGCTATCGCCCGCAAAGCTTTAGCGCGTAAGACAGGTGCGCGCGGTTTGCGCTCGATTCTGGAGCAGTCTTTGATTGACACCATGTTTGATTTGCCCACTACCAGCAATGTGGACAAAGTGGTGGTCGATGAATCAACCATTGATGAAAATAAAGCCCCGCTTTTGGTTTACCGTGAAGTGGCAAAGAAAGCTTAAGTTCAGCCCTGCTTGAAGTTTGCTTTTTGCGCCCCAAATAAAGCATCGTAATTTTTGTTTTTAAAGGTCTTTGAGGTATCTATGTCAGCATCCACTACCTTGCCTCCTACCCCGCTAGACCTGCCCTTGTTGCCTCTGCGTGACGTGGTGGTGTTCCCGCACATGGTGATCCCGTTGTTTGTGGGGCGTCCAAAAAGTATCAAAGCACTTGAGTCAGCGATGGAGTCTGAGCGCCGCATCATGCTGGTCGCACAAAAAACTGCTGCCAAAGACGAGCCTGTGGTGGAAGACATGTTTCAGGTCGGCTGCGTGGCCACCATCTTGCAATTGCTCAAGCTGCCTGACGGTACGGTCAAGGTGCTGGTAGAAGGCCAGCAGCGCGCCAGAGTCAACAAGATTGAAGATGGTGAACTGCATTTCACAGCCAATGTCAGCCCGGTGGAGCCGGTGGCCATTGCGTTGGATAAAACCAGTGAAATTGAAGCTCTGCGGCGTGCGGTAATGCAGCAGTTTGACCACTATGTCAAACTGAATAAAAAAATCCCGCCTGAAATTCTGACGTCCATTTCAAGCATTGACGATCCCGGTCGCCTGGCTGACACGATTGCCGCGCATCTGCCATTAAAGCTTGATGCCAAACAGGTGATTCTTGATTTGTCACCTGTCAAAGAGCGGCTGGAGAACCTGTACGAGCAACTTGAGCGTGAAGTTGATATTTTGAATGTCGACAAAAAAATTCGTGGTCGCGTCAAGCGGCAGATGGAAAAAAACCAGCGTGATTTTTACCTGAATGAGCAGGTCAAGGCGATTCAAAAAGAGCTGGGCGATGGCGAAGACGGCGCTGACATGGACGAGATCGAAAAAAAGATCAAAGCCGCCAAAATGCCGAAAGAGGCCAAAAAGAAAGCCGATGCAGAGTTCAAAAAGCTCAAGCTGATGTCACCCATGTCGGCTGAGGCTACAGTGGTTCGCAACTATATTGATGTGCTGTCAGCTTTGCCGTGGAGTAAAAAAACCAAAATCAAACACGACTTGGTGAATGCCGAAAACGTGCTGAATGAAGACCATTACGGTCTGGAAAAAGTCAAAGACCGGATTGTTGAGTATCTTGCGGTGCAGCAGCGTGTTGACAAGCTTAAAGCGCCAATTTTGTGCCTGGTCGGGCCACCGGGCGTAGGTAAAACATCGCTAGGCCAATCGATTGCCAAAGCCACTGGCCGCAAGTATGTGCGCATGGCGTTGGGCGGTATGCGCGACGAGGCTGAGATTCGTGGCCATCGCCGCACCTACATTGGCGCGCTACCAGGCAAGGTGCTGCAAAGCCTGTCAAAAGCTGGTACGCGCAACCCGCTGTTCTTGCTCGATGAAATTGACAAACTCGGCACTGACTTCAGGGGCGACCCATCAAGTGCACTGCTGGAGGTGCTGGATCCTGAGCAAAACCACACCTTTGGCGACCACTATGTCGAGCTTGACTTTGATTTGAGCGACGTGATGTTTGTGGCCACCTCCAATTCAATGAATATTCCGCCAGCGCTGCTAGATCGGATGGAAGTCATTCGCCTGTCAGGCTATACAGAAGATGAAAAAACCAGTATCGCTATGCGTTACCTGCTGCCCAAGCAGGTCAAAAACAACGGTGTGAAAGCGCAAGAGCTGGAAGTGCAAGAACAAGCCGTGCGCGACATCGTGCGCTACTACACGCGTGAGGCAGGCGTGCGCTCGCTAGAGCGTGAATTGGGCAAGATTTGCCGCAAGGTGATCAAAGGTATTCAGCTTAAAAAAATGACCGCCCAAGTGCTGGTGACTCCTGACAATCTGAATGAATTTTTGGGTGTGCGCAAGTTTGATTACGGCCGTGCCGAGAAAAATAACCAGATCGGCCAAGTGGTTGGCTTGGCCTGGACTGAAGTTGGTGGCGATTTGCTGACGATTGAAGCCGCCATCATGCCCGGCAAGGGCTTGATCACCCGCACCGGCTCATTGGGCGACGTGATGAAAGAATCTGTTGATGCGGCCCGCACGGTGGTGCGCAGCCGCTCGGCGATGCTGGGTATTAAAGACGATATGTTTGAAAAGCGCGACATTCACATTCACGTACCTGACGGTGCAACGCCAAAAGATGGCCCAAGTGCTGGCGCCGCCATGACAACCGCCTTTATCTCAGCGCTGACCGGTATCCCAGTGCGCGCTGATGTGGCCATGACGGGTGAGATCACCTTGCGCGGTGAAGTCACGGCTATCGGCGGCCTGAAAGAAAAACTCCTGGCAGCCTTGCGCGGTGGTATAAAAACGGTGCTGATTCCGGAAGAAAACGCCAAAGATTTGCAAGAGATTCCAGACAGCGTCAAAAATGGTTTGGAGATCATTCCTGTCAAGTGGATTGACCAGGTACTGAAGGTGGCGCTGGAGCGCATGCCTGTGCCGCTGACCGATGAAGAGCTGGCATTGTCCGCGGCGGTAGTGGTTGATGCGATTGTTGTGCCGCCTCTAGGCGCAAGCGGTGCCATTAAGCATTGAGATTTTTTCTTGTCTTTCATGAATAGGTCCATAAAACACGCTATAATTTGAGACTTGCAATGCGGGAGTAGCTCAGTTGGTAGAGCGCAACCTTGCCAAGGTTGAGGTCGAGAGTTCGAGACTCTTCTCCCGCTCCAATTTAAAGGGCAGCACTTCAAAATGCTGTCCTTTTTCTTTGGTGAATTTGCTTTTTTAGAGACGGCGCGGTAACAAAGCGGTTATGTACCGGATTGCAAATCCGGCTAGCCCGGTTCGACTCCGGGCCGCGCCTCCAGCACAGGTCTTCTGAGCCCGAGTGGTGAAATCGGTAGACACAGCGGACTTAAAATCCGCCGCTTCGTGAATAGCGGGCGTACCGGTTCGATTCCGGTCTCGGGCACCAATAGTTAACAACTTTAGAAACAATTTTTAATCTCAACCGGTACGCCGTCGGCGATATTGACAAAGCGCACCAGTGCGCG
>JBBAPP010000205.1:0-4249 GCA_040400775.1 Polaromonas sp. | reverse complement strand
CTCTTTGATGCGGTGCTGACCAGGCTGGGGGTCAGCGCCGTGGGCCATGGCGGTCCAGTTGGCGCCGCGGTAGGTCACGCTGGTGGTGCCGTCGGTGTTCCAGGCCGCAACCAATACGGGCTCACCAATGTCAATGTGTACGTCAGCATTCGACTGTAATGGCGCCTTGATAGCCTGGCCGCCGCGCTGGTAGTGCCACAGTACCACCGCACCGCCGCCCACCGCAGCGGCCGTCACCAGTTGCCAGGTCAGCGGCAGGCCCATATGCGAGGCGATGGCCGCTGCTGCCAGGCCAATCGCCAGCATCAGCAGGTAAAACGTGCCGGTGACAAGCTCTATGCCCACCGCAGCGCCTGCCAGCAGCCACCAAAGGGTTGATTCTGTCATGTCGGCTCTCCTTGACGTGATTTGTTATTTGTAGGCCTGAGAACACACTTTGCGGTCAATGTAGCACCCTGCAAGCTCAAAGACACAAAATTTCCGTACACTTCGCAGGTTCTGTTCATTGCCGTCCCGACCCTCACCATACACCATCACCATGAAATTTCGTTTCCCCATCGTCATCATTGATGAAGATTTCCGCTCTGAAAACACCTCCGGTTTGGGCATTCGGGCGCTGGCGCAAGCCATTGAGACCGAAGGTTTTGAGGTATTGGGCGTGACCAGTTATGGTGACCTGAGCCAGTTTGCCCAGCAGCAGAGCAGGGCCAGTGCGTTTATTTTGTCGATTGACGACGAAGAATTTACCCCCGGCCCAGACCTCGACCCCGCGGTGCTGAACCTGCGCAACTTTATTGAAGAAGTGCGGCGCAAAAACCTCGATGTGCCGATTTACGTTTACGGCGAGACCAAAACATCGCGGCATATCCCAAACGATATTTTGCGCGAGCTGCACGGCTTCATCCATATGTTTGAGGATACCCCCGAGTTTGTCGCGCGGCATATTTTGCGCGAGGCCAAAAGCTACCTGGAAGGCGTACAGCCGCCGTTTTTCAAGGCCCTGCTCGACTACGCCGAAGACGGCTCCTACAGCTGGCATTGCCCCGGCCATTCAGGTGGCGTGGCGTTTTTAAAGAGCCCGGTCGGCCAGATGTACCACCAGTTTTATGGTGAAAACATGCTGCGCGCCGACGTCTGCAATGCGGTGGAAGAGCTGGGCCAGTTGCTCGACCACGACGGCGCGATTGGCGCCAGCGAGCGTAACGCAGCGCGCATCTTCAATGCTGACCATTGCTTTTTTGTGACCAACGGCACGTCAACCTCCAACAAGATGGTCTGGCACCACACCGTGGCGCCGGGCGATGTGGTGGTGGTTGACCGCAACTGCCACAAGTCGATCTTGCACGCCATCATCATGACCGGCTCGATCCCGGTGTTTCTCAAGCCCACACGCAACCATTTCGGCATCATTGGGCCGATCCCGCAAAGTGAGTTTGAGCCCGATGCCATCAAGGCCAAAATTGCCGCCAACCCGCTGCTTAAAGGCGTCAACGCCAACAAAGTCAAGCCCCGCGTGATGACGCTGACGCAGTCCACCTACGACGGCGTGCTGTACAACACCGAAACCATCAAAGGCATGCTCGACGGCTACATCGACAACCTGCACTTTGACGAAGCCTGGCTGCCGCACGCCGCGTTTCACCCGTTTTACGGCAGCTACCACTCGATGGGTAAAAACCGGATTCGTCCCAAAACGGCGGTGGTCTACGCCACCCAGTCAATTCACAAACTGCTGGCCGGTATCAGCCAGGCCAGCCATGTGCTGGTGCAGGACTCGCAAGACGTCAAGCTGGACCGGCACCTGTTCAATGAAGCGTATTTGATGCACACCAGTACCAGCCCGCAGTACAGCATCATTGCCAGCTGCGACGTGGCTGCCGCCATGATGGAGCCACCCGGCGGCACCGCGCTGGTTGAAGAAAGCATTGCCGAGGCGCTGGACTTCAGGCGAGCGATGAAAAAGATTGACGCAGAATACGGCGCCGACTGGTGGTTTAAAGTTTGGGGACCAGACAAGTTTGAAGGCGATGGTGCGGGCGAAGAAGGCATTGGCAACCCCAAAGACTGGGTCATCAAAGGCGAGTCACGCAGCGCCAAAACCGCCAAAAACGGTGCCAACAACTGGCACGGCTTTGGCCAAATGGCCACCGGCTTCAACATGCTCGACCCGATCAAGGCGACCATCGTCACCCCAGGTATGGACTTGAACGGCAAGTTCGCCAAAACCGGCATACCGGCCAGCATCGTCACCAAGTTTTTGGCTGAGCACGGCGTGATTGTTGAAAAAACCGGCCTGTACAGCTTTTTTATCATGTTCACCATCGGCATCACCAAAGGCCGCTGGAACACGCTGCTGACGGCTTTGCAGCAGTTCAAGGACGACTACGATAAAAACGCCCCGATGTGGCGCATCTTGCCGGAGTTTAGCCAAAAGCACCCTAAGTACGAAAAAATGGGCCTGGCTGACCTGTGCCAGCACATCCACACCATGTACGCCAAGTACGACATTGCCAGGCTCACGACAGAGGTCTACCAGAGCGACTTGACCCCCGCCATGAAGCCCAGCGACGCTTATGCCCACATTGCGCACCGCACCACCGAGCGGGTTGAAATTGACCACCTCGAAGGCCGCATCACCGTTGGCCTGGTCACACCCTACCCACCGGGGATTCCGTTGTTGATTCCGGGCGAAGTGTTCAACAAGAAAATTGTTGATTATTTAAAGTTTGCGCGTGAATTTAATGCCCAGTGCCCAGGCTTTGAAACCGACATTCACGGCCTGGTGGAGCTGGTCGACGCCAAAGGCAAACTGCGGTATTACGCGGATTGCGTGGGAAAGTAATGTTGATTACCGCTTGAATCGAACGATTCGTGCGGAAAATACGCTAGAGTTTACGAATGCAAAGTCTAAGCGCCAACTACGCCAAAACCCAGTTCGGGCAAATGATCGACATGGCTCAAAAAGAGCCTGTCCGCATCACCCGGCACAACCGGGTTGTGGGTGTGATGGTGTCGGCGCAAGACTACGAAGACATGCGGGCGTTTTACGCCAACCGCCTCAAGCACAGGCTGGAAGTCACCGCTGCTTCGGCACGTGATCGCGGGTTGACGCAAGACAAACTGGACGAGTTGCTGAGCGACGAAAGCTGAAACCCCGGCTTCGGGCTACAAAGCCATGCAAATCGTCATAGACACCAACATCCTCATCAATGCCGCGCTATCGCCTGACGGCGTACCCGCAAAGCTGCTGGCCAAGGCGCTGACAGACCACCACCTGGTTTTTACAAATGCCACCTTTGCCGAGCTGGAGTCGCGCCACTGGAAACCCAAGTTTGACCACTACATCAACCTGGAAGAGCGCAAAGCCGTTTTGCACGACATCAGCGCAGCGGCTATCTGGGTCGAAGTGCCGCAAAACATTGCGGATGCAACCTACAGCCGCGGCGCAGATGACGACATGTTCATTCACGCAGCCCTTGCAGCCGAAGCAGCCCTGTTAATCACAGCTGATCAGGACTTGCTGGTTTTGGCGAAAGGCCTTATTGACAGCCATAAGCTGGTTATTTGCAAGCCCGGTTACGCCATAACTTTGCTATAGATTAATGAGCTGCTTACACCCGTATTTATTGGTCTAAATCCCTATTTGACCAATTTTTTGTGAGCATGCAGGCGTAGCCAGTCAGCAAAAGCGTCTTCGGTGATGTCGCCTGTGGCGACGGCCAGCATGGTGAGTACACAATCAGCATCATCGACAACAAGGCGCCAGCCATTGAGCTGCAAAAACAGCTCTGCTGCTACCAAGGCCGTGCGCTTGTTACCGTCAATAAAAGCGTGGTTACGCGAAATGCCGTAACCGTAAGCGGCTGCAAGGGCGGCTGCATCAGGGTCACCGTATGCCGCCAGGTTTTCTGGTTTGGCTAGAGCTGATTCAAGCAAATTGCCGTCCCGCAAGCCCGCGCCGCCGCCGTGCTCCGCCAGCTGCATGTCGTGAATGGCGATCAATACAGTGCGGTCAATCCACCGCCAACCGGTCATTTGGCCAGCTCACGCAGCACCGCACGCCGCTCTTTCATGATCTCGCGACCCAGGCGCATTTGCTCTTCGAACTCAGGGTTGTGTGTCGTGATACGCAGGCCGTCAGGCGTTTCAGAGACATAAAAATCGTCACCTTTTTCGAGGCGCATTTGCGCCAACAAGTCTTTGGGAAAGATAGCCCCGACCGAGTTACCTATTTGCGTCAGTTTAAGAA
>JBBAPP010000204.1:1399-4263 GCA_040400775.1 Polaromonas sp. | reverse complement strand
TCGAAGATGCCGAGCAATGCGTCGCTTTGGCTGTGCATAGGGTTGTTGTTAAAGCCATCACCAGCAATGAGTTCGGCGTAGTTAAAGTCATCGCCTGTGTACATGCGCACGCCCCCTGCGGCGTCGGATGGTAGACGCCTGCGCATGGCAATTTCCTTGTTTTTGTCGAGCAGCGAAATTTTGATGCCATCGACCTTGCCCGGGTGCGCGTTGATGACTGCCAGCGCGGTGTCCATGGCGGCGTCAATATCCTTGCTGCCCCAGTAGCCTTTGAGGGCTGGGTCAAACATGTCCCCCAGCCAGTGCAGCACCACCGGCTGCTTTGCCTGGCTCAGCACCCGGCCGTACACCTTTTCATAGTCGGCAGGTGACGTGGCCACGCGAGCCAGCGCGCGGCTGGCCATCACGATGAGTTTTCCGCCGAGCTTTTCAATCGCTTCCATTTGTGTTTCATAGCCGCGTATCACGTCGTCAATAGTTTTGACTTTGTCAATCTCCAGGTGGTCTGTACCGCAGCCTGATGCGACGAGCGCGCCCGGAATGTCTTTGGCGGCGTCGAGCGAACGTCGCATCAATTCCAGCGATGTGGGCCAGTCCAAGCCCATGCCGCGTTGTGCTGTGTCCATCGCCTCGGCTACACCCAGGCCTAGCGCCCACAGGTGCTGGCGGTAGGCGATGGTGGTGTCCCAGTCAATGGCGCAGTCCAGGCTGGGGTTGTTGTCAGCATTTGGGTTGGCGACCACATGCGCTGCTGAATAAGCGACGCGGTTGAATGGCGCGTGCACTTTGGGTTTGGGCGGCGGCGTGCCGCGAACGGTATACAGGTGCAAGCTGCTTGCATCACCATTTAAGTCAGCGGTTGATGTTTCAGGTAAAACAAGTGTCAAAGGCATAAAAAGGACATTTTTTTAGGTATTGAATTTGTGTTGTAGCCAATAAATTCGGGCACAAGCAACTACTAAATAAATAGCGTTAAATTATCAAAGGATGTACGTCCACCCAACGCCGCTCTTTCCAACTTTCCAGCGCAGCTTCAACCAGTTGTACGCCTTTGGCACCTTCAGGCAGCGTCCAGCGGTAAGGGGCATCTTCAACCACGTGGCGAATGAAATGCTCCCACTGGATTTTGAAGCCGTTGTCATATACCTGCGAGTCAGGGATCTCCTGCCACTGGTCAAAAAAGTGCATGGTTTGCTTTTCGTCCGGGTTCCACACCGGGCGCGGCGTGGCTACGCGCGACTGGGCGCGGCAGCTTGACAGGCCCGCCACTGCAGAGCCGTGCGTGCCGTCCACATGAAACGTCACCAGGTCATCGCGCCGCACACGGGTGGCCCAAGACATGTTGATTTGTGCAATCACCGGCTCGCCGTTGTGGCCGGTCAGCTCGACCGTGGCGTAGGCCGCATCGTCGGCCGTTGCGTCGTAGGGTTTGCCATCTTCATCCCAGCGTTTGGGGATATGCGTCGCACCCAAGCAAGACACAGATTTAACCTCACCAAACAGGTTGTCTAATACATAGCGCCAGTGGCACATCATGTCCAGGATCATGCCGCCGCCGTTTTCTTTGCGATAGTTCCAGCTCGGGCGTTGGATGGGCTGCAAGTCACCTTCAAACACCCAGTAACCAAATTCCAGCCGCACGCTCAACATCTGGCCGAAAAAGCCTGCGCGGCGCAGCATGTCGAGCTTGCGCAGGCCAGGTAAAAAGAGTTTGTCTTGCACCGCCCCGTGCTTCAGGCCAGAGCTTTCAGCCAGTCGCGCAATTTCAACCGCTTCATTCAGGTTGGTTGCAATCGGTTTCTCGCAGTACACATGTTTGCCCGCACGAATCGCTTTGGCCAGCAGGGCTGGGCGCATTTGCGTGGTGCCGGCATCAAAGAAAACAGTGTCGCTTTTATTGGCCAGTGCAGCGTCCAGGTCTGTACCCCAGCGAGCAATGTCGTGGGCCCTAGCCAGCGCCTCGATCTTCTCGGCATTGCGGCCAATAAGAATCGGATCAGGCATGACCTTGCTGCCATCAGACAATGTGACGCCGCCCTGCTTGCGAATGGCGACGATGGAGCGGATCAAATGCTGGTTCATGCCCATGCGCCCAGTGACGCCGTGCATGATGATGCCTAGGGTTTTAATCCTTATGTGCGGACTCATTGCTTTTGCACTTCCAGACCAGCGGCTTTCACCAGCAAGGCATTGGTTTTGATTTCCTCTTTGATGTAGGCGTCAAACTGCTCAGGCTTGAGCGTCCACGCATCAGCGCCAAGTGCCGCAAAGCGTTCTTTGACTTCAGGCGTGGCCAGCGCTTTAGCAACTTCATCATTGAGCCGATTGATGATGTCTTTCGGCGTTTTTGCGGGTGCCATCATGCCGATCCAGAAGTTGAATTCAGAGCCTGGTACGCCCGCTTCAGCCGTGGTCGGCACACCCGGCAAGGCTGTCGCGCGTTTGGGCGAGCCCACAGCCAAGGCCAGTAACTGCCCGCTTTTGATTTGGCCAATGACAGGCGCTATGGGGGAAAAATAGTAGTCCACGCGACCCGACAAAACCTCGGTTACCGCCTCAGCAGATCCTTTGAAGGGGATGTTGGTGGCGTCTATCTTCCCCGCTAGTTTGAATTTTTCAGCATTCAGATGTGTAGCGCTACCTTGACCGGCCGATGCAAAGTTCATGCTGCCTGGCTTAGCTTTGGCTGCTGCCAAAAGCTCTTGCAAGGTTTTGATGTTTTTGGTCGGCGATATCACCAGCACATTCGGCGTACTGGATATGGGCGTAACACCAGCAAAGTCAAGCAATGTGTCAAACGGTAATTTTGCAAACGTGGAGGGGCTGACCGTGTGTGACGATGAATGCACCATGATGGTGTAGCC
>JBBAPP010000204.1:0-1299 GCA_040400775.1 Polaromonas sp. | reverse complement strand
CAGATATGCGACAGTCGCTCACTGCACGATTTTGGCGTCATCAAGTCACGCCCGAAGATGGCTGATAGCGTGTGGTTGTTGGATAAATAAAAGTACGACAGTCCGGCAATCGACACATACAGTTGCAGTGGATCAATGCCGCCGCGCAAGCTGCCGTCTTTGCGGCCACGTTCCAGAATTTCACCCAATGTGGCGATCAGCGGCGAGTTCATGTCGCGCACGCTTTGCGATGTCTGCAAATGTCGGGCGCGATGCAGGTTAGCGCTGTTCAGTAGCGTGAGAAACTCTGGATGCGCCAAATAATAGTTCCAGGTGAATTCAACCAGACTGCGAATCGCATCCGCAGGTTTTTGCGCTAGCAGATTGAGCTTGTGTTCGGCTTCACGAATATGCAGGTAAGCCTGCTCAAGTACCGCCTGAAAGAGCTTTTCCTTGTCTTCAAAATAATAGTAAATCAGCCGTTTGTTCAGCCCGGCGCGTTCGGCAATTCTGTCAACCCGGGCACCGCCCAGACCGTGCTCGGCAAACTCGTCGCGGGCCGCATTCAGGATAATGGCTTGCGAGCGATCAGCATCGCGCGAGCGTGGCTCGGTGGTGTTTGTAAGTGTGGTCGGCATGCCTGTAATTTAACTGTTTGGTGAATTAATGCAAACTTTGTGTGCATGTTTGTGTCCATGTGGAACTGATAACGATACCCATCGCGTTGCGGCAACCACCATAATCAGGGTGTGAAGCAGGCTTTGCCATCCTCGCAACATCTGCCAAACATTGGCCACCAACACAAGGAGAGCCGTATGAGCGATTCAAACACACCGAAAGATGGCGATTTTGCGCATTGGGTTGAGGAAAAATCTGAGGCGCTAAAGCACGAGCTGGGTGAAAAATTCCCTGTGCCACCGACCACACTGCATTCGCCTTCAGTGCATGTGGAGACCAGTCAGCAAAAGCTGGAAGAAGTCTTACTGGAGCACGAAGCGCCAACGCAAGCGTTTTTAGATGAATTGGCCGCACTTGAACAAGCGCCTCCCTTGAGCGATGAAGAATTGGCCCGCCAAGCGCTTGAGGCGGGCGGTGGTGACGGTGACAGCAGCACACCAGAATAGCGATTGATAAAAAATTTATGACCCCACAAATTGCCGGACACCTTTTAGTTGATTGCCTGATTGCCCAGGGCGTGACCCACGCATTTGGCGTACCGGGCGAAAGTTACCTGGCCGTGCTTGACGGCCTGCATGCGCGGCAAGGCCAGATTCGATTCATCACTTGCAGGCAAGAAGGCGGCGCGGCTTACATGGCCGA
>JBBAPP010000203.1:0-4297 GCA_040400775.1 Polaromonas sp. | reverse complement strand
CCTTTGTCGTGACCATACTTGCGCGCCAGCTTTAGCGCGGCTTCGTTGGCTTCCAAGCCGGTAGAGCAGAAAAAGACGTTCTCCAATCCTGACAATTCGACCAGTTTGGCAGCCAGCGTTTCTTGCAGCGGCACATGGTAGTAGTTGGAGCAGTGGATCAGCTTACTGATTTGGTCTTGCAGTGCGGGCACCAGTTTGGGATGGTTATGGCCCAGCGTGTTGACGGCAATACCGCCCAGCGCATCGAGGTAGCACTTGCCATTGATGTCCCACACCCGGCAGCCTTGGCCGTGCGACAGCGCTATCGGCAAGCGGCCATAGGTGTTCATGACGTGGGCTGAGGCGGCTTCAATGTGGGGTGGCAGGGCGGCGGTCATGGGTGGCTCCGGGCTTTCAAAGCTAAACTAAAACTGAATTTTAGACCCAGAGTCTACTGGGCATGATGCGGTTTTTGCGTCACTGCCATGAATTCCCAAGTCTTCTATAAGATACAATAATGCTGCGGTGCAGCAGAGAGCCTGTTTTGGCGCATCTTGCAGCACCCAATTACGCAAAAAACCTTTTTTGATGGTCTGGGGTGGTCACGCATGGTCTCTGGCAGCGCCAAAGAAGTTTTCATTCAGGGCATCACCCATGAGGGCAAAACTTTTCGACCCAGCGATTGGGCCGACCGGCTGTGCGGCGTGATGAGCCCGTTTCGCCCCGGCGGCCCTCAGCCCGGCAGCCACCTGACCTATTCGCCCTGGTGTATCCCCACCCTGGTCAACGGCGTTCGCTGTGTGGTGGTGAACGCAGCCTTGCGTGAATCTGAACCCATGGCCTGGGACTTTGTCATTAACTTTGCCAAAGACAATGGCCTGCAAATGGCTGAGGCTTGTTTGATACCCGATCCGCCTGCCAATAAAAGTTAGATCAGCTTTTCTTCCGGCGATGTTATTTTGCGCAGCGGCTGGTTGCGCGTGAGCGGTGTCAGCAGGGGCACTTTGGTTTCGCCGCCGTTCCACATGGGGTCTTCAATACTGTCAAACACTTGGCGCAGCTTGGTGCCCCAGTTGTCGTGCAACATTTTGAAGTAGGGGTTGTCGTTGTCAATACAAACCACTTTGTTGGTTTCAAAGCTCCCCACCTCATACACCACCATATCCAGCGGCAGGCCCACTGACAGGTTGGACTTGAGCGTTGAGTCCATCGACACCAGCGCACATTTTGCAGCTTCTTCTAAAGGTGTTTCAGGCGTGATGACGCGGTCTAACACCGGTTTGCCGTACTTGGATTCACCGATTTGAAAATACGGCGTCTCGCTCGTCGCTTCAATAAAGTTGCCTGCAGAATAAACCTGGAACAAGCGCATGGCTTCACCTTTGATCTGGCCGCCAAAAATCATCGCCACGTTAAAGTCGACGCCTGTGTTTTTCAGGTCATCGGCATCGCGCTGGTGGACCCGCCGAATAGCCGACCCCAGCACACGCGCGGCGTCAAACATGCTTTTGGCGTTCCAGATCGTGATCGGTGGGCCGCCGTCCTGGTCTTTGAGCTGCTCGACCTGCAAAATCTCGCGTACGGACTGGGCGATCGACAAATTGCCGGCTGACAAGAGCACCATGAAACGGTCATTTGACTTTTCATAAATGATCATTTTGCGAAAGGTGCTGATTTGGTCTAAACCCGCGTTGGTTCGGGAATCAGATAAAAAAACCAGCCCGGCATTGAGTTTGATGGCGACGCAATAAGTCATGTTGTTTGGTCAGGTTGGATGGCGTAGTTTTTTGAGCTTGTACAAGGCATCGAGTGCCTCACGCGGGCTCAATGCATCGGGGTCTATCGTAGCCAATGCTTTGTCCAGCGCACTTTGCTCAACCATGGTGTCTGGTGCTGCTGCAAACAAATCAACCTGCGCGCGCGCATCTGTTTGTTGCGCTTCAAGCGCCTGTAAAGCATGGCGTGCGTGGTTGACCACTGCACTCGGCACGCCCGCCAGCCTGGCCACCGAAATGCCGTAGCTTTTGCTGGCGGGGCCGGGCTCAATGTGGTGTAAAAACACGATGTTACTGCCGGATTCGACCGCACCCACATGTACGTTGACAGCGCCATGATGCTGCGTTGGGAACGCGGTCAGCTCAAAATAATGCGTGGCAAACAGCGTGAAGGCTTGGGTCTTGTTGTGCAAATAGGCGGCGATGCCGCCGGCTAAAGCCAGCCCGTCAAAGGTCGATGTACCGCGGCCAATTTCGTCCATCAACACCAAGGAGTGCGGTGTGGCTGTGTGCAAAATTTGTGCCGCCTCTGTCATTTCCAGCATAAAGGTGGATTGCGCGTTGGCGACGTCATCCGCCGCGCCAATCCGGGTGTGAATCGCGTCAATCGGCCCCAGTCGGCAAGCGCTTGCTGGCACATAGCTGCCCACGCTGGCTAACAGCACAATCAGCGCGACCTGCCGCATATAGGTTGATTTACCGCCCATATTGGGGCCGGTAATCACCTGCATGCGCTGCTTGGTGTGCAGTACGCAGTCGTTGGCGATGAACGAGCCGCCCGTGGTTTCAGCCAGCCGCGCTTCGACCACCGGGTGACGGCCTTGGGCGATCTCAATGCACGGTTGGTTGACGAATACAGGTGCTGCCCAGTTCAGGCTCAAAGACCGTTCAGCCAACGCGCAAAGCGCGTCCAGGCAGGCCAGGGCGCGCGCCAATTTGCCCAATGCAGGAATGAAGGTTTGCAGCTCGTCCAATAGTTGCTCGTATAAAAACTTCTCGCGTGCCAGTGCCCGTTCTTGCGCTGACAAGGCTTTGTCTTCAAAGGCTTTGAGCTCGGGCGTGATGAAGCGCTCAGCATTTTTGAGGGTTTGGCGGCGGCGGTAGTCGTCAGGTACTTTGCTGGCCTGACCCTGTGTCACTTCAATGTAAAACCCATGCACCTTGTTGAACTGCACGCGCAGGTTGCTGATGCCGGTACGGGCTTTTTCACGGCCTTCCAAGTCGAGTAAAAACGCATCGCAATTGGTTTGAATGTCGCGTAGCTCGTCCAGGTCAGCATCGCAGCCGTGGTTGATGACGCCGCCATCGCGCAACAGCGCGGCGGGCTCGTCGAGCAAAAAGCGTTTCAGCAGCGCCGCGCAGCCTTCCGGCGGCTGTAAATCACTAAAAATAGTGGCTAAAAGTGCCGGTAGACCAATAGATACCTGCGCAGCAAGCTCTGTTTTTAATAGTGTCAGTTGCAACGCCACCAGCTCCCGTGGGCGCACCTGGCGCAGTGCGATGCGGGCGGTGATACGTTCTACATCACTGCTGCCTTTGAGCTGGGCGCGCAGCGTTTGTTGCAAACCACCGCGTAAACATGTGATGGCCTCCAGCCTGGCAGCAGCCTCGGTACGCTCACGGCGCGGGCTGAGCAGCCAGCTTTTCAAAGCGCGGCTGCCCATGCCAGTGGTGCAGGTGTCCAGCAATGAAAACAGCGTGGGTGCATCTTCACCGCGCAGGGTTTGCGTGAGTTCCAGGTTGCGGCGTGTTGTTAACGGCAGCGCAATCAATTCACCCGACCGCACCACCTGCAAGGCCTGCACATGCGGCAGCGTGCGGCCCTGCGTGTGCTCGGCATAGCCCAGCAGCGCGGCGGCAGCGGCGTGCGCCTGGTGCAATTCTTCAGCCTGCCATGCGGCCAGCGAGGCCACCTTGAGTTGCTCCAACAAACGCCGCGCCCCCAGTGCTGCATCAAATTGCCAGGCGGCGCGTGCGGTGCTGGCGCAGCGCGTGGTTTTCAGGCGTGCTTCAAATGCAGGCGCCACATCGACGTTGTAAATCAGCTCGCTGGGTGCAATCCGGGCCAGCCAGGCTTCCAGTGCATCATTCGGGCATTCAGCCAGGCGGATCTCACCTTGGGTCACGCTTAGCCAGGCCAGGCCGCAGGTGTTGCGCGCGCCCTGGTGTACCGCCAGCAGAAGCGATTCAGCCTTGTCGCCCAGCAGTTCGGTGTCTGTCAACGTGCCAGGGGTCACCACCCGCACCACCTTGCGCTCCACCGGTCCTTTGCTGGTGGCCACGTCGCCCACCTGCTCACAAATCGCCACTGACTCACCGAGCTTGATCAGCTTGGCCAGATAGCCCTCCAGCGAATGAAATGGCACACCGGCCATTTGAATCGGCTGGCCATTGGTAGCACCGCGTTTGGTCAGTGTGATCCCCAGCAGCCGGGAGGCTTTCTCAGCATCGGCAAAAAAGAGCTCGTAAAAGTCCCCCATGCGGTACAGCACCAGCGTGTCGGGGTACTCGGCCTTGATGGCCAGGTATTGCCGCATCATGGG
>JBBAPP010000202.1:1207-4335 GCA_040400775.1 Polaromonas sp. | reverse complement strand
GCCAGGCCAAAAGGTGCGCCGACCCAGGCCAAGTGCACAAAGCCTACCGCGTTGATAGAGGCACCACTGACCACCGCGCCTAGCGCCGTGCCCAGATACAGCATGGAGCTGTTCAAACTCAGCAGCAGCGGCGCTTGTGCCGGTGACAAGCTGACCAGCCGGCTTTGTTGTGGCGCGGTCAAACCAAACCCGGCAATACCCCAGGCCACCAATATGGCCACCGTGGCCAGTACATGACCCTGGGTTAAAGGTAGCAGGCACATCATGCTGACCAGTACAGACAACTGCACGCGGATGGTTTGCAAGGAGCCAAAGCGGTCATTGGCCCAGCCCCCCACGAGCGTACCAACCACCCCGGCCAAACCAAAGATGGCCAGTACTACCGCCAGTTGTGTGGTGCCCATGGCATTCAAAGCCAGCAGCACCGGGCCAACATAAGTAAATACGCTGAAAATCGCAATAAAAAACAGCAAGGTACGTAGCCACACGCGCCACACTGCACTTTGCTTTACCGCTGTTTTAAAGCCAGAAAAGCTGCTGCCGCCTGTGACTGCACCGTTTGGCAGCAGCACGCTTGCCGCCAGCAGTGCGGCCAGACTGGCTGCCACGCATAGCCACACCGGCACCCGCCAGCCATATTCAAAACCCAGCCATGCGCCTATCGGCAAGGCCACTGCGTAGCTGATACCCATACCTAAAAATGTGGTGGACAACGCCCGCCCACGCAGCGCCGGCGCTACCAAAGTAACTGCCAGCGCAGACACCGCTGCGGTAAACATGGCGCCTGCGCCCATCAGTACCCTACCTAGCAGCAGCACCGTCAGGCTGGGGGCTAGGGCGGACACTAGGTTACCTGCTGCAAACAAGCTGAGCGCCAATTGAATCGCATGTTTGCGCGGCCATTTGGCAGTGAGCACAATCAGTACCGGGGCCAGCAAGGCGGTAGCTAAGGCATAGGCCGTCATGACCTGTCCGGCCGCCGCAACACTGATGTCAAGCGCCACGCTGACAGGCTGCAAAATGCCGCCCAACACAAATGCGCCGCTGCCAATCACGAGGTTACACAGGGCAAAGAAATAAAGAATGCGGGGCATAAAAAGGCAAACGACGCGCTGTATGGATGAATCCATGATTGTGACGGCAAGCAGCCACGGTTGCCGTCGCCAGCGACAATCTAGCCATGGTTAAAAAGTTTTCCCCTGGAGTTGTGATGCTGAAAAGTCCTTGGCTTGCGGTCTGGTTGTGGTTTTGTTGCGCTTGTTTTCCTGCGCTGGTGCACGCCCAACACAGCGTTTTTATTGAAGAACTCACCACCCAGGAAGTCAGCGCTGCGCTGAAAGCAGGTAAAACCACCGTGCTCATTCCGATTGGCGGTACTGAGCAAAACGGCCCACATATGGCGATTGGCAAGCACAACGTGCGTGCCAAGGCACTGGCAGGCAAGATCGCCATATCGCTGGGCAATGCGCTGGTGGCCCCGGTGCTCAGCTACACGCCCGAAGGCAACATCGACCCGCCGACCGAGCACATGGGCTTTGCCGGTACGATTTCTATTTCAGACGATACGTTTAAAAACATCTTGATCGGCACAGCCCGCAGCTTTAAAAAGCATGGTTTTACCGATGTGGTGCTGTTGGGCGACAGTGGCAACTACCAAAAGGCGCTGCTGTCGGTGGCTGCACAGTTCAACCGGGAGGCAGCCAAAACAACTGCGCGTGTCCATTACCTTGCCGACTACTACCGCGCGACGCAAACCGTCTATATTGACGCTTTAAAAGCCAAAGGCCTGAGCAGCACCGAGATCGGGACCCATGCGGGCTCAGCCGACACCTCTTTGTTGATGGCGATTGATTCCAGCATGGTCAGGCCGGAGCGCTTTGCAGAGGCTGCGCGCGGGGGCTGGGCTTTGGGTACTTTGGGCGACCCGCGCGCATCGAGCGCCGCCAATGGCCAGTTGGGGGTGGATGCGGTTGTTAAAATAAGCGCTGACAGCATCAAAAAGGCAACGACCGCACCGCGTTAGCCCAGTGCCCGGCCTTCAGTCGATACTCAATTCATATTTACTTCTCAAGTCTTAAAGTTAGTCACATGCGAAAAAATTACTGGATAGCTGGCCTGGTCACTGTTTTGGGATGTGCTGCAGCGGCCTCCATCAGTCTGGCGCAAACCACCTCCAGCAAACCGTTTATTCCGCCGCCTGGCCCCATGCCATTAGGTGTTGTCGACATGTTTTCAGGCATGCCGCCCGCCATCGACAAAAATAATCTTTACAGTGAAATTGCATCCAGTAAACTCAGCCCTAACGTAGCGGGTGCGTTGGAGCGGGTGTATGTGCCGAACCGGGGTGAAAATACCGTTTCGGTTATTGACCCGGCCACATTAAAAGTGATTGACAAGTTCAAGGTCGGCGTTCACCCGCAGCACATTGTGCCAAGCTGGGATTTAAAAACGCTCTGGGTCGCCAACAATGCTGAAGGTCGGCTAGACGGCAGCTTGACACCGATTGACCCCAAAACCGGCAAGCCAGGAAAGTCAATACCTGTTGATGACCCGTATAACTTGTACTGGTCGCCGGATGGCCAATTTGCCATTGTGGTGGCCGAGGCCTACAAGCGGTTGGACTTCAGGGATGCCAAAACCATGGCAATGAAATTCACTATTCTCACACCGAAATGCGCGGGTATCAACCATGCTGATTTTTCAATCGATGGCAAATTCGCCTTGTTTACCTGCGAGTTCAATGGCTCGATCACCAAGATTGATCTGGTCAACCGCAAAGTAGTTGATACCCTCAAACTGAGTGCTTACTTTGACAGACCCGATGCGCAGGCCTTGATTGCAGCGCCCGGTAAAAAGCCGCGCTACATACCTGACCCGGCCAACCCCACAGGTGCTGACATTTGCACCACGCCAGGCATGCCGCAAGACGTGCGCATCTCGCCCGACGGCAAGACTTTTTATGTCGCTGACATGATGGTCGATGGCGTGCATGTGGTCGATGGCGAATCGTTCAAGCAAACCGGGTTTATTCCGACGGGTGTTGGCACGCATGGCCTGTACCCTAGCCGCGACGGCAAAAGTATGTATGTGGCCAATCGCGGCAGCAACAAAATTCGCGGTACGCCCAA
>JBBAPP010000202.1:0-1107 GCA_040400775.1 Polaromonas sp. | reverse complement strand
AATTTGCGCTAGGCTAGTCGCTTAAAGACGACAAAAACTGCTTCAACTCCGGCGTTTGCGGGCTGCCAAACAGACCAGCTGGCGTATCCCTTGCATGCACGCAACCTTGGGGCATAAAAATCGCGCGGTTTGACACCTTGCGGGCACAGCCCATTTGGTGCGTCACCCTCAGCAGTGTCATGCCTTCAACGGCCAGACTTGCAACGCCGCGCCGCGCCGCCCGGTTCAGGGTCCAGCGCCAGCGACTGACTGACTTGCCATTGCGCAGGGGGATACGCCGTAGCCGTTGCGAATCCGTAGGTGCAGGACAAAATCAATCCAGCTTGGCTCCAGATGCCTTCACAGCCTCTGCCCAACGCGGCGTTTCACTGGCTAAAAACTGCGCGAATTCTTCACTCCCCAAAAATGCCGGGTCTGCCCCTTGGGTGATCATCCGGTTTTTAATCTCGGCACTCGTCATGACTTGTTTGAAGGCATCGCTGAGCTTGGCAGTGATGTCTTTAGGCAAGCCTGCGGGTGCTAAAAAGCCGTAGAAACCAACCACCTCAAAACCTTTGATGCCTGATTCGATCACGGTTGGGATGTCGGGCAATGCCGGGTTGCGCTCTTTGCTGGTCACGGCCAGGGCGCGGACTTTACCTTGCTTGTGGTAGTTGGCCGCTTGCGGGATGGACTCCGCCATAAACTGCACTTGCCCTCCCATCACGTCTGTAAATGCGGGTGCGCTGCCGCGGTATGGGATATGTACCATGAACAAACCCGTAGCGCTTTTAAACATCTCCGGCACCAGGTGGCTGATGCCGCCATTGCCAGCTGAGCCGTAGTTAATTTGGCCAGGCTTTGACTTGGCGTAAGCGATGAATTCTTTGAGTGTGTTGGCAGGTACTTTGGGGTTGACCAGCAGTGCCAGTGGTTGCATGGCGGTGCGGGCAATTGGGGTGAAGTCTTTCAGTGTGCTGTACGGCAGCTTGCTGTACAGCGCCGGGTTAATCACCATCACCCCGGTGTTGGCCAGCATTAGCGTGTAGCCGTCGGCGGGGGCTTTCATCACGTCTTGCGCGCCTACCGTGCCGCCTGCACCAGACTTGTAGTCAACCTAGAAAAAGC
>JBBAPP010000201.1:0-4354 GCA_040400775.1 Polaromonas sp. | reverse complement strand
GCTTTGCTATCCGCGAGGGTGGCAAGACTGTCGGCGCTGGTGTTGTCGCTAAGATTTTGGCTTAAGGAGAAACCATGGCCACCAAACAAAAAATCCGTATCCGCCTCAAAGCTTTTGACTACAAGTTGATTGACCAATCGGCTGCTGAAATTGTGGACACCGCCAAGCGCACCGGCGCGATTGTCAAAGGCCCCGTGCCTTTGCCAACCCGCATGAAGCGTTTTGACATTCTGCGTTCACCGCACGTCAATAAAACCAGCCGTGACCAGTTGGAAATCCGCACCCACCAACGTCTGATGGACATCGTTGACCCAACGGACAAAACCGTTGATGCGTTGATGAAGCTCGATTTGCCAGCTGGCGTCGACGTTGAAATCAAGCTTCAATAAGGCGACTTTAAAAAACCGTAGCGTGCCACTTGCCAAATTGGCAGGTAGCACGCTATAATCAAAAGCTTCGCTCGAATTTCAAAATTTAGAGTGAAGTTTTATTAACAGTCTTCTACGCAAAAACGTCTGTAGCCAATTGAAGTTGCAGCGGTAGAAGTTACGAAAGAAAAATCATGAGTCTGAGCAACTCCCTCGGGTTGCTGGGTCGCAAGGTGGGCATGATGCGTCTGTTCACTGATGATGGGGATACCGTTCCTGTCACAGTGGTTGATGTGTCAAACAACCGTGTTACCCAGGTTAAAACCGAAGCAAATGACGGTTACAGTGCACTCCAAGTTGCATTCGGTTCGCGCAAAGCATCGCGTGTGACCAAGCCGGCCGCTGGCCACCTTGCGAAAGCAGGCGTTGAAGCCGGTGAAGTTATCAAAGAATTCCGCGTAACGGCTGATGTTGCAGGCAAGTACGCTGCTGGTGCTGTTGTGCCAGCCGCTGACGTGTTTGCAGTCGGCCAGTTGGTTGACGTGCAAGGTACGTCGATTGGTAAAGGTTTTGCCGGTACCATCAAGCGCCACAAAATGAGCTCGCAGCGCGCGTCGCACGGTAACAGCCGTTCGCACAACGTGCCCGGCTCGATTGGTATGGCGCAAGATCCCGGCCGCGTGTTTCCTGGTAAACGCATGACGGGTCACTTGGGCGATGTCACCAAAACCACACAAAACCTGAACATCGTGCGTATTGACGAAGCCCGTCAACTGCTGATGATTCGCGGCGCTGTGCCGGGTTCAAAAGGCGGTTTTGTCACGGTTCGCGCCGCGATCAAGGCTAAACCTGTTGCTGCTGCAAAAGGAGCTAACTGATGCAAGTTGAACTCCTGAACGACCAGGGTCTGGTCTCATCCAAAGTGGATGTGCCCGATACCGTTTTCGGTCGTGAATACAACGAGAGCCTGATCCACCAGGTGGTCGTGGCCTTTCAGGCCAATGCCCGCCAAGGGACACGGGCTCAAAAAGACCGCGAGCAAGTTCGTCACTCGACCAAAAAGCCTTTTAAACAAAAAGGTACCGGTCGCGCACGTGCTGGTATGACATCTTCCCCGCTGTGGCGCGGCGGTGGTCGTATCTTCCCGAACATGCCTGACGAGAATTTCACACAGAAAATCAACAAAAAGATGTATCGCGCCGGTATGGCATCGATCTTCTCCCAGCTGGCGCGCGAAGGCCGCCTGTCTGTGGTTGATTCTTTGACGGTTGACTCACCCAAAACCAAAGTTTTGGCTGATAAATTTAAAGCCATGAACCTCAGCTCTGTACTTGTGATTGCCGACGTGGTCGACGAAAACCTGTACCTCGCGTCACGCAACCTGGTGAACATTCTGGTGGTTGAGCCGCGCTACGCCGATCCGGTGTCGCTGGTGCACTACAAAAAGGTCTTGGTCACCAAGGCTGCCATGGACCAACTCAAGGAGATGTTCGCATGAGCGCCAAAACATCCAATTTCGACGAAGGCCGCCTGATGCAGGTTTTGGTCGCACCTATCGTTAGCGAAAAGGCTACGATGATTGCAGACAAAACCAATGCTGTGACCTTCAAGGTGCTGCAAGACGCTACCAAATATGAAATCAAAGCCGCTGTGCAGTTGATGTTCAAGGTAGATGTCCAATCAGTTGCCGTTTTGAATATCAAAGGCAAGACCAAGCGTTTTGGTAAGTCTATGGGCCGTCGCGACAACATTCGCAAAGCCTATGTGACGCTCAAAGCCGGTCAAGAGCTCAACCTCGGCGGGGAGTCTGCGTAATGGCTGTCATTAAAATGAAACCCACATCACCCGGCATGCGCGGGATGGTGAAGATATCGCGTGACCACCTGCACAAGGGTGAGCCCTATGCGCCCTTGCTGGAGCCGCAGTTCCAGAAGTCTGGTCGCAACAACAATGGTCACATCACGGTTCGCCACAAAGGCGGCGGTCACAAGCACCACTACCGCGTGGTAGATTTCAAGCGCAACAAAGACGCCATTCCGGCCAAAGTCGAACGCATCGAGTACGACCCTAACCGTACGGCCCATATTGCGCTGATCTGCTACGCCGACGGCGAGCGTGCCTACATCATTGCCCCCCGCGGCCTTGAAGTTGGCGCCACGTTGATCAGCGGTTCGGAAGCGCCAATTCGTGTTGGTAACACGCTGCCGATTCGCAACATACCGGTCGGCTCAACCATTCACTGTATTGAGATGCAAATCGGCAAGGGTGCGCAAATTGCCCGCTCGGCAGGTACATCTGCAACGCTGCTGGCACGTGAAGGCACTTACGCCCAGGTGCGTATGCGTTCTGGTGAAGTCCGCAAGATTCACATCGAATGCCGCGCCACCATCGGTGAAGTGGCCAACGAAGAGCACAGCCTGCGGCGCCTCGGTAAAGCCGGTGTCAAGCGCTGGATGGGTATTCGTCCAACCGTTCGCGGTGTGGTCATGAATCCGGTCGATCACCCACACGGTGGCGGCGAAGGCAAGACCGGCGAAGGTCGCCATCCTGTCGATCCATGGGGTAACCTGACCAAAGGCTACCGTACCCGCAACAACAAGCGCACGCAAGTGATGATTGTTTCGCGTCGCAAGAAGTAAGGTTAAGCCATGACACGTTCACTTAAAAAAGGTCCCTTTGTCGACCACCATTTGGTAGCCAAGGCTGATAAAGCCGTTACCAACAAAGACAAAAAGCCGATCAAGACCTGGTCGCGTCGCTCCATGATCCTGCCCGAGTTCATCGGCTTGACCATTGCCGTGCATAACGGCAAGCAGCACGTGCCTGTCTACATCACCGATCAGATGGTTGGCCACAAGTTGGGCGAGTTTGCACTCACCCGGACTTTCAAAGGTCACCCAGCTGATAAAAAAGTTGTGAAGAAATAAGGACAAAGACCATGGAAACACGTGCAACCCTCCGGGGCGTTCGTCTGTCGGTCGACAAGGGCCGTCTGGTCGCTGATTTGATTCGCGGTAAAAAAGTGGATCAAGCGCTGAACATTTTGACGTTTACGCAGAAAAAAGCGGCTGGCATCATCAAGAAGGTGGTCGAGTCCGCTATTGCCAACGCTGAACACAACGATGGCGCAGACATCGATGATTTGAAGGTCAAAACCATTTACGTCGAACAAGGCGCAACGCTCAAGCGTTTCTCTGCCCGAGCCAAAGGCCGTGGTAACAGCATCAGCAAGCCCACGTGCCATGTGTACGTGGTCGTCGGCAACTAAAGGTAGGCAATATGGGACAAAAAATCAACCCAACAGGCTTTCGCCTTTCAGTCAGCCGTAACTGGTCAAGCCGCTGGTACGCCAGCAACCGTGACTTCGCTGGCATGCTGGCTGAAGACATCAAGGTGCGCGAGTACCTGAAGGCAAAACTCAAGACCGCAGCTGTGTCGCGCGTTTTGATCGAGCGCCCTGCCAAGAACGCCCGCATTACCATATTCTCGGCACGTCCGGGGGTTGTGATCGGCAAAAAAGGTGAGGATATCGAAGCGCTGAAAAAAGAACTTTCACGCCAATTGGGTGTGCCAGTCGCCGTGAACATCGAAGAAGTTCGCAAGCCTGAAATTGATGCCAAGCTGATTGCAGACAGTATCACCCAACAGCTTGAGAAACGCATCATGTTCCGCCGTGCCATGAAGCGCGCCATGCAAAATGCCATGCGTTTGGGTGCTTTGGGCATCAAGATCATGTCGTCTGGCCGCTTGAACGGTATTGAAATTGCGCGTTGCGAGTGGTACCGCGAAGGCCGCGTGCCACTTCACACTTTGCGTGCCGATATTGACTATGGTACCTCTGAAGCCAAAACCACCTATGGTGTGATTGGTGTCAAGGTCTGGGTCTATAAAGGCGACACGCTCGGCCGTGGTGATTCACCCGGTGCGCGCATGATTGACGTGCCACCAGATGACGAACGCAAGCCGCGCGGTCCGCGTCGTGATGC
>JBBAPP010000200.1:0-4361 GCA_040400775.1 Polaromonas sp. | reverse complement strand
GAGGACAGTAAATGGTAGCTGATGCTAACAAGTGCAGACAAATAGCTGGAGATACAACGCATGAGCCGACCGATGTTTGATGAGATGAACGCCAGCCCCGAGGCTGTGCGCGAACACTACCAAATCTACCAGCGCTGGCTGGCACGTCAGCCACTCGCCAGCATGCAGGCGCGGCGAGATGAAGCCGAAATGATTTTTCGCCGGGTTGGCATTACCTTTGCTGTGTATGGTGAAAAAGACGAAGACGGCGCAGGCACTGAGCGCCTGATTCCTTTTGACCTGATACCCCGGATCATCCCCGCACACGAATGGGCGACCATGGAAAAAGGCTTGGTGCAGCGCGTCACAGCGCTGAACCGGTTCATTCATGATGTGTACCACGGACAAGATATTTTAAAAGCCGGTATCGTGCCGTCAGAGCAGATATTTCAAAACGCGCAATTTCGACCCGAAATGATGGGCGTGGATGTGCCGGGCAATATTTACTCGCATATCAGCGGCATTGACATCGTTCGCGCATCTGACGCGCAAGGCAATGGTGAATACTATGTGCTGGAAGACAACCTGCGTGTGCCCAGTGGGGTGAGCTACATGCTGGAAGACCGCAAAATGATGATGCGCTTGTTCCCCGATCTGTTCAGTGAAAACCGCGTTGCCCCAGTCGCGCACTACCCCGATTTGCTGCTTGAAACCTTGCGCGCCTCCGCCCCTCCGGCGACAGCAGACCCAACCGTGGTAGTGCTGACCCCTGGCATGTACAACTCAGCTTACTTTGAGCACGCCTTTTTGGCGCAACAAATGGGCATTGAGCTGGTTGAAGGCCAAGACCTTTTTGTTAAAGACAACTTTGTCTACATGCGCACCACGCGCGGCCCCAAGCGGGTGGATGTAATTTACCGCCGGGTGGATGATGACTTTCTCGACCCGCTGGCCTTTCGGCCTACGTCAACACTCGGCTGCGCAGGTTTGCTCAACGTCTACCGCAGTGGCAACGTGGCGCTGTGCAACGCGATTGGTACCGGTGTGGCCGATGACAAATCGATTTATCCTTATGTGCCGAAAATGATTGAGTTTTACTTGGCTGAAAAACCGATTCTGAAAAACGTACCGACCTACATGTGTCGCAATGCTGAAGACCTGAAATACACGCTGGCCAACTTAAAAGACCTGGTGGTTAAAGAAGTTCACGGCGCGGGCGGCTATGGCATGCTGGTTGGCCCTGCGGCCACCAAGTCGGAGATTGAAGACTTCCGCGCGGCCGTGATAGCCAACCCGTCGGGCTACATTGCGCAACCTACCTTGAGCCTGTCAACCTGCCCAACCTATGTTGAAAACGGCATTGCGCCGCGGCATATCGACCTGCGACCTTTCGTATTGAGCGGCAAAGAAGTCCAGATGGTGCCGGGTGGTTTGACCCGTGTGGCGCTGAAAGAGCGCTCGTTGGTCGTCAACTCATCGCAAGGCGGTGGGACCAAAGACACCTGGATTCTTGAGGCCACACCCGATCAACAACCATTGCAGCCGCAAGGGAGCAAATAATCATGCTGTCAAGAACCGCAGACCACTTGTTCTGGATGTCCCGCTATACCGAGCGCGCCGAAAATACCGCCCGTATGCTCGACGTCAATTACCAGACTTCCTTGCTCCCCCAATCTGCCTCATCAGCACAAGCCGGCTGGGAAGGGCTGCTCAGCATCAGTGAACTCAAAGCTACATTTGCCGCCAAATACGGCGACAAAGTGGCACCACGTGACGTCACGGACTTCATGGTGCGCGATGAGCAAAACGCATCCAGTATTGTCTCGTGCCTGAAGAACGCGCGTGAAAACGCCAGAGCCGTGCGTGGCACGCTCACCACCGAGGTCTGGGAGACTGAAAACCAGACCTATCTTGAAGTTGTTCGGATGCTCAAAAGTGGTGATTTTGAGCGCGACCCGCTACAGTTTTTTGAGTGGGTGAAATTTCGTTCTCACCTGTCCCGCGGTGTGACTGCGGGGACCATGCTGCAAGACGAGGCGTTTCATTTTTTGCGCCTGGGTACTTTCTTGGAGCGGGCTGACAACACCGCGCGCTTGGTGGATGTCAAGTTTCACGCGGCTCCAGGCGGGCTGTCAGGTGAGGGCACTGAAGCGCCCCAGGCGTTTGATTTTTACCACTGGAGTTCCATACTGCGCAGCGTTTCAGGTTTCGAGATTTACCGCAAGGTTTACCGTGACGTGATCAAACCTGAGCGCGTGGCCGAGCTGCTCATTTTGCGTGCCGACATGCCGCGTTCTTTGCTCGGATGCCTCAATGAAGTCATGACCAACTTGGCCATGGTGACCAGTGATGCGGATAGTGAAACACAAAGACGGGCGGGCAAGTTGCGCTCGGACTTGCAATATGCCCGGATTGATGAGATTCTGAGCAACGGCTTGCATGCTTTTTTGACCCAGTTTCTGGATCGCGTCAATGAGCTAGGTTCTCACCTGAGCCGCGAGTTTTTAGTTCCCGCCACCACTTGAAACTTCACGTCCAACACATCACCGACTACAGGTATACCGCAGCGCTGCGCTATGCCCTGCAAACACTGTGGCTGACACCGCAGTCGAGCCCGGCCCAAACCGTCAATTTTTGGAGTCTGGGCGCGCCTGAAAAGCTTTTCAAGCATGTAGATGCGTTTGGCAACAGCGTTCAGTCGTACACCTTTGTGGGTACCGAGGCAGACAATGTGCGCTGGAGCTTGGTCAATGCGGCGGGCGATGTGGACACCCATGGCGTGGCGTACTTGACGGATGCCGAAAGCCTGCCGCACCCGTACTTCTTTCTGCGCGCTACGCCGCTGGCTGAGCCGCACTGGAGGCTGGCCGAATTTGGCCGGCTCTGGTTACCTCAAAGTCTGGACGGAACCGCCAATTTATCGAAACTTTTGGCTTTAAGCCAAGCAGTTATGCGCGCAATCAGCTATAAAAAAGATAGCTCACATGTCACAACCACGGCTTTGCAAGCCTTCGATGCTGGTACTGGCGTATGCCAGGACCAAGCCCACGTGATGGTGGCTATTTGCCGCAGTTTGGGCTACCCGGCGCGTTACGTTAGCGGCTACTTCTATGCCGCCAACGCACCTGATTTGGCCAGCCACGCGTGGGTGGAGGTGTGCCTGAATGTGGCAACCCGCCTTTGGGTCAGCATTGACGTGACCCACGCCTGCCTGACCGACGAGCGCCACATCCGCCTGGCGATGGGCGGTGACTATAACGCCTGCCCACCCGCCAAAGGTGTCAGGCAGGGCGGCGGCGACGAGTCCATGAAGATCGTGATCACGATTGAGCCAGTTTGAGTATGTGCGCCTGCTCAGAGCCTATCGAGAATAAAAAAAGCCCGGTAACAACCGGGCTTTTTTGCAGCGAAAAAACGCCTTAACTAATTAACGCTTTTTGGCAGCTGTTTTGGTTGCGTTCATGGCTGTTGCAGCAGCCGTGTTGAAGTTCGTCTCAGCCATGTCAGAGGCTTGCTTGACTGCTTTTTGCATCGATTCAAAAGCGTTGTTAGCAGCTGCTACTGCGCTTTTCATCACTGCAACGGCGGTCTCAGAGCCAGCAGGTGCATTTTTGGTGGCGCTGTCAACCAAACCCATGACTTTTTTCTGGGCTTCAGCGGTTTGCGCTTCAAAGGTTTTGCCGATGTCAGCGCCGGCAGCAGAAGCGATGTCAAACAGGTGACGGCTGTAGGCGGCGGTTTTTTCGGCCAGGGGCTGAACCATACCGGCTTGCAGAGCCATCAGTTCTTGTGCGTCTTTCACGCCCATTGCAGCTTGTGCATGGTTACCAGCTTCGGCCAAGGCAGCCTTGGTGGCTTGTAGGTTCAGTTCGACCAGTTTCTCAACGCCTTCAAAGGCTTTGTGGGTCAAACCAAACAGGGTTTCGATGTTGGCTTTGTGGGAGGCCATGATTTGTTCAGCAGTCAGCATAATTAATCTCCAGTGTTGTTTACAAAATTGACAGGTGGAATCAGTTGCTTTGCACGACAATCAAGTAGCTTGATATGTTTTGCTGCACTGCAACATAAGTTAATTATAAGGTTAAGTTCATGCATTGCAAGTAAATTTTGTTGCGGTGCAGCATTTTAGATTCAACGCCCTAATTCAAGCTGGCCAGTCACAATCAATCCTTTTCAGTACCAAGTCAAGTTTTGCAAGCCTTTTACGCCGACCATTTCGTTTTACCGCTGCCGGACGGCCACCGTTTCCCGATGGCTAAGTACAAGTTGTTGCGCGACCGGGTAGTGCATGAGCTGCCCCGTGTGCGCATGGTCCAGGCGCCTGCTGCCAGCGACGGCGAGCTGGCACTGGTACACCACCCGGACTACATCGTAGCCATCAC
>JBBAPP010000199.1:0-4371 GCA_040400775.1 Polaromonas sp. | reverse complement strand
CATGGCTTAATAATAGTCATAAATTACCCAAAGCGCACCAGACACCAGCCCGCCATCCAACATGTCCGCAGATTCCTTCACTCCGTCGCCAAAGCCCGCCGAAAAAGCAGTGACACCGTGGCGTGCCGTCTTCGCCGTTTATGCCGAGCCCGCCACCCTGCGCATGCTGCTGCTGGGCTTTTCAGCCGGGCTGCCTCTGCTGCTGGTGTTTGGCACACTCAGCTTTTGGCTGCGTGAGGCGGGCATTAACCGCACCACGATTGGCTACCTGAGCTGGGTCGGCCTGGCCTACGCTTTCAAGTGGGTCTGGGCACCGCTGGTCGACCGTATGCCGATACCGGTGCTGACCAGGCTGCTGGGCCGCAGGCGCAGCTGGCTGCTGGCATCGCAAATCGTCATCATCAGCGCCCTGATAGGCATCAGCCTGACCGACCCGCGCTTGGCGCTCACGCCGGTGGTGTGGTGCGCGCTCGCCATTGCCTTTGGCTCGGCCACGCAAGACATCGCGCTCGACGCTTACCGGATTGAATCAGCCGACACCGACCGCCAAGCCGCGTTGGCCGCTGCTTACCAAACCGGCTACCGCATCGCCATGATTTGGGCCGGGGCTGGCGCACTGTGGATTGCGGCGCGGGCTGAAGTCGGCGGCGTAGTAGGCTACCAGCAAGGCGCATGGCAAACCGCGTATGGGGTGATGGCGGCGTCGATGCTGCTAGGCGTGGCTACCGTGCTGCTGTCACCTGAACCTGCCATGCGGGCGATAGCGCCGGCACGCAACGCCGCCGAGTGGCTGAAAAGCGCCTTGATTGAGCCGTTTGCAGACTTTTTGCGCCGTTATGGCAAGCAGGCTCTCTTGATCTTGGCTTTGATTGCGATTTACCGCATCAGTGATGTGGTGATGGGCATCATGGCGAATCCGTTTTATGTTGATATGGGCTATAGCAAAGACGAGGTGGCGGCAGTTACCAAAATCTACGGCGTCATCATGACTCTGGTCGGTGCCTTTGTCGGCGGTGTGCTGGCCATGCGCTATGGCGTGATGAAGGTATTGATGCTGGGCGCGATATTGAGCGCTACCAGCAACCTGTTGTTTTCCTGGCTGGCAACCCGTGGACACGATGTGATGGCACTGACATTGGTGATTTCAGCCGACAATTTGTCCAGTGGTATTGCGTCGGCGGCGTTCATTGCCTATTTGTCTAGCCTGACCAACATCAATTACTCAGCCACGCAGTACGCGCTGTTCAGCTCGATGATGCTGCTGTTGCCGAAATTTTTAGCCGGCTATTCGGGCAAGTATGTGGATACGTTTGGCTATGGCAACTTTTTTACCGCGACCGCCTTGCTGGGCTTGCCGGTGCTGGTGCTGGTGTGGCTGGCGTCAAAGTCTCACACGCCGATAGCAGCAAGAGACCCAGGCGGTCAGCAGCCATCCGATTGAAGACCAGACAGCAGGCTTTAATTTGATCCTGGATCACTTATTAGACCGTTCGCCCTGAGCCTGTAGAAGGGGATTTTTACGATAGCTAAAAGCTTCGACAAAGCCTGTCCTGAGCACGTCGAAGGGCTCAGCCCGAACGGATCTAACGCCAATGGACAATCTCGGTTGATTTCTCCTGAATGCCTTCACTTCTGTGCCAAAAAAGCTTTTACCCCATCTTTACCGACGCGATAACGCCGCTTGCCGCAAACCATAGAAGATCCGCATATGACACAACAGCAACTGCTGATGATTGAAGACGACACCCGACTGGCCAGCATGGTGGGTGAGTATTTGGGCCAGTCGGGTTATGGTTTTACCCATGCGGCTGACGGTGAAACGGGGCTGGCGGCGCTGCAAACCAGCGCACCTGAGCTGGTGATTCTTGACCTGATGTTGCCGGGTATTGACGGGCTGGAGGTGTGCCGCCGCATCAAGGCCAGCAAGCCTTCCATTGCCGTGCTGATGCTGACCGCCAAGGGCGACCCAATGGACCGCATTGTGGGGCTGGAGCTTGGCGCCGACGACTATTTGCCCAAGCCGTTTGAGCCGCGCGAGCTGCTGGCCCGGATTCGCGCTGTGCTGAGGCGCGGCACCGAGACAGCGGCCAAGCATGACGCGTACAAAATCATTCGTTTTGGCTCACTCGAGATTGACCGCGGCGCGCGCAGCGTGAGGGTTGCCGGCAAAGCCTGCGAGCTGACGTCTTACCAGTTCGATTTGCTGGTGGCCCTGGCAGAGCGCGCTGGCCGCGTGTTGACCCGCGACCAGATCATGGAAGCCGTGCGTGGCCGTGAGTTGGAGGCGTTTGACCGCTCCATCGACGTACACATGGGCCGTATCCGCAGTGCCATTGAGCTGGATGCCAAAGACCCAAAACGCATTCTCACGGTGCGGGGTGTGGGTTATGTGTTTGCCAAGCAGCAGGACTGACGCTTTTTTATGTGGTCCCGATTGACATCGCGCTTGTATGTGCGGATTTGGCTGGCAGTGGTTGCCAGCGTCGCAGTGTTGACTTTTTCCGTGGCGGGCGTGTGGCGCTTTACCAACGAGCCGCCACAGTTACCGATCCGTGAATTACGGGTATTTAACAAGACCGGGGAAATGATTGGCACGGCGCAAACCAAGCCCGGGCGCAAACGCGGGGACGGGCTGGAGTTTGATGTCACGACCAACGACGGACAAAACCTTTACGTGCTGCTGCCCCGCCCCCCGCGCACGCCCGGCAGCTCCTTGAGTAGGCCACCGTTTGGCTTCGATTTTGGCTGGATGCTGGGGCTGGTCGGCCTGGCGGTGGCGCTCGGCAGCTACCCCATCATCCGGCGCCTCACGCTGCGGCTGGAGGCGCTGCAAAGCGGCGTCGAGCGTTGGGGTTCAGGTGATTTGTCGACCCGTTTGAATGCCGATGGCAACGACGAAGTGGCCTTTTTAGCGCAGCGCTTTAACCAGGCTGCCCAGCGCATTGAAACGCTGCTGCTGTCTCACAAGTCTCTGCTCGCTAATGCGTCACATGAGTTGCGCTCGCCATTGGCGCGTATCCGCATGGGGCTGGAGTTGATGCATGTGGACGCCGCCTCGCCCCAGCGGATTGAAATTTCGCGGAGTATCAACGAGCTGAACCAGCTGATCGACGAAATATTATTGGCCAGCCGCTTGGATGCGCAGCAGGCTGATGCCGAGCCGTTTGAAGCCCTTGATTTAACTGGCCTGGCGGCAGAAGAATGCGCCCGCGCCAACGCCGAGCTGGGCTGGTCAGCCAGCGGCCAAAGCCTGGTCATGCAGGGCTCGCCGCGCCTGCTGCGCCGCTTGATGCGCAACCTGCTGGAAAACGCCAAACGCTATGGCCAGGGCGAAGTGACGCTGGATTTGACGCAACAGCAGGTCGGCCAGCAAGCGTTTGCCGTGATTGCTGTACACGACCGGGGCCCCGGCGTGCCGCCCGAGCAGCGCGAACGCATTTTTGAGCCGTTTTACCGCCTGCCCGGCGCCAGCGAGCGCGAAGGCAGCGTCGGGCTGGGGCTGGCATTGGTCAAGTCCATCAGCGAGCGCCATGGCGGCAAAGCGCGCTGCGAAGCGCGGCCGGGTGGCGGCGCTACTTTTATAGTCGATTTGCCCGTTAAGTTATGAACCGGGATTGTTGATTAGACCGTTCGCCCTGAGCCTGTCGAAGGGATTTTTACGATAGCTAAAAGCTTCGACAAGCTCAGGATGATCGGCGCTGCGGGCTCAGGATGAACGGTTCATAGTTCATAAGGACGGATCAATAGCTTGCGGTGCAGATCAAAAAATGGCTATTTTTGACAGTGCTTTTCACCTCATGAAAGGACGATCAACTCAGCGGTTAAAACGGCATCATGGTGCTGTTTCTGTCACAAGCTGTTGGCATAGGACTCGGGGTGAAATCCAAGGAGAACTCGGATCGGCGTTTTATGTCAATTTTGTCAAAAGAAGACTTTTGCCAGGCCACCGCGAACTAGCCTTTTTTTGCCTGGGTCAAACTGGCAGTGCAGCAAGCACTCGCTCAGGGCTGATGTCAACCAAGCAGCGGGTATGTCCCAGCGGGCAGTCCCGCTCGAAACACGGTGCGCAGTCTAGCGGCGGCTGATAAGTGGGGTCATCTTTGAGCCACAGCACCACGGCTTTGGTGCTTAAAGGCGGCGTGTGCAAGGGGCTGGATGAGCCATAAATAGCCACTTGCGGTACCCCCAGTGCAGCCGCCACATGCATCAGCCCCGAATCATTAGTTACTATCAATTTACTAGCTGCTTGCACCCGTATTGCTTGGGCTAGAGTCGTTTTTCCTGCAAAATTCAGGCAATTTTCAGCCATTTCGACAATTTCAGCACATAAATCAGCTTCTTTGCCCGAGCCCAGCAACACCACCGGGCCAT
>JBBAPP010000198.1:2255-4381 GCA_040400775.1 Polaromonas sp. | reverse complement strand
GCAAAGCGTACGGCAATGCGGGTGCCTGGCGATAGCGGATAGCCTGGTAAAAAAGCATCTTCAATGCTGACGGTTGCATCGTGTTGGTTGGCAATTTCAACCACAATCGCCAAGCCTAAACCCGAGCCATCAACGTTGGTACCAAGTGCCCGGTAAAACGGCTCAAACACCAGTTCGCGTTCTGCTGCCGGAATGCCAGGCCCCGAGTCTTCAACCAGCAGCAGCACGCCACTGAAGGCATCGGTCAACAAGCGCAGCGTGACGCGGCCTTTTTCTGGGGTGTAAGCAATCGCGTTGTCCAGCAGGTTGCGAACGAGTTCTTTGAGCAGTGTGGGGTTGCCCTCCAGCATGGTGGCCTGCTCGCCCGCGTTGGGGCCTTCGTAACCCAGGTCAATTCGCTTTTCGAGTGCGCGCGGCACTGAATCGGCCATGACTTCATTGGCAATCATGACCATATCGACCGACTGCTTGGCCGGACTGCGACCGGTGGTTTCAGCCCGCGCCAAAGCTAGTAGCTGGTTCACGGTATGGGTGGCCCGTATGCTGGATTTACCGATATGTTTGAGCGACTTTTTCAGCTCATCAGCATTGGTTTCTCGCTGCGCCAAGTCGGCTTGCATCCTGAGGCCTGCCAGCGGCGTTTTGAGCTGATGCGCAGCATCGGCTAAAAAGCGTTTTTGTGTGGTGAGCGATGTCTTCAGGCGGCTGAGCAAGTCGTTGATAGACGACACCAGCGGCGCGACTTCTTCGGGCACAGCGTTGTCGTCTAGAGGGCTCATATCGTCGGGTTTGCGGGCACGAATACGCTTTTCAAGTTGCGCCAGCGGCTTGATGCCGCGCACCAGCGCCAGCCACACCAGCAGCACCGCCAGCGGCAGCGTCACAAACTGCGGCACCATCGTGCCTTTGACAATTTCTGTCGCCAAGGTTTTGCGCTTTTCTAGCGTTTCAGCCACCTGTACCAGAACCCGCCCGGCCTTTTTATCGTCCACTTTTATCCAGGTGTAGGCCACCCGCACGTCTTCACCATTGATGGTGTCTTCGCGCAGGCGCACGTCGCCGTCCATCAGTTTGTCGTCGTCTGGTGGGAGCGGCAAATCGCGCTCACCGCTGAGTGTCTCGCCGCGCGTACCAATCACCTGGTAGTACACCAGGTCGGTGTCATCAGCCCGCAAAATCTCGCGCGCTGGGCCGGTAAGGTTGAACTGCACGGCATTATTTTTAACCACCACCAATTTGGCCAGCGCCTGCACGTTGTATTCAAGCGCGCGGTCAAACGGTTTGCCTGCAATGTTTTGTGCCACCAACCAGGTCAGCGCCAGACTAATGGGCCACAGCAATAGCAGCGGCGTGAGCATCCAGTCAAGAATTTCTCCAAATAAACTGCGGCGTTCACGCTGAAAGATTCGCATGGCCACAGCTAGCCTGGAATTTTTTCCAGGCAGTAGCCCAGCCCGCGCACAGTGGCAATTCTGATGGGTCCTTTTTCTATCTTTTTGCGTAGCCGGTGGATGTAAACCTCAATCGCGTTGTTGCTGACTTCCTCGCCCCACTCGCACAGGCGCTCGACCAGCTGGTCTTTGTTGACCAGTCGGCCGGTGCGTTGCAGCAGCACTTCCAATAGCCCCAGCTCGCGCGCCGACAAGTCGACCATCACCCCGTCAATCGTGGCCACGCGGCCAGACTGATCGTAAATCAGCGGGCCATGCTTGATGGTGCTGCTGGCCGCACCCGCACCGCGCCGCACCAAAGCGCGCACGCGTGCTTCCAGCTCCTGCAAGGAAAACGGCTTGGCCATGTAGTCGTCTGCGCCGTAGTCCAAGCCTTTGACGCGTTCCTCCACGCTGTCCGCCGCTGTCAACACCAGCACCGGCAGAACGGAGCCGCGTGCACGCAGGCGCTTGAGCACTTCAAGTCCGTGCATTTTGGGGAGACCCAAGTCCAAAATAAGCAAATCAAACTCAGTATTGGTCATCAGCGCCACATCGGCCTCGGTGCCGCTGGCCACGTGGTCAGCCGCCGCGCCTGAGGCACGCAGGGTGCGCAGCAGGCCGTCGGCCAAAACCTGGTCATCTTCAGCAATTAAGATTCGCATGGACGTCTCCGGTTGTTCTTGTCAGTGGTTG
>JBBAPP010000198.1:0-2155 GCA_040400775.1 Polaromonas sp. | reverse complement strand
TGACCAAGTCGCCCATGGCCTGCTTGCTCATACCGGCGCTTTGTGCCAAGTCTGTCAGGCGTGAACCCTTTAGTGCCAAATGCCGTGTGATGTGAATGTGCGCTGCACCCACCTGGTCGCGCGCGGCCAGGTTAGACAGCGCCAGCGGCACCAGCACGTCGCGCGACATTAGCCACAGCACACGCGCGTCAAAACGCCGCAGCGCGTGGCCCAGCAAGCGGCCTAAATGCGAGACGCGCCAGCTAGGCTCGGCTGAAATTTTCATCCTTAAAGTTTAAACCATTTAGTCAGTAAAACTTACTAAAAATAGCATTTACTTATTTCAACAGTACCCATACAGTACTGGTCATGCAAACAGTTTTTGCAAATAGTTGTAGCTAATTTAACCTTTTTACGTCAACACTTTAAGGAGCTTTTCATGGACCTGCCAAACAAACCAATCACCGCCCAAACCCCAGCCCAAACCGCTGCACTGAACACTGAAAAAGCCAAGGCGCTACAAGCCGCGCTGGCGCAGATTGAAAAGCAATTTGGCAAAGGCACCATCATGAAGCTGGGCGCTGGCGAGGTGATTGAGGACATCCAGGTAGTATCAACTGGCTCGCTGGGACTGGACATTGCGCTGGGCGTAGGCGGCTTGCCGCGCGGCCGGGTGGTCGAGATTTATGGTCCCGAGTCATCTGGCAAAACCACGCTGACGCTGCAAGTCATCGCTGAAATGCAAAAAATCGGCGGCACCTGCGCGTTTGTCGATGCCGAACACGCCCTTGACATCCAATATGCCCAAAAACTCGGCGTAAACCTGCAAGAGTTGCTGATCAGCCAGCCCGACACAGGTGAGCAGGCACTCGAGATTGTTGACTCGCTGACCCGCTCCGGCGCGGTTGATTTGATCGTTATCGATTCAGTCGCCGCACTCACGCCCAAGGCCGAGTTGGAAGGCGAAATGGGTGACTCATTGCCAGGCCTGCAAGCCCGGCTGATGAGCCAGGCGCTGCGCAAGCTGACGGCCACCATCAAAAAAGCCAACTGCATGGTGATTTTCATCAACCAGATCCGCATGAAGATTGGCGTGATGTTTGGCAGCCCAGAAACCACCACTGGCGGTAACGCGCTGAAGTTTTACGCCTCGGTGCGGCTGGACATTCGCCGCATTGGTTCGATTAAAAAGGGCGAAGAAATCATCGGCAATGAAACCCGCGTCAAGGTAGTGAAAAACAAGGTTGCCTCGCCGTTTAAGACGGCCGAGTTTGATATTCTGTACGGGGAGGGTATCAGCCGACTGGGCGAGGTGCTGGACCTGGGTGTGGCGGGCCATATTGTTGAGAAAGCCGGCGCCTGGTATGCCTACAACGGCGAGAAAATCGGCCAGGGTCGCGACAATTCGCGTGAGTTTCTCAAAGAGAACCCCGAGCTGGCTATTGAGATTGAAAACAAGGTGCGCGAATCCCTCGGCATCCCGCTGGTGCAGGTGTCGCAAGAAGTCATAGACGCGATCGACAAGGCGGCTGAAAAGCCCAGCAAGCCGGACAAGGCTGAAAAAGCAGCCAAAAACGCAGGCTCATGACATTCTGACCTCAAAACCCAGGTTTTAGGCCATTTTAAGTGTCAAATAACAGTTTTACCCAATCGATTCATGCGCAACCTGCTATTAATAACATAGCTTATGCGGGGCTCTCGGCGTGATTGAAAAATCATCCCCGTTACCCCGCACCCCCGGCGCTGGCAAATCCGGTTTCGCCCTGTCGCTCAAAGGCCGCGCCCTGCGGCTGCTCTCGGGCCGGGAGCAGTCGCGGGCCGAGCTGGAGCGCAAGCTGCGCGGCCACGAAGAAGTGCCGGGCCAGCTAGAAGCCGTACTTGACGAGCTGGAAGCCAAGGACTTCATCAGTCCCACCCGGGTGATTGAGTCCGTCATCAACCGCCGGCAAGCCAAGATGGGCGCGTCGCGCATCAAACGCGAGCTGCAAGGCAAAGGCCTGGACGCAGACACGGTAGCCGAGGCGATGAACGGCCTGAAGGCCACCGAGTTGGAGCGCGCCCGTGAAGTCTGGCGCAAAAAGTTTGACAGTAAAACCGATGCTGGGAACACGCCAGCCGACAAAGCCAAACAAATGCGCTTTTTAGCCGCGCGGGGGTTTGGCTCGGATGTGATTCG
>JBBAPP010000197.1:2524-4384 GCA_040400775.1 Polaromonas sp. | reverse complement strand
GGCAAATGCGGCAGTCGTTCCAGCAGGTCTCTGGCTACCGGGCGCCAGACCAGCAGCAGCAGTGTCAGCGCCAGCGGCACGGTGGTCACGTAGCCTAAAAATTTGAAACCCAAGGCACCACACACAGCGCCGATAAAAAAGCTGCTGGCCAGGATCAGGTGCAAACGAAGTCTGCTTCGGTTGGCCCGCACCGGCTCAGCTGGGTTTGTTTGTGTGCGGTTGATGTACAGCAGCTTGCCCAGCTCAATGCCCAAGTCAGTGACCAGCCCGGTGATGTGGGTGGTGCGGATTTCTGCTTTTGATATTTTGGTAATGACGGCGTTTTGCAAACCCATCATGAAGCACAGCAGCAGTACGGTTAAAGGCACAAAAAATTGTGACCATAAACTGATGACTGCGCCAAAAATGCCAAAGATCAGCAGCAGCACTGACTCTAAAAGCAGCGGCAAGCTATAGGCGCTGGCCAGCTTTTCACGCAGCCCCCAATTGACCAGCCAGGCAGTCGTCATGGCACCCAGCAAAAAGGCCGCCAGCGCCCCCAGGCTGGCGGCGGCCAAAACCAGCTCGCCCAGCACCAGATGGTCTGCCAGCGAAGACACCACGCCCGTCATGTGCGAGGTGTAGGTCCCGACTGCCAAAAACCCCCCAGCATTGGCGGCGCCCGCCACAAAGGCCAGCACCGCGCCCAGGCGCATATTGGTTTGCAGCGTGCGGTTGTCTATGTCGGTCCAGCCGGGAATCAGGGGGGGCATGGGGCTGTTCTGATTTTTGAGCTGTCGGCTTTGCTGGCTGGGCTGCTGAGGCCTAAAAGGCTCTAGGTTGGACTTTGGCGTGGTAACTCACGCCCGGCAAGTCTTTGTAGTCAAGGTCTTGGGTCCAGAAGGTGGCGCTGAATTCTTGGGCGATGCTGTACATCACCGCATCGGCCATGGCCAGGCTGTATTTTTGCGCTGCCTCGGATGCCGCCGCGGCGCGCACGGCGTTCAGGTCGATCACCCGACTGCGGCACATCACTTCTATGGCTGCGTCGCGCACGCTGATGGTGGTTGTCCGGCTTAAAAATCGATGGACTTCAAAAATAGACACCGCTGGCACGACCAACTTAGCTGTCTGCTCAATGATGGGTTTGAAAGTTCGGCCTGCTGTGGAGCCTAGAAAAAATTCAATCCAGCCCGACGAATCGACACACAGCATCAGAAACGATCAGGCTCTTTAGGCATGTCTGTATTTATATCTCCGAGGTGCTTCAAAATACCGAAGTAGGCACTGACGGGTAGCTCAGGCTTCAGCGTGGCCTCTTTGTCGCCGCAGAAAAACTTGACTTTCGAGCCTTCAACCAAACCCAGTCTGGCACGCATGGCGGCTGGCAGGGTGATTTGCCCTTTGCTGCTGACGGTGGCATCTAATTCAAGGATGGCTTGCATATAACACTCCTAGTATTTGGATTTGTAAGTGTGGCATTAAAGTAAGGAGTTGTCAAATTTCATACTTGTAGGCCATTTCCTACCTTACCCGCATCCCTGGCAGTGCTCCCGGCAGCGGTTCCAGCACATAAATACCCGGTTGCGCTTTTTCATCTGCATGGCTGGCAGCAAGCACCATGCCCTCGCTGATGCCGAACTTCATCTTGCGCGGTGCCAGGTTGGCAACCAGCACCGTGTGCTTGCCAATCAGGTCCTCGGGTTGGTAAGCGCTGGCGATACCGCTGAAGACGTTTCTGGTCTTGCCTTCACCCACGTCCAGCGTCAGGCGCAGTAGCTTGACCGAGCCTTCCACCGCTTCGCAATGGACGATTTTGGCGATGCGCAGGTCAATTTTGGCGAAGTCGTCAATGCTGATGGTGGGGGCGAGTTCTTCGCC
>JBBAPP010000197.1:0-2424 GCA_040400775.1 Polaromonas sp. | reverse complement strand
TGGGGGTGAGGGCTCCCCGGCTGGGGCTTCAAAGAGCGCATCTAGTTGCTCCGGAGTGACGCGCTGCATGAGGTGCGCGTAGTCTCCGATGTGATGACCTACCGCCAGCGGAATCGCCGCGTTATTGAAGTTGAGCGGTTCGCATTGCAAGAATTTCTCAACCGCTTCAGCCACACCAGGCATGACGGGTTTGAGGCATGCGGCCATGACTCTGAAGCGCTGAATCGCCTCAGAGCTTTTTTCTGCCGCCAATTCAAGCTGGCCTTGTTTGACGAGTTTCCAAGGTGCGGCCGCATCAAAAAGTGCATTCACGTTGTCTGCAAAGCCCATGACTTCACGCATGGCTTTGGCGTATTCGCGTTGGTCAAAATGGTCCGCTACCAGTCGCAAAAGATCCCTTGACTGGATGTCTGAAGGTTCACCAGAAGCTACCAATCTTCCATCTGCTAAAAACTTGGCTGCCCGACTCGCAATATTGACGAACTTACCAACCAGATCGCTGTTGACGCGGGCCATGAAATCTTCAGCATTGAAGTCAATATCTTCGTTCTTCGCATTCAACTTCGCAGCCAGGTAGTAACGCAACCATTCCGGGTTCATGCCCAGACTGAGGTATTTGAGCGGGTCCAGGCCCGTGCCGCGGCTCTTGCTCATTTTCTCGCCGTTGTTGACAGTGAGAAAACCATGCACATGAATCTTGTCGGGCGTCTTGCGGCCACTGAACTTGAGCATTGCGGGCCAGAACAAGGTGTGAAACGTCACGATGTCTTTGCCAATGAAGTGGTGTTGCTCCAGGTCAGGCAGGGCCATATAGGCGTCAAAATTTTCGCCACGCTTTTCCAGCAGGTTTTTAAGCGACGCCAGATAACCCACCGGCGCATCCAGCCAGACGTAAAAATATTTGCCGGGTGCATCAGGGATCTGAATGCCAAAGTAGGGCGCATCACGGCTGATGTCCCAGTCGCCCAGACCTTCGCTTTGGCTACCGTCGGGGTTGCTACGAACGCTGAACCACTCCTTGACCTTGTTGGCGACTTCGGCTTGCAGCTTACCGTCTTGTGTCCACTCCTGCAAAAACGCAACGCAGCGCGGATCCGACAATTTGAAGAAAAAGTGCTCCGAGCTTTTAAGCACGGGCGTAGCGCCCGACAAAGCTGAATACGGGTTGATCAAATCCGTCGGTGCGTACACCGCACCGCAGTTTTCGCAGTTGTCACCGTACTGGTCTTTGCTGGCACATTTGGGGCAGCTGCCCTTGATGTAGCGGTCTGGCAAAAACATGTTCTTTTCCGGGTCAAAAAACTGCTCGATGGTTTTGACATCAATCAAATTGTTGGCTTTGAGGTCGCAGTAAATCTGCTGCGCCAGTGCGTGGTTTTCTGGCGAGTCGGTCGAGCTCCAGTTGTCAAACGTGATCTGAAAACCATCCAGATACTGTTGGCGACCGGCTGCAACGTCGGCTACAAACTGTTGCGGCGTGACGCCGGCTTTTTCAGCCGCAATCATGATGGGTGCGCCGTGCGCGTCGTCTGCGCCGACAAAATTCACGTGATGGCCCTGCATGCGTTGAAACCGCACCCAAATGTCGGCCTGGATGTATTCCATGATGTGGCCAATGTGGAACTTGCCATTGGCGTAAGGCAGGGCGGTGGTGACGAATAGTTGGCGGGACATCTGTGGTACTTTTTTGGGGTGAATCAAGCATTTTAAGTGTCTTGGCTACACTGGGAGGTTCACTTAAATCACACCAGAGCCTCGCATGCCAACCCAAGACCAACTGCTCCAAGCACTCGCCAGCGTTATCGACCCCAACACGGGCAAAGACTTTGTCACCAGCAAATCGATTAAAAATCTGCAAATCACCGATGCAGATGTCGCGTTTGATGTGGAACTGGCTTACCCCGCCAAAAGCCAGTTCCCAGCCTTTCGCAAAAGCCTGATTGCCGCTGCCAAAGGTGTCACTGGCATTAGCAATGTGTCGGTCAACCTGAGCGTCAAAATTGCCAGTCATAGCGTGCAGCGCGGCGTGCAGTTGTTGCCGAATGTCAAAAACATCGTTGCTGTGGCGTCGGGCAAGGGCGGTGTCGGCAAAAGTACCACCGCCGTCAATCTGGCTTTGGCGCTGGCCGCTGAAGGTGCCAGCGTCGGCTTGCTCGATGCCGACATTTACGGCCCGAGCCAGCCCATGATGATGGGCATAGAAGGCCGGCCCGAAAGTGTCGATGGCAAGAACATGGAGCCGATGGAGAACTTTGGTATTCAGGTCATGTCGATTGGCTTTTTGGTCGCGCAGGACGAAGCCATGATCTGGCGCGGCCCTATGGCCACCCAGGCACTGGAGCAGCTTTTACGGCAAACCAACTGGCGCGACCTGGACTATTTGATTGTCGACATGCCGCCGGGTACCGGTGACATTCAGCTGAC
>JBBAPP010000196.1:0-4418 GCA_040400775.1 Polaromonas sp. | reverse complement strand
CGGTTAAACCTAGAAAAAGCAGTTGGATGCTCCCGAGTGTGCCGCGCACGGCGCGCTCAGCAAGGCGGGACAACGACGCGGGCTTTTGCCCGCTAGGCGGAACAACGCGGCTGGGCGGGTCGGGCGGGGCGCCATCGGGTGCATAGCGTTGTCACCCAAGCGGTGATCAACAGCTACGCTCAAAAGCTGAACCTTCATGCGGTCTGCGAAAGGGCTGCCAGCGGTCAATTGCTTTTTCTAGGTTAAAACCGATGCTGAGGCAAAATACCTGCATTACACACCTTTCTTATGCTGAATTACACACCCCTGTCCAAAGCCAAACCGCCCGGTTTTTCTAGCGCTGAGTTCCGCGCCTCGCTGGCCATGTTCGCAACCGGCGTCACCATCGTTACGGCCCGCGCGGCGAGTGGCGAACTGGTGGGACTCACTGCCAACTCCTTCAACTCGGTATCGCTCAGTCCGCCGCTGGTGCTGTGGAGCCTGTCGCAGGCTGCCAGCTCACTGGCCGCGTTTAGCACCGGCTCGCACTACGCCATCAATATTTTGGCAGCTGACCAAAAGGAGCTGGCAGAGCGCTTTGCCAGCAAGCGGGTTGACCGCTGGGACAGTGTGGCGTTTGACGAGGGTGTGGCTGGAGCACCTTTGCTGGCAGGTGCAGCAGCCAGCTTTGAATGCTTTAACCGCAGCCGCTATGAAGAGGGCGACCACGTGATTTTTGTCGGTGAAGTCGAGCGCTGTAGCCACCGCGATGGCGCTGCGCCGCTGCTCTACCACGGCGGCAAGTTTTATACCGAGCACCCGCTGTAGCGCTGAACCGGATGCTTGCCCGCAAAACCCAGCTCGATACGCTGGCCATTTCCCTGCTTTTGGGTTGCTGCCTTTTTTGGGGCTTGCAGCAGGTACTGATCAAAGCCACGCTGGCCGAAATTCCACCGATGTTTCAGGCGTCACTGCGCTTGTGGGGCGCTTGCGCTTTGCTGTGGTTGTGGTGCCTGGCGCGGAGGGTTCCGCTGTTCACGCGTGATGCGTCGCTCACAGCAGGTTTATTAGCGGGTGCTTTGTTTGCGGCTGAGTTTGCCTGTATTTACCTGGGCTTGCAGGCAACAAGTGCCTCGCGCTTGACGGTATTTTTATACACCTCGCCGTTTTGGGTGGCAGTGCTGGTGCCGCTGTGGGTGACGTCAGAAAAACTGCGTGGCTGGCAATGGCTGGGGCTGGTCTGCGCCTTTGCGGGTGTGGCATTTGCATTGCGCGAGGGTTTTGCGGGCAACAGCGCAGTGAACCTGCGCGGCGATCTGCTGGCCTTGGCAGCGGGCATGTTTTGGGGGCTGACCACCGTGGTGATTCGCGCGTCAAAGCTGGCCAAAATTTCTGCCGAAAAGCTGCTTTTTTACCAGCTGGCCGTAAGTGCGGTGACGTTGCCATGCTTGTCATTAACACTGGGTGAAGTGTGGGTCTGGCAGTTCAGCCCGTTTGCCGTCACCTCGCTGTTTTTGCAAACGGTGGTCGGTGCCTTTGCCAGCTACCTGGCCTGGATGTGGATGTTGGGACGCTACCCAGCGACCAAAGTATCGGTCTTCGTTTTTTTAACGCCGCTGTTTGCGCTGCTGTTTGGCGCGCTGTGGCTGAAGGAAATCGTGACGCCGGGTTTGCTGGCGGCTCTTGGTGCGGTGGCGTTGGGAATTGTGCTGGTGAACCGTCAGCGGGCTGCATAGCGCGTAGCAAACGCAACATACCAATCCAGACAGCCCGGATTGGCCATCGCGTCTTTGTTGACCACCTTTTCAATCGGTGCCCCAAGCAGCAGTTTTTTAATCGGCAGCTCCTGCTTTTTACCGGACAGCGTGCGTGGGATTTCAGCCACTGAATAAATTGCATTTGGCACAAAGCGGGGCGACAACGCGGTCTTGATCGCGTTGTTCAGTTTGGCGGTCATCGCGTCGTCTAATGCCACACCTGCCGACAGCACCACAAACAGCGGCATATAGCTTTCACGGCCCAGGTATTCCAAATCCACCACCATCGAGTCCAGCACCTCGGGCAGCGCCTCAATGGCGCTGTACAACTCACTGGTACCCATGCGCAAGCCGTGTCGGTTGATGGTGGCGTCGCTGCGGCCGTAAATAATACAGCTGCCTGACTCGGTGATTTTGAGCCAGTCGCCATGCCGCCAGACGTTGGGGTACATGTCAAAGTAGCTCGAGACATACCGCAGGTTGCCGGTGTCGCCCCAAAAGTAAAGCGGCATCGACGGCAAGGGCTGGCTGCACACCAGTTCGCCGACGTCGCCTACAACCGGCTCGCCGGCTTCGTTCCAAGCCTCGACCGCACAACCCAGCAAGCGGCATTGCATCTCGCCGGGCACTTGTGGCAAGTCACGGTTGCCGCCAATGAAGGCGCCCGCAAAATCAGTCCCGCCTGAGATGTTGCAAAACCACATGTCTGGATGACCGAGCGCTGCAAATTGATCTGTGCCCCAGCGCTGCGCTTCGACTGACAAGGGTGATCCGGTAGAGCCCAAGGCCCGCACTTTCGACAAGTCACCACAGGCTGACACATCAACCCCTGCCTTCATGCAATTGGCAAAAAACGCCGCCCCAGCGCCGAAAAAGCTCACGCCGGTATTGGCGGCAAAGCGCCACAGAGTGGTCCAGTCGGGGGCTTCCTTGGTGCCACCCGGATTGCCATCAAAAATCACGCAGGTCGTCCCGTTGAGCAGGCCGCTGATTTGCGCGTTCCACATGACCCAGCCGGTGGAGCTGTACCAGTGGTAGCGTTCGCCAAATGAGTTGGCGTGGTAACTGCACCCAATGTCGTTGTGCAGAACTTTTAGCGCCAGCGCTACGATAAGTGTGCCGCCATGGCCGTGCACGATGGGCTTGGGCAGGCCAGTGGTGCCGCTGGAATAAACAATCCACAAAGGGTGGTTAAAAGGCAGCCATAACGGCTCAAAAGCGGCAATGGCAGCGTTTTTTTCTTTATTTTGGGTGTTTTTTAAGGCTTCTGACCAATCAATACGGCTGCCAGCAGCTCCTGAATGCATAGCATTTGATTGGCCATGAACAATCACCTGCTGCAAGCTGGGCAGCCCCGCGCAAAGCTCGTCAATCACCGCGCAGCGATCGATCCGCTTACCGCCGTAGGTCACGCTGTCTGCGGCTATCAACACCGTAGGCTCGATCTGTTTGAAGCGGTCCAGCACGGCTGCTGTCCCCATGTCGGGGGCGCAAATGCTCCATACGCCGCCGATACTAACGGTGGCCAAAAAGGCGATGATGGCTTCAGGGATGTTAGGCAAGTAAGCGGCGACGCGGTCGCCGGGCTGCACCCCGCGTGCTTGCAAATGCAGCGCCAGTGCCGCGACTTGGTTTTTTAATTCAGGCCAGCTGATTTCAACCGCCGTGTCGCCATTGGCCAAACTCATCTCGTTATGGCTGATGATGGCTGGCAAGCCAGCCGCATGCGCCGCCTCTGCATGACGAAACACCTGATGCACATAGTTAAGCTGCGCGCCTACAAACCACTTGGCGCCTGGCATGCGGCCCTCCACCACAAACTGGTGCGGCGTGGGTGACTGCAGATCAAAGTAGTCCCAGATACTTTGCCAAAAGGCGCTTAAGTCAGTGACTGACCAATGGTGTAAGGCCGCGTAGTTGTCAAATTGCAGGCCGTGTCTGGTCTGCAGCCACTGTTGGTACAGGCGAATCTGGGGAATATGGGGGGCAGGCATACCCCACAGCTTAACCTGCTGCGGGACAACTTTTGGTTTCTACAGACAGTGTCTTGTCCCCTTGGCGATTGCCGGCAAGCGCCTCATGATGAGGGTTTGGCTTTTTCACGCAGCAGCGCTGCATTGGTTGCCAGCTGTCGGCGGTCCAGCGCCACACTTTCTTCTATAGCCCGTGCCAAAAGCGTGCTGACGGCGGCCGGGTATTGTCACAAGAAATCAGGGTCGCTAAAGCCTCAGGTCAAGACTCTTACGGCCGCTACAGCGAGCCAGCGGGCAAGTTACCCTAGAAAAAGCAGTTGGATGCTCCCGAGTGTGCCGCGCACGGCGCGTTCAGCAAGGCGGGACAACGACGCGGGCTTTTGCCCGCTAGGCGGAACAACGCGGCTGGGCGGGTCGGGCGGGGCGCAATCGGGTGCATAGCGTTGTCAGCCAAGAGGTGATCGCCAGCTACGCTCAAAAGCTGAACCTTCATGCGGTCTGCGAAAGGGCTGCGAGCGGTCAACTGCTTTCCTAGGGTTACTTGGGACTTATTCCATTTCCTAATCATCCGTGTCGTTGTTGCTTCGCCTTGTCGTGCTAGAGCACTGCCTGCGACTTCGCGCCTAGACACAAATGATTTGGAAACGACATTAAACGGCAACCTTATAGTAGAGAGATTGCCAAAGCCAACAAGAAAGCCCCACCATGC
>JBBAPP010000195.1:0-4437 GCA_040400775.1 Polaromonas sp. | reverse complement strand
CGCGCGGTGATGATGAAGTCCTGAAGCGTTTCGCCTTCCAGGTAATTCATGACCATGTAGACGGTTTCGTTCTCGCGAAAGAAATTCAGCACGCTAACAACTGAGCCATGCGAGATCTGCGCAAGGGAGCGGCCTTCTTCGAAAAAACTTTTCAGGCCCAGCCGATACAGCGAGAGTTTGTCGGGCTGAACCTGCGGCAATAATTCGCCTGGAGAGCGGCTCGCAAGAGAAGACGGCAAATACTCCTTGATGGCGACTTGCTGACCTTCGTTATCAACAGCCAAGTAAACTACACCAAAACCACCCGCGGATAGTTTGCGCACCACCCGATAGCCGCCTATGACGGTATCGGGGGGCAATGGATTTGGTTTAAGCTTTGACATTTTTTAAGGAAAAGCAAAACTGAAACCCACCCATACTGCAGTTTAAATCCAGTTTTTGCTCACGGTTCCCACTAATATTAAAATACTACATGTCAGTTTACAGCATGACAGGCTATGCGGCCGTCCAGTCAAACACCAGTTCCTCGGCGGCAGACAATGAATTTGTCCAAGCGGCCAATATGCGATTGGGCGTTGAGATTCGATCAGTCAATAGCCGGTTTCTAGATTTAGCCTTTCGCTTGCCGGATGAACTTCGCCATACTGAACCTGCCCTGCGCGAATTGCTAACGGCCAAACTCAAACGTGGCAAGGTTGAGTTAAGAGCAGCACTGGACAGCAACTCGGCCAGCAGTTTGCGCCCCCCATCGCCAGTCACTTTGCAGCGCCTGGGCTCGCTCGAAGACAGCATCAAGTCCTGGTTGCCAAACGCCGCGCCATTGAGCGTGGCGGATGTCTTGCGGATGGCCATCAATGAGGATAAAAAGCCACACGACTATGCCGATCAGCTGCTAAAACTAGCTAAAAAAGCCTTGCAAGAGCTGCTGTCAGCACGCCAGCGCGAAGGCGAGCGGCTCAAAAACATGTTGTTGGGCCGAACCGCAAAGTTGCGCGCTTTGTCTGCGCAGGCCGTGCCTTTGGTTCCGCAGCTGGTGGAACTGCAAAAAAACCGATTTTTAGAGCGTTTCAAAGATGCCATGGCTCTGGCAGATGCTGCGCCTATGCCAGAGGCCGCCCGCGACAGAGCCCAGGCTGAGGCCACCGCGTTTGCCATGCGCATTGATATTGCTGAAGAAATCACCCGCCTGGCATCGCATCTTGACGAGATTGACCGCTTGCTGGACGGTGGCGGCGAGCTGGGCAAGCGGCTGGATTTTTTGATTCAGGAACTGCACCGTGAGGCCAACACCCTGGGCTCCAAATCAGCGTCGCTTGAATTGACACGCATTTCTGTCGACATGAAGGTGCTGATTGAGCAAATTCGTGAGCAGGTGCAAAATATTGAGTAACGCCATACATGCGCCAACCACCCGTCATCAACCAGCAATAAAAATATGGACTACCCCGGTAACTTATTTGTTGTGGCAGCGCCAAGCGGCGCCGGCAAATCCAGCCTGGTCAAAGCACTGATGGAGATTGATGCGCGCATTCAACCAGCGGTATCGCACACCACACGCGCTCCGCGCGGCCAAGAAAAGCATGGCCGAGAATACTACTTTATAGCGCCAGAAGAATTTGACGGCATGGTGCTGCGCGACGCATTTTTGGAATGGGCGCATGTGCACGGCCAGCGTTATGGCACCTCACGGCACGCCATTGAAGAGCGCATCGCCCACGGTGCCGATGTTATTTTGGAGATAGACTTTCAAGGGGCCATCAACATCAAGCGGATTTTTGCCAATGCGGTACTGATTTTTATCTTGCCCCCCAGCTGGGAAGAGCTGCGCTCGCGTTTGCAGCGGCGCGGTGAAGATGCAGCTGACATCATCGAACTGCGGCTTAAAAATGCGGCGCTGGAGATGGCGCAGGCCAGCGAATTTGACTTCGTTATAATCAACGAGTTATTTGAGCGTGCAGTTTTCGATCTGAAAACGATTGTTCACGCTCAACGGCTTAAGTTTTCAGCCCAGCGCATTGCCAGAGCAGAAACTTTCAAAGCCCTTCATATCACCTGAAACATCGACCCTACCGGAGACCACCATGGCTCGCATTACTGTTGAAGACTGCCTAGAAAAAATCCCGAACCGGTTTCAGCTGGTGCTGGCTGCAACTTACCGCGCCCGCATGTTGAGCCAAGGCCATGCCGCCAAAATAGACAGCAAAAACAAACCTGGTGTGACCGCCTTGCGTGAAATTGCCCAAGGCAAGGTGGGTCTCGAAATGTTGAAAAAAGTGCCCGGGTAATTCAATCTAGTTCTTTAAAAAAGCACCGCATGGCGGTGCTTTTTTAATTTGTCAAGCGCGTATTTTCAGCCGCCAAAGTCCACTTTCTTTATGTTTTACGCGCGCCCGGATACATTTGAGTCATGAGCGCCCTGCTTCTTTCACCTCAGCCAAGCAAAGCGGCCCGCCCTGCAAAGCCGGCAGCCAAGCCCACACCGGCCGCTGCCAATGCCGCTGCGGCCAGCTTTGCGGTGCTCACCGCCAAGCTCGACTACATGACCCAGGCCGAGGTCGAGAACGTCCGCAGCGCCTACAAATTTGCCGACGAAGCGCACCTGGGGCAACTGCGTAACAGCGGCGAGCCCTATATCACCCACCCCATCGCTGTGGCTCAGCAATGCGCAGAATGGAAGCTCGATGCCCAAGCGCTGATGGCGGCGCTGCTGCACGATGCGATTGAAGATTGCGGCGTGACCAAGCCCGAATTGATTGAGCGTTTTGGTGCGCCTGTCGCAGAGTTGGTTGACGGGTTGACGAAGCTGGAAAAGCTGGAGATCAACACCCGAGAAGAAAACCAGGCCGAATCTTTTAGAAAAATGCTGCTGGCCATGGCACGCGATGTGCGGGTTATCTTGATCAAGCTGGCAGACCGCACCCACAACATGCGCACGCTAGGCGATGCTCCGCGTGAAAAATGGGCACGCATTTCACGCGAGACGCTGGATATTTATGCGCCTATCGCCCACCGCTTGGGCCTGAACACCACATACCGCGAACTGCAAGAACTGTCATTTCAGCACCTGCACCCTTGGCGCTACGCCACACTGACCAAAGCACTGCAAAAGTCCCGTGGACGCAGGCGTGACGTCATCAAACGTGTGCAGTCTGAAGTGGAAACCGCGTTTGCGGCCGAAGGCATACCCGTCGGCATCTCAGGGCGCGAAAAAACGCTGTATTCGATCTACCGCAAGATGGATGAAAAGCACCTGTCGTTTGCGCAAGTCACTGATATTTACGGTTTCCGCGTCATCGTCAACCGACTGAATGCCTGCTACACCGCCATGGGCGTACTGCACCTGCACTACAAACCGCTGCCGGGCAAGTTCAAAGACTACATCGCGATTCCGAAAATCAACGGCTACCAATCACTGCACACCACACTGGTCGGTCCATTTGGTACCAACATTGAATTCCAAATGCGTACTGAGGCGATGCACGTAGTGGCAGAGTCTGGCGTAGCTGCGCACTGGCTGTACAAAGCGGCTGACCCAGACAGTGATGCCTCTCAAAGGTTGGGTACCCAGTGGCTTCAGTCGCTGCTGGATATTCAACACGAAACGCGCGATGCCGCTGAGTTTTGGGACCACGTCAAAATTGATCTTTTTCCAGATGCGGTTTATGTTTTTACCCCTAAAAGCCAAATCATGGCCATGCCGCGTGGGGCAACCATCGTGGACTTTGCCTACGCCATCCACAGCGACATAGGCCACCGGGCAGTCGCCGCCAAAGTCAATGGCGAGCAAGTACCGTTGCGCTCGGAGCTACACAACGGCGATGTGATTGAGATCATCACCACAGCTGTTGCCAGCCCCAACCCCGGTTGGCTCGGTTTTGTCAGAACTGGCAAAGCCAGATCGAAAATTCGCCACCATCTCAAAACCATGGCTTTAACAGAGTCGCGCGACCTGGGTGAAAAGATGTTGACGCAGGCCTTGCGTGCTGAAGGTATTGAAAAGTTGCCAGAAGACAGCAAAGCTGATCGGCCTTTGTGGGAAAAAATCTTGCGCTTCAGCGGCAACCGCAGCAGAACCGATTTACTGACCGATGTCGGCCTGGGCAAACGCATTGCCAGCATGGTGGCCAAACGCATCGTCGTCTTGCTGGCTGAAAGAGGCGAAAAACCCGACCCCTTGCTGCTCAGCCGGGAGCGTTACACAGCGCACGAATCTGTGTCACAAGGCGCATTGCTGCTCGATGGCAGCGAAGGTGCATCGGTACAATTTGCCTTGTGTTGTAAACCCATCCCCGGCGACGGCATTTTGGGCTACTTGGGGCGCGGCGAAGGCCTGGTTATACACACCGACGATTGCGCTGTTGCTAAACGCCTGCAGCACCGCGACAGTGAGCGCTTTATTGCGGTGGATTGGTCAGACGAGCCCACGCGGCTGTTTGA
>JBBAPP010000194.1:0-4437 GCA_040400775.1 Polaromonas sp. | reverse complement strand
CCTTCGGTTTTATTCAGTTTGTCTGCTTTGGTCAGCAGGATCAAAAACTTCAGGCCCTCTTCAACCCGGGGGCGAATCACGTCGAGCAAAATCTCGTCGAGCTCGGTCATGCCGCGGCGTGGGTCGCACATCAGCACCACGGCTTTGAGGTTGTCGCGGGTTTGCAGGTAGTTGCCCATCACCTGCTGCCAGCGCAGTTTGGCTTCTTTGGGCACCGCGGCATAGCCGTAGCCGGGCAGGTCGGTCAGAACCGCGTCGGTCACGCCCTGTTTGCCCAGGGTGAAGAGGTTGATGGACTGGGTACGGCCTGGTGTTTTTGAGGCATAGGCCAGCCGGTGCTGTTGCGTTAGCGTGTTGATGCAGGTGGATTTGCCAGCGTTAGAGCGTCCCACGAAGGCGATCTCAGGCACATCCAGGCGCGGCAGGTGCTTTAGCTCTGGTGCGGTGGTTAAAAATTTGGCGGTGTGCAGCCAACCCATGGCGATTTTGGGGTCGGGTTTGGCTGCTTGTACAGCGGGCTGAAGAGCGGTTGAGGTCATGTGGGGGCGATCTGTTTTAAAGAGCAAAGCTGCAGATTGAATACCCGAGTGAGCAAACCAGCAATTAACCCATTGTAAAATCACCGCTGTTGTGCAGTTTAGAGTTTATTTATTAAAGTATCCCCCCGATATGAAGTCGTTTGCTAATTCTTTATTCAGTGTTGTTTTGGCACTGAGCGCCGCCGCATCTTTTGCCGCTGGCCCAGCGCCAGCTGCCGCACCCGCTGCTCCCAAAGCCAAACCCGATCTCGTTAAAGGCGAAGCCAGTTTTGCGGTGTGCGCCAGCTGCCACGCCGCCGATGGCAATTCAAATGTTCCCGTCAATCCCAAATTGGCGCAGCAGCACCCTGAGTATTTGGTCAAACAACTGCAAGAGTTCAAATCCGGAAAACGCGCCAATGCGGTGATGGCGGGCTTTGCGGCTGGGTTGTCTGAAGACGACATGAAAAACATTGCGTTTTGGTTGGCTTCTCAAAAAGCAAAACCTGGCTTTGCCAAAGACAAAGAACTCGTTGCTTTGGGTGAACGTATTTACCGTGGCGGCATACAAGAACGTCAAATTGCCGCTTGCGCGGGCTGCCACAGTCCTAACGGTGCTGGTATTCCGGCCCAGTACCCGCGCTTGGCTGGCCAACATGCGGAGTACGTTGCCAGTTCATTGACGGCTTACCGCGATGGCACGCGTAAAAATAATCTGCAAATGAGCCAAAACGCCGCCAAGCTGAACGACCGTGAGATCAAGGCTCTGGCCGACTACATTGCCGGGCTTCGGTAAACGCCGCCCAGAGCGCAAGGATTGAACCCTTGGCTTTGAAAACAGTCACATGAAGCGAGCCTTTGTAATGGGGTTCGCTTTTTTTATGCCCACGCGACAAATCCAAGCAAGAGATGCCTGCGTATTCAGACTAACCAGCCATCATTGAAAACAAAAGGAATTGCCATGCTCATCAAAACCAGCACCAATGGGTTTAACCATCCGGTTCCCAGCGAAATCACCTCACATGGCAGCTATCAGGGGCGCCGCGATTTGATGAAGTTGATGGCCACCGGCGCAGCCGGCGCGGCATTGGCCAGCTGGGCCAGCCGTGAGGCGATGGCGCAAACTGTGGCCAAACCCGGCAAGCTGGCTACGCTGGCGGGTGGCAAATCAGCTGTGGCGGGCGCCATGACGATGGAAAAAGTCACCGATTACAAAGATGCAACGACTTACAACAACTTTTACGAATTTGGCACCGACAAAGCTGACCCGGCCAAGAACGCCCACACGCTGGTCACCAAGCCTTGGTCAGTGGCGATTGAAGGCTTGGTCAAGCAGCCCAGGAGCTACACGCTTGAAGACCTGATCAAGCTGGCACCACAAGAAGAGCGTATTTACCGCCTGCGCTGCGTCGAGGGCTGGTCCATGGTGATCCCGTGGGTCGGATATTCGATGTCAGAGCTGATCAAAAAAGTCGAGCCACTGGGCAGTGCCAAGTACCTTGAGTTTGTGACGCTGGCAGATCCGAAAACCATGCCTTTTGTAGGCTCACGCGTGCTCGAATGGCCTTATGTTGAAGCATTGCGCATGGATGAAGCGCTGCATCCGCTGGCGATGCTGGGTTTTGGCATGTACGGCGAGGTAATGCCCAACCAGGCTGGCGCACCGGTGCGCATGGTGCTGCCGTGGAAATACGGTTTTAAAAGCGGCAAAAGCATTGTCAAAATCCGCTTTACCGACAAAGAACCAAAAACCGCGTGGAACAAAGCGGCAGCCAATGAATACGGGTTTTATTCCAACGTCAACCCGGACGTCGACCACCCGCGTTGGAGCCAGGCCACTGAGCGCCGCATTGGTGAAGACGGCTTGTTTGCCAAAAAGCGCAAGACGCTGATGTTCAACGGCTATGAGCAGCAGGTTGGCCAGCTGTATGCGGGCATGGACTTGAAGAAAAACTTCTAGGCTGACGTGCTGATCTCGCGCCACAAGGCCTTGCTGCACCCCGCAGCCAAGCCGATCTTGTTTGTCCTGTGCCTGTTGCCGTTTGTCTGGCTGTTGTTCAGCGCGCTGACCAACCAGCTGGGTGCCAACCCGGCAGAAGCTCTGGTTCGAGCGACCGGGGACTGGACACTGCGCTTTGTCTGTATGGTGCTGGCCGTCACGCCGCTGCGTAGCCTCAGCAACACGCCGGCTTTAGCCCGCTTTCGCCGCATGTTTGGCCTCTTCGTTTACTTCTACGTGATGCTTCACTTGCTGAGCTACAGCTGGTTTGATATGGGTTTTGATGCCCTCGGCATCGCCAAAGACATTGCCAAACGCCCGTTTATTTTGGTGGGATTCTTGGCTTTTTTGCTGCTCACGGCGCTGGCTGCCACATCATTGAATGCCGCCATCAAAGCCATGGGTGCCAAGCGCTGGCAGCTGCTGCACAAGCTGGTCTATGTGATTTCAGGACTGGGCTTGCTGCACTTTTTCTGGATGCGGGCAGGCAAGAACAACTTTGCAGAAGTGTTTGTATACGCCGCCATTATTGCTGTTTTGCTGGGCTGGCGCGTACGCCAACTTATAGGTAAGAAAAAGGCTGTAGCCCAACAAATTCATGGGCGAGCAGCTATTTTATAAATAGCGATTGTCAATCTTTGACAAGCTGCTCCTGGCGCATCTGGTCTTGCACGGTTTCCCGTTGGCGAATAACGTGAAGCTGCTCGCCATCGACCAGTACTTCTGCGGCACGGCCGCGGGTGTTGTAGTTGCTGGCCATGCTCATGCAGTAAGCGCCTGCTGACAATACTGCCAAATAGTCGCCGGCTACGGCATTCAGGTGGCGGTCGCGGCCAATCCAGTCACCGCTTTCGCAGACCGGACCGACCACGTCGTAGATTGACGCAGACTGGTCAGTGATGGACAAGGGCACGATGGCGTGAAACGCCTGGTACATGGCCGGGCGCGGCAGGTCGTTCATAGCGGCATCGATGATGCAAAAGTTTTTTTGTTCGCCGGGTTTAAGGTACAGCACCTCGGTCACGCACACGCCTGCGTTGCCGACCAGTGAGCGACCGGGTTCAATCATCAGTTTTTTGTTGCCAAAACCATGGGCATCAATTTTGGCCAGCAGCTGCTGCCAGAGTGCGTCAGCTTGGGGTGGCGTGTCGTTGTTGTAGTCGATACCCAGGCCACCACCAAAATCAATGTGCTCAATCGGTATGCCTGCGGCTTCAATGCTGGTCACCAGCTCCAGTACCCGGTCCATCGCGTCCAGATAGGGCTCGGTGGTGGTGATTTGTGAGCCGATGTGGCAGTCAATACCGACCACGCGCAAGCCTTTGAGCTTGGCTGCATGTTGGTAAATTCGCAATGCGTCTTCATGCGCCACACCAAACTTGTTGCCCTTTAAACCGGTAGAAATATAAGGATGGGTTTTTGGGTCGACGTTGGGATTCACCCGAATACTGACGCGGGCTATCAAACCCATACCGACGGCTACGCCCGAGAGCACATCCAGCTCGGCTTCGCTTTCAACGTTAAAGCAGCCGATGCCCGCCTTCAAGGCTTGATGCATCTCGTCACGGGTTTTACCAACGCCTGAAAAAATGACCTTGGACGGGTCGCCTCCTGCCGCCACCACGCGCTCCAGCTCACCCCCCGACACAATGTCAAAACCGCAACCTGCATTGGCAAATACCTGCAAAATGCCCAATGACGAATTGGCCTTCATGGCGTAGCAGATTTGTGCCTGGCGCCCCGCAAAGCCGCGTTGGTAAGCTGCCAATGCACTGAGCATGGCGGCTTTGGAATAAACAAACAGCGGTGTGCCGTGGGCTTGCGCCAAGCTGGCCAAAGCCGCTTCTTCGACATACAGTGCATCGCCCTTGTAGGCGACAAAGGGCTGGCCGGGGAGGTGGGTGGGTTGGCTCATTTGGC
>JBBAPP010000193.1:2942-4444 GCA_040400775.1 Polaromonas sp. | reverse complement strand
ATTTAACGTACCATCGGCGCATGGCCAAAGACAAAACAATCTACACCTGCACCGAATGTGGCGGCGCTAGCCCCAAGTGGCTGGGAAAATGCCCGCACTGCAACGCCTGGAACACGCTGACTGAAGGCGTGGCCGAGAGCACGTCACCCGTTAAAAACCGCTTTGGCCAGCAAAACCAACAATACCAAGGCCTGGCCAAGCTGTCGGAAGTCACCACACTGGCCGACATTGACGCGACCGACATGCAGCGCACGCCCACCGGACATGACGAACTGGACCGGGTGCTGGGCGGCGGCATTGTCGAGGGCGGTGTGGTGTTGATTGGCGGCGACCCGGGCATTGGTAAGTCAACGCTGCTGCTGCAGGCGCTGGATTCAATGCAGCGCGCTGGGGAACGCGCCGCCCGGCCGCCCCAAGGCGCGGTAGCCCCCTTGGGGGGCAGAGAGTTACGCAAAGCGAAGGAACGTGGGGGCGCAGTGACCACGCTGTATGTGACTGGCGAGGAGAGCGGTGCGCAAATTGCGCTGCGTTCACGCAGGTTGGGTTTGGAAGGCTCGCAAGTCAAAGTACTGGCTGAAATTCAGCTCGACAAAATCCTCGCCACGCTGGAGGCCATGCAGCCCACGATTGCTGTTATTGACTCGATTCAAACGGTCTATTCAGACCAGCTCACGTCGGCCCCAGGCTCAGTGGCGCAGGTCCGTGAATGCGCCGCGCACCTGACACGCATGGCCAAGTCGTCAGGCGTTTGCATCGTACTGGTCGGCCATGTGACGAAGGAAGGCGCATTGGCTGGCCCGCGCGTGCTGGAGCACATGGTCGACACCGTGCTGTATTTTGAGGGCGACACGCACAGCAGCTTTCGCTTGGTGCGGGCGATTAAAAACCGCTTTGGCGCGGTCAATGAAATCGGCGTTTTCGCCATGACCGAAAAGGGTTTGAAAGGCGTCAGCAACCCCAGCGCGATCTTTTTAAGCCAGCACAGCGAGCCGGTGCCCGGCAGCTGCGTGATGGTGACTCTTGAAGGCACGCGGCCCATGCTGGTCGAGATTCAAGCGCTGGTCGACAGCGGCGGGCCATCGCCCCGGCGCTTGTCGGTGGGGCTGGACAAAGACCGCTTGGCCATGCTGCTGGCCGTGCTACACCGCCATGCGGGTGTGGCGTGTATGGACCAAGACGTGTTTGTGAATGCGGTTGGCGGCGTGCGCATCAGCGAGCCTGCGGCTGACCTTGCCGTGATGTTGGCGATCACTTCAAGCTTGCGCGGCAGGCCGTTACCGAAAGGCTTTATTGCCTTTGGTGAGGTCGGTTTGGCAGGCGAGGTGCGGCCTGCACCGCGCGGCCAGGAGCGCTTGAAAGAAGCCGCCAAGCTGGGCTTTAGTGTCGCCATCGTGCCCAAAGCCAACGCGCCTAAAAAGAATGACAAGGCCTTTGAAGGCCTGACGATTCACGCGGTCGAGCGGATTGAGCAGGCGCTGGAGGTGGTGCGCAGCTTGCAGTGA
>JBBAPP010000193.1:0-2842 GCA_040400775.1 Polaromonas sp. | reverse complement strand
TTCGTCTTACAATAATGATATCGATCCAAGGAGTGCAAGAATGTCAATCCCCACTGCCACGCTTTCCAGCAAGTACCAAATCTCTATTCCTAAAGAAATCAGAGACAGCATGAATTTAAAGCCAGGTCAAAAGCTGGCATTTTTGTGCATTGGTAAATCGGTGCGACTCGTGCCACAACCGAAACTTGAAGACTTACTAGGTATTGGTAAGGGTGGTGACCCGAGCAATTACCGTGACCGCGACACGCGGCGTGAAGACATATTGCCCCGACCCAGTCTTGCCCAAAGCCCACCTGCTGACACAGCTAAGCCATACAAACCCGCCGTGCGCAAAGCCGTCAAAAAAGGGCGAAAACAGGTTGCTGCATGAAGGTTTTAGACACCTGCGTCTGGATCGAAATTGTTTTAGGTAGTCCGCTCGGTGTGCAGCTCAATGCGTTGTTGTCGGACAAACAAAGCATCTTGGTGCCCAGCATGGTGCAGTTTGAGTTGCGCCGCTGGGCGCTGCGCGAGTATGCCGCGCCCACCGCTGACTTCATCGTTTTGGCGCTGCGCGAGGCAGTCATTGTGCCGACGGGCGAGCGTGTCGCATTTCTGGCAGCTGACTTGGCAAAAACACACAAACTCCACGCCCTAGACGCCCTCATTTACGCCACAGCCCTAGAACACGATGCCGAGCTGGTGACATGTGACGCACATTTCAAAGACCTGCCGCAGGTCGACTACAGACCTAAGTCAAAATAATTCGATGAACTACCAAAAAATCCTTATCCCTTTAGCCATCGTCGGCGGCTCGGTGCTGGCTTACCGCTCTTACGGCTGGCCAGGCATCGTTGCCGTGGTCAGCGTACTCGTATTTGGCATGCTGCTGCACTTCACCCGCATGATGGCGGTGCTCAAACGCGCGGCGAACCGGCCCATCGGCCATGTCGACAGCGCGGTGATGCTCAACGCCAAGCTCAAACCCGGCGCAACGCTGCTGCATGTCGTGGCGATGACGCGGGCTTTAGGGCTGCTCAAGTCCGTCAAAGACGCTCAGCCGGAAGTGTTCGAATGGAAAGACGGCACGGAGTCAACCGTCACCTGCACCTTTGTCGGCGGCAAGTTGTCGCATCATGTGCTTTACAGGCCTGACCAGTCTGCAGACGTCGCCGCCTAGCGCAGCGCTTTTTTATCCCGCAGCCATTGCTTAGCCGCATAAAACCTTGAATTCTTCACCAATGGCTTGGGCCGCGCAAGCGGCAGAGAGTTGCGGATAGTCAGCGGCAGATGTGCAGTTGCCTTCGCCGTCAGCACATTTGCAACGCATGCGGTTGCGCGGTTGGCGTCTATCTCCCCTTAAAATCAAGCGTTATTTAAAAATCACTGGAAAGACAAACCCATGAGCACCCAAGCCGCTGCCGCCCCACACGCCACCCCGTCGATGGAAGACCGCGACGGCAAAATCTGGATGGACGGCCAGATGGTCGAATGGCGTGACGCCAAAATTCATGTGCTGACACACACCTTGCACTACGGCTGCGGCGCTTTTGAAGGTGTGCGTGCCTACCAGCTTGAAGACGGCAGCACCGGTATTTTCCGGCTGGAGGAGCATACCGAGCGCTTTTTCAACAGCGCCAAAATTTTGCGCATGAAAATACCGTTCACACAAGAAGAGGTGATGCAGGCCACGCTGGCCGTGGTGCGCGAAAACAAGCTGCCGAGCTGCTACATACGCCCACTGACCTGGATCGGTTCAGAAAAACTGGGTGTGTCACCCAAGGGCAACAAAATCCATGTGATGGTGGCTGCCTGGCCCTGGGGCGCGTATTTGGGTGATGACGGTTTGAAGCGCGGCATTCGGGTTAAAACGTCCAGCTTCACGCGGCACCATGTCAATATCACCATGATTCACGCCAAGGCGGTGAGCAACTACACCAACTCGATATTGGCCAACATGGAAGCCACCGATGAGGGCTACGACGAAGCGCTGCTGCTGGACCCGCAGGGTTTTGTCAGCGAGGGCGCGGGCGAAAACGTGTTTGTGGTGCGCAAAGGGGTGGTCTACACACCTGATTCAAGCGCTGGCGCTTTGAACGGTATCACGCGCAACACGATCTTTTCAATTTGCAAAGACTTGGGGCTAGAGCTCAAAGAAAAAGCCATCACCCGCGATGAAATTTATATCGCCGATGAAGCATTCTTCAGCGGCACAGCGGCGGAGGTCACGCCCATCCGTGAGCTCGATCGGATTGATATTGGCAGCGGCGCACGCGGCCCGATCACCGAAAAAATTCAGGCGGCGTTTTTTGACATCGTCAATGGCCGCAATCCGAAATACGCGTCCTGGCTGGCCAAAGTTTGAGCATGACCAGCGCATCGCACATCGAGTTGCTGGCTTCTGAGCTCAACGCGCAAGGCGGCGTCTACTGCCCCAGCGCCAAAGCGCAGATGCAAATTTTCAGCAGCCACCCCAAGGTGTACCTAGACGTGGCGCGCACAGGCAGCGCTAAGTGCCCTTATTGCGGCACGGTGTATGCGCTAAAAGATGGCGAACATTTTGGCGGGCAGCATTGAGCCCATACCTGGCGTTGCGCTGATCACCCTTTTTTAGTCCAAGCGCCGCACCAGCCTTTGCCCGCCACCAGGTTGTTGCCAAACACTGCACAACCACCGTTGCTGTCGCCTGCTTTGCCTTGATACAAAGTGCAGCCAAAGCAGCTTTGATCAGCAGCACGGTTGGGGTATTTCTTGACGTCTACTTTGGTGCTGTCGGTTTTGTAGCCTAGCGCTTGCGCTTGCTCGCTGGTCTCCAGGACGGCGGTTGGCGCTTGTGCCTGTGCCGTGCGGGTTACGGCCAGCG
>JBBAPP010000192.1:0-4445 GCA_040400775.1 Polaromonas sp. | reverse complement strand
GCGGCGCGTTGCCTTAGGCTTTCTGCCCAGGCTTCGGGTACGTCTTTGATTGACAGGTTTGACACAGTGACTCCAAAACGGCTTCAATTCACAATAAAGCCATTGTGACGCCATTTCTCAGTTAAATCAAGGCATCAAACCCCATAAAACTCAAACGCCATCTCCGGCTTGTGCCCGCTGAGTAGCTCGGCCAGCGCCTTGCCTGATCCTGCGCCGTGCGTCCAACCGAGTGTGCCGTGCCCTGCATTGACCCACAGCTTTTTGACCGGGGTTAGGCCGATGTAGGGGATGTTGGTGGGCGTGGCGGGGCGCAGGCCGGTCCAAAAGTTGGGGTTGCCGCCTTCGCTTTCCAGGCGCGTGTCGCACACGCCGGGCAGCACCACTTCAACCCGGCGGGCCAGCATGGCGCATCGCGCTTGCGCCAGCGGGCTGGTGAGTGACGAGTCGTAGCCGCCCAACTCAATCGTGCCAGCCACGCGCAACTGGTCACCCAGGCGGCTCATGGCGCATTTGACTTCGTCGTCAATCGTGCTGACCTGCGGCGCCAGCTCGAGCCGCAGGATTTTGAAAGTAGCGCTATAGCCTTTACCGGGGTAGATCGGCAAATTGACACCCACGCCGCGCAGCAACGGCTCGCTGTATGAACCGCAGGCCACGACCACAGCATCAGCCTTCAACAGCACGTCTTTTTGGGTATCATTTTGGCATTTAGACCAATGAACACGGGCGCAAACAGCTACTGATTCAATAGCATTGTCAACCTTGTTCAACCGCACAATATCGTGCCCGTACAAAAACTCGGCACCCCGCTCCAGGCAGCGCAGGGCCAGCGCCTGGGTAAAAACCCGCGCGTCACCGCTTTCGTCGCTGGCGGTGTACGTGCCGCCAACAATACGATGTGCAAAGGCATTAAAGGCGGGCTCTATCGCCAGCAGTTCAGCTTTGCTGATGACTTTGCGGTCAACCCCGTACTTGCGCATCAGCGCGGCGGCGTCGCCTGCGGTGTCAAACGATGGCTGGTCGGTAAAGAAGTGCGCAATGCCGAGCTCCAGGCGGTTGTAGTCAATGCCCGTATCCCGCACCACGTCTTTGAGGGCGCTGTGGCTGTACGCACCCAGCGCCACCAGTTGCTGCACATTGCGCTCAAAAGCAGCATCATTGCACTGGCTTAAAAACTTCAATCCCCACAGCCATTGCTTGATGTCCCATTGCGGGCGAAACAGCAAGGGCGCGTCGTCTCTGAACATCCACTTCAACGCTTTCAGCGGTGCATCGCGGTTGGCCCAAGGCTCGCAATAGCTGACCGATATTTGCGCGGCGTTGGCAAAGCTGGTTTCCATGGCGGCTTGTGGCTGGCGGTCTACCACGCTGACCTCATGGCCGCGCTCCAGCAAGTGCCAAGCAGTGCTGATGCCGATGATACCGGCGCCCAAAACGATGACCTTCATACCTGGCTTTCTTGTGTTGGTGTTGCTTGCTGGATTTTCTCGCAAGGCTGAGGCTATGAACAGTTGAAGTAAGCGGATAGACTGACCATCAGTTTTGCTAATATAAAAATGAAGGCTGATGGCAACATGAATAATTTTGATCCTGCTGCGCTGGAATGTTTAGTAGCCATCGTTGAAGAAGATGGTTTTGAGCGTGCCGCAGCGCGGCTGTCCATCACCCAGTCGGCGGTGTCGCAGCGTTTACGCACGCTCGAATCACAAGTCGGCACGGTGTTGGTGGTGCGCACCCGGCCGCTGCGGCTGACGAGTGCCGGGCAACTGCTGCTCAAACACACCAAAATGCTGCGGCTGATTCGCGCTGATTTAGAGCGTGATCTGCATGAGCTGGCACCGAACGCATCGGGTGGCGCGCGCGAGGAGGCGCGCATATCAATCGCCATCAATGCCGACAGCATTGCCACTTGGGCACTGCCCGCGCTGGATGCTTTGGCACGCCAAGGCTTACCGATTGAAATCATTGCCGACGACCAGGACTTTACCCACGAGCGCCTGCGTGAAGGTCAGGTGCTGGGCTGCGTGACTACGCTCAAGGCGGCACTGCGCGGTTGCCGCGTCAGCTCGCTGGGCTATATGAATTACCTCGCCGTGGCCACGCCTGAACTGGCGTTTGAAAAGCTGGCTCACAAACCACTAGGCAAACACAACTTTCGCACTCTGCCATTTATTGCCTTCAACCGCAAAGACGACATGGCGGGCGAGTTTGTCAGCAAGGCTTTTGGTTTGAAAAGTGTACAGCTCGACAAAATGTTTGTGCCGTCATCTGAAGGTCAAGTGCGAGCGCTGCGCGCTGGTTGGGGTGCGGCGGTGCTGCCGCAGTTGCTCGTTCAAGCAGACATTGACGCCGGCAAGCTGATTAATTTATGCCCTGATTTCGCGCTGCCGATTGCGCTGTACTGGCACTGCTGGAATCTTCAATCTGAGGTGCTTGATGCCCTGTCAAAAGCGCTGCATGTATCGGCGTTGCAAGACCTGAGCGGTAGCGAAGCGCCCAAGAAAGCAGTCAAGCTTTAGTTGTGGCGCAAACGGTGCCGCAAAAAAAACGCCAGCATCGCAGCGGATGCAGATGGCCCATCCGGGTCGGTGTAGCTGCCGATAGCGTCGCCGCCTGACCAGGCGTGCGCGCCGTCAAAGATGCGCCAGTTTTCAATGTAGGGCGTGCCGTCTTCGGTGCTGTACACCACGCGTTCGGTTTTTTCTCCTTTGTTGTGGCTATTGCTGCTTGCGGTTTTGACCAGCTGCAGCCCCGCTGCCTTCAGCCCGGCCAGCGCTGCCTCGGTGATGTGCTGGCTGTTATCGGGATGTACCGTTTTATCAGCGGTCCCATGAAAAATGATGGTCGGCAATGTCGGCTGCTTGCTGCCTTTTGCACCTGAGCGCATTGCACCAAATGCAGACATCACATCGTTCGCAGCACCCGCTGCCAAACCCGAATGTACGCCCACCGCTGCAAAAATATCCGGGTGCAAGCCGGCCATCACAGCCGCCATCGCACCACCCGCAGACAAGCCTGCGATATAGACGCGCTCTGGGTCAGCGCCGTGTTTTTGCAACATGCTTTGCGTCAGCGCGGCAATCATGCCGGGCTCGCCACGCTCGGCCTGCTGGTGGCCGGGTTCAAACCAGTTCCAACAGCGCATGGCGTTGGCACGGGTGATTTGCTCGGGGTACAGCACCATCGCATGGTGCTTATCGGCCAATGCGTTCATGGCCGTGCCGTTTGAAAAATCCAGCGCATCCTGCTTGCAGCCGTGCAGCAGCACAACCAGCGGCATGCGCTTGTCAGCGCTGGCATCGACCGTAGTCGCTGACGGTATGTACAGCCGGTACGGGTAGATGTCAGCTTCAAATACAAAATGGTGTTTGGTAAAACTGGCTTTGCGCGTTGGTACTGGCGTGTCGATATCTCCGACTGGCCGCTGGGGTGGTGGCATGTTGATGACTTGGGGCGGGTGTTCAGCGCGTTGCGGGTCGTTGGCGGCCGGTGTCTGCTCGCAGCCGGCAGGTGCTTTGGTTTCTGGCTGAACTTGCGGCCGCGTCTGGGGCACTGAACCCAGTAGGCTGCGCTGAATTAGACGCGATGCACCGACCAGCTTTCCCATACCGGTCAGCAGCGCGGCCCTGCGTATGGTTTGCGCGAATGATTTTTGAAAATATGTTTTCGACATGGCGTCACCTTTTTACAGCAAATGCTGCACCGCAACACAGGATAGCTTTTTTTACGCATTCGAATTACAGACGGGGCTTTATTTACCCTATAGCCTCCCCGCTTTGGCTTGCTTGCCGCTATTCAGCTGTGGCCGACAGTGTTTCGCGCAACGCCTGCGCCTTGGTGGCATCAAAAGAGCCTGCGGCCCTGGCCAGCACATCGCCCTGGCGATTCAGCACCACCGCGTAAGCATGCTCGGTGCTGTTCAGACCGGTTGCCTGGGCAAAAGCGGCTTTGTCGGTAAACATCGGCAGCATTTTGGTGCGCTCCGCCTCATTGGTGTAGCGTTCCAGCAAGCGTTTTTCTGCGTCGCTGCGGCCGTCGGGCGACCCCGGGTCATTCAGTACCAAAATACGCACCCAGCTGATGCTGCTGTCGTTTTTCAGGTTCAGCCCCGTTATCCAGCTGTCGGCCTGGCCGCGCTGGTTGCGGTTAAAAGTTACCAGTGCCAGCGTTCGGTCGGTCGGCAAACCTGCTGGTAGGCTCACCGGTGTACGGCTGAGTGATTGGGTATCGTGCGCGGGCATTTGCCCCATCACTTTAGATTCGTTTGGCGACAAAAAAGCAAAACCAAGCCCTGTGGCGGCGACAGCCAGCCAAATAAAGCTGAAGTGGGTGGTTCGGTTCATGGTGTTTTCCAGTCCAGACAAAGTATTGCGAAACAATAAACCTAGAAAAAGCAGTTGACCGCTGGCAGCCCTTTTGCAGACCGCATGAAGGTTCAGCTTTTG
>JBBAPP010000191.1:0-4473 GCA_040400775.1 Polaromonas sp. | reverse complement strand
GCATTGACCATCACGCCTTCAAAGAAAGCATCGACCGGGGTACGCAAAGCGGCCAACGTTTGCAGCGAGGCGGTGTAGTCGCCAGCCTCAAACTGGGCGTTGGCTTTGGGAACAACATCAGACATTGCTTTGCTCAACGCTATCTCAGCAGGTTCTTGGAGCAGCAATTCGTTGACCGCCGCTTGCACGTCTTGCGCTTTCTTCAGGATGTTGCTGATGCGTTTATTGGCGGCAGCTAGGGCTGGGGCTTCAGGCAGAGCGGCGAAGGCACGTACGGCTGCCAGGCGTTTGGCGACATCGCCGAGGCGCTGCGGCTTGAGCGCCAGCACGGCATCGACTTCCTGCGCGCTATAGCCCTGCTCGCGCAGTGAGCCGGCGAAGCGGTCGTACATGAAGTCTGCCAGCAGCGTGGGCGCATTAGGATCCAAACTGAACAAAGCGCTTCCAATTGCATGCATACCTTTGGGTAGTTGGCTCGGCATTGGGCCGCTGGCCTCAATCCGCTTCATCAGTTCAAATGCTGAATCTAATAGCTGATTGAGATCGAGAGGTAATTCCTTCTCAACCAGCATCCGGATAACGCCCAGGGCATGTCGGCGCAGGGCAAACGGATCCTTGTCGCCGGTGGGCAGGTTGCCGATACCGAACATGCCTGTAAGCGTTTCCAGCTTATCCGCAAGTGCCACGACCAAACCGACCGTGTTGCGAGGCAGATCGTCACCGGAAAAGCGCGGCTTGTAATGATCTTCAATCGCGTCTGCGATATCCAAAGGCAACCCATCATTCAATGCGTAGTAGCGACCCATGACTCCCTGCAGCTCGGGGAATTCGCCCACCATGTCGGTGACCAAATCAGTTTTGGCAAGTTGCGCAGCTTGGTCGGCTTTGGCCGCAAGAATATCACCGCCCAGTTGCTGGCCAATCGCCTTCGCAATCGCCCGTACCCGCTCAACGCGTTCACCCTGCGAGCCCAGCTTGTTGTGATAAACCACCTTGCCGAGACCCTCAACACGCGAAGCCAATGTCTTTTTACGGTCTTGATCAAAAAAGAACTTGGCATCAGCAAGCCGCGGCCGCACCACGCGCTCGTTACCGCCAATCACAAAACGCGCATCTTTCGGGCTGATGTTGCTGACCACCAAAAACTTATGGGTCAGCTTGCTGCTGGCATCCAGCAGCGGAAAGTATTTTTGATTCGCCTTCATGGTCAAAATTAGACACTCTTGCGGCACGTCCAGAAATTCTTTTTCAAATTCACACACCAGTACATTGGGACGCTCGACCAGCGCGGTGACTTCATCAAGCAGCGCAGCATCGTCAATCGCCGTCACACCACCGCCAATTTTCTTGGCAGCTGCAGCCAACTGGCGAACAATCTCGGCGCGACGATCTGCAAAACTGGCGATCACAGCGCCGTCTTTGGCAAGCGTTGCGGCATAGCTGTCGGCGTGCAATAAAACCACCGGGTCAACCGACGCTTCAAAACGATGGCCGTGCGTGGTGTGACCTGCCCTCAAACCCAGCGCTTCTACAGCAACGACATCGCTGCCATGCAAAGCCACCAAGCCATGCGCAGGCCGAACAAACTTAACGTCGCTCCAGCCATCCGCCAGTTGGTAGGTCATTACTTTAGGAATCGGCAACTTGGCAACCGCCTCAAGCAAGGCTTTTTGCAAGCCTTCAGCCAGCGTTGCGCCTAAGACCCGCCTGTCATAAAACAGCGCCTCTGCTTTGCCATCAGGCGCCCGTTTTAAATCTGCAACGCTGGAAGCGTCAGCCCCAAGCGCAGCCAACTTTTTCAACAAGGCAGGCGTGGCGCTGCCATCCGCAGCCAATCCGACAGCCACGGGCATCAGCTTTTGCGACACCGCTTTGTCAACGGCCATCGCCAAAACATACGTCACATGTGCGGCCAGACGGCGTGGTGAGGCAAAAGAGCTCAAAACAGATTCCGCCGTAGTCAGGCCTTGCGCTTTAAGCACGTCAAACAACACGCCAGCAAAAGCATCACCGAGTTTTTTTAAAGCCTTGGGCGGCAACTCTTCTACAAACAATTCGACTAAAAGGTTCTTCGTTGTCATTGCTATGCCGCCTTTTTCAGCATCTGCGCCACCCATTCACGCGGAGCCATGGGGAAGCCCAGGCGCTCTCGGCTTTCGTAGTAGCTTTGCGCCACGGCGCGTGCCAAGTTGCGGATGCGGCCGATATAGGCGGCACGCTCTGTGACACTGATAGCCCCACGCGCATCGAGCAAATTAAAGCTGTGGGCAGCTTTTAAAACTTGCTCATACGCTGGTAGCGCCAGTTGCGCTTGAATCAAATGCTTGGCTTGCTTTTCAAACGCTGTAAAGGCGGTGAACAAAAAATCTGCGTCTGAATGCTCAAAGTTATACGTCGATTGCTCAACCTCGTTTTGCTTGTAAACATCACCATAACTGAGCCCTTCCGTCCACTTCAGGTTGTAGACGTTGTCTACCCCTTGCAGGTACATGGCCAAGCGCTCCAGGCCGTAAGTGATCTCGCCGGTGATGGGCTTGCAGTCAATGCCGCCGACTTGCTGGAAATAGGTGAACTGGGTGACTTCCATGCCGTTGAGCCAGACCTCCCAGCCCAAGCCCCAGGCGCCCAGGGTGGGGTTTTCCCAATCGTCTTCTACAAAGCGAATATCGTTTTGCTTCAAATCGAACCCTAGCGCCTCCAAGCTGCCCAAATACAGCTCAAGTATGTTGGCGGGTGCGGGCTTGAGCACGACCTGGTACTGGTAGTAATGTTGCAAGCGGTTTGGATTTTCGCCATAGCGGCCGTCTTTGGGGCGGCGGCTGGGCTGCACGTAAGCAGCTTTCCATGGCTCGGGGCCGAGGGCACGCAAAAAGGTGGCAGTGTGTGATGTGCCTGCCCCGACTTCCATATCGTAGGGCTGGAGCAGTGCGCAGCCTTGCTTGGCCCAATAGCTTTGCAGGGTGAGGATGATGTCTTGAAAACTTAGCATTTGGGCATTTTATAGGCATTTTTGCTTTCAAAAACGTCGTTTTTACCTATCAAATTGGCTTCTAGCCCAATAAATACGGGCGTAAACAGCTATTAAAATAATAGCAAAAATCAACCCCCACCAAGGCCATAAACCAAAGCGGGCGGCCCACCAGGCGTACGGCGTGATGCCGCTGCGGCCTTCAACGCCGCCTACCAGTACGCCGCGTGTGTGGCGCGGCAATAAATGTGTGACGCGTCCTGTGTGGTCAATGATGGCTGTCGCACCGGTGTTAGTGGCGCGAATCATGGGGCGCTCAAACTCAAGCGCCCGCATCCGAGAGATGTTCAGGTGCTGGTCAATGGCGATGGTGTTGCCAAACCAGGCGATATTACTGACGTTGACCAACATGGTGGGCGCTGTGACCGGGTCGATAAACCTGGCAGCGAGCTCTTCACCAAACAAGTCTTCATAACAAATATTCGGTGCGATGCGCTGGCCTTGCCAGTCGAGCGAGGGCTGCTTAAGAGCACCGCTATTAAAGTCTGCCAGCGGGATGTTGACCATCGCCAAAAACCATTTGAACAGCGGATGTACAAACTCGCCGAACGGCACCAGGTGGTGTTTGTCGTATTGGTAAATCGTCTGGGATGCGGAGGGTTTAAGCCCAATAGCAGAGTTGGTATAGCCCTGCTGGCTGTTACCTAGCGGGATGCCAATCAGAGCGGCAGTTTGGGCTGCGCCGGAAGATTCAGGTTGGGGTTTGGTGAAGCGATTGACCAGCGCGTCCATGTAAGCTTCTGGCAACTGGTGGGGCAACAGGGGGATGGCGGTTTCAGGCGTCACGACGAGGGACGTGGTGGCGGCTATGAGCTGCGATTTGTACCAAGCCAGGGCGTCCGGTATGCCGCCCGCGGGTTGAAACTTTTCGTCTTGGGCGATGTTGCCTTGCAGCAGAGTCACGGTAAAAGGGCTGGCCACTGCTTTTGAAAAACCCGATGCACCTGCGATCCCTGACTTCCATGCAAAGCTTGCTGATGCCGCTAACATCAAGGCGACCGCCATAGGCCATGCACTCACCCAACGCGGCTTGTCCATTTGACTGACAACGCCCGCAGCCAGCCATGCAGCAGCAAACGTCAAACCATGCACGCCGATAATTTTGGCCAAGTCGGCAAACGGCCCATCCAATTGCGCATACCCACCCTCACCCCACGGGAAACCCGTAAACAGCGCGACTCTGGCCAATTCAGCCAGCAACCAAAGAGCTGCAAATAAAATAGCACGCCCAGAGCGATTAACTGGCGCTATCGCTGTAAAAACTGAACAAGCTGCAGCGTAGTAAAGGGCTAAGAAAGCCGCCAACCCGACAACGGCGATGACCGTCAGTGGCGCGGCCAAGCCGCCATAGGTGTTCAGCGAAATGAACAGCCACCACCAGGTCGCTGCCTGCATGGCGGTGGCAAACAGCCAGCCAACCCACGCGCCCTGGCGTTTGGTTTTGG
>JBBAPP010000190.1:0-4484 GCA_040400775.1 Polaromonas sp. | reverse complement strand
ACATATTGCGCCGGTACTGCCCACCCACCTCAAACAGCGCGTTGGTAATTTGCCCGAGTGAGCAGACACGTACCGCGTCCATCAGCACCTCAAACACATTGGCGTTGTCGATCACGGCTTTTTGCAGGCGTTTCAGCATGGCAGGGGATTCGCCGGAATGCTTGGCGTGGAAGTCGTCCAGGCGCTTTAACTGGCTTTGCTTTTCTTCCTCGGTGGAGCGGGCCAGCTCGAGCTTGTCTTGCACCGCGTCGCCGTGCGGGTTGCGAAAGGTGTTGACGCCGATGATCGGCAACTCGCCGGTGTGTTTGAGCATTTCGTAGTGCATCGACTCGTCCTGAATGCGGCCGCGCTGGTAGCCGGTTTCCATCGCGCCCAGCACGCCGCCGCGCTCGGCGATGCGTTCAAACTCTTGCAATACCGCTTCTTCAAGCAGTTCGGTCAGCTCTTCAATGATGAAGGCGCCCTGGCTTGGGTTTTCGTTTTTGGCTAGGCCCCATTCACGGTTGATGATGAGCTGGATCGCCATCGCCCGGCGCACCGATTCTTCCGTCGGTGTGGTGATGGCCTCGTCAAAGGCGTTGGTGTGCAGGCTGTTGCAGTTGTCGTAAATGGCAATCAGCGCTTGCAGCGTGGTGCGGATGTCGTTGAACTGGATTTCTTGCGCGTGCAGGCTACGGCCACTGGTCTGGATGTGGTATTTGAGCTTTTGGCTGCGCTCGTTGGCGCCGTATTTTTCTTTCATCGCCACGGCCCAGATGCGGCGTGCGACACGGCCCATCACGGTGTATTCAGGGTCCATGCCGTTGCTGAAGAAAAAGCTCAAATTAGGCGCAAAGTCATCAATGTGCATGCCGCGCGCCAGGTAGGCTTCAACAAAGGTAAAGCCGTTGCTCAGGGTAAAGGCAAGCTGGCTGATGGGGTTGGCACCCGCCTCGGCAATGTGATAACCACTGATCGACACGCTGTAAAAATTACGCACCCGGTTGTGTACAAAATACTGGGCAATGTCGCCCATGACTTTCAGGCTGAACTCGGTCGAAAAGATGCAGGTGTTTTGGCCCTGGTCTTCTTTCAAAATGTCGGCCTGCACCGTGCCGCGCACGTTTTCTTGTACCCATTCGCGGATTTTTTCGGTTTCAGTAGCGGTCGGGTCACGGCTGTTGTCAGCCTTGAACTTGTCCATGTTCTGGTCAATGGCAGTGTTCATGAACATCGCCAAGATGCTCGGTGCTGGGCCGTTGATGGTCATGGACACCGAGGTTGACGGGCTGCACAAGTCAAAGCCGCCGTACAGCACTTTCATGTCGTCGAGTGTGGCAATGCTGACGCCGCTGTTACCCACCTTGCCGTAAATATCGGGCCGCAGGCCAGGGTCATTGCCGTACAGCGTGACCGAGTCAAACGCGGTTGACAGCCGCTTGGCGGCCATGCCCGCGCTGAGCAACTTGAAGCGCGTATTGGTACGAAATGGGTCGCCCTCGCCCGCAAACATGCGGGTTGGGTCTTCGCCTTCGCGTTTGAAGGCAAAGGTACCTGCGGTGTAGGGGTAGCTGCCGGGGACGTTGTCGAGCATCAGCCACTGCAATACTTCGCCATCGTCGTGGTATTTGGGCAGGCTGACTTTGCGAATCGGTGTGCCTGACAACGATAAGGTAACCAGCGCGGTGCGGATTTCTTTGTCGCGGATTTTGACCACGTATTCAGCGCCCGCATAGGCGGCCTGCATGTCGGGCCACTGCGCCAGCAGGGCGCGTGCGTCGGCGTCCATACGGGCTTTGCGGTGGCCTGCCAGGTCAAGTGCGGCTTCTGCTGCGGGTGCACGGTTTGGTTTGCCTTCTTTGAGCATCGCGGCAGCGGCTTTGAGCTGCTGCACCTCGCGCGCCAACTGGCCTTGTGCGATGGCGCGCTTTTTGTAGCCGCGAACGGTGTCGCTGATTTCAGCCAGATAGCGGGCCCGGGCTGCAGGCACCACCGGCGTTTGGTTGGTGCTGTGGCGGACGTCGGCTTTGGGCAACGTGCCCTCGGTCAATCGCAAGCCCAGCGCGGCCAAGCGCGGCTTCATGGCCTGGTACAGCGCCGTCACGCCATCGTCGTTGAAGCGCGCAGCCATGGTGCCAAACACGGGCATCTGGTCGGCTGGCGTGCCCCAGGCTTCCTTGTTGCGTTGCACCTGCTTGGCCACATCACGCAGCGCATCGAGCGAGCCTTTGCGGTCAAACTTGTTGATCGCCACAAATTCGGCAAAGTCCAGCATGTCGATTTTTTCCAGTTGGCTGGCAGCGCCAAACTCGGGTGTCATCACATACATGGGTACGTCCACATGCGGCACGATGGCGGCGTCGCCCTGGCCAATGCCGGAGGTTTCGACCACGATCAAGTCAAAGCCTGCGCATTTGCAAGCGGCAATCACGTCGGGCAGGGCCTTGCTGATTTCTGAGCCAAACTCGCGCGTCGCCAAAGACCTCATGAAGACACGTGAGCCAGAATCGACGCCGGGCCGCTCCAAGTCGATTACGGCCCCCTCGGGGGACAGCGCAGTACGCGAAGCGACAAGCGTGGGGGTCTGTGTCGCCCAAGGGTTGATGGCGTTCATGCGGATGCGGTCGCCCAGCAAGGCACCACCGCTCTTGCGGCGTGAGGGGTCAATCGAAATCACGGCAATCCGCAGCGCATCGTTTTGGTCCAAACGCAAGCGGCGAATCAGCTCATCGGTCAGCGACGATTTACCTGCGCCACCAGTACCCGTGATACCTAAGACCGGTATCTTTTTTATAGCTGCTTGCGCCCGTATTTGTTGGGCTAAAGCATCTTTTACTGTGTCGTTCTCGAGTGCAGTGATGAGCTGCGCCAGAGCCCGCCAAGCGGCTTCGGTATGGCCTGCCACCGCATCGATGCTGCTAGGCGCAAAACCCGTCAGGTCTTTGTCGCAGCGCATCACCATCTCGCCAATCATCCCGGCCAAGCCCATTTTTTGACCGTCTTCCGGGCTGTAGATACGCGTCACGCCGTAGGCATGCAGCTCTTTGATCTCAGGCGGAACGATCACGCCGCCGCCGCCGCCAAACACCTGAATATGCGCGCCGCCACGGCTTTTGAGCAAATCCACCATGTATTTGAAGTACTCCACATGGCCGCCCTGGTAGCTGCTGATCGCAATGCCTTGCGCGTCTTCTTGCAGTGCAGCGGTGACCACCTCGTCAACACTGCGGTTATGCCCCAGGTGAATGACTTCTGCGCCCATGCTTTGCAAAATGCGCCGCATGATGTTGATGGCGGCATCATGCCCGTCAAACAGGCTGGCCGCCGTCACAAAGCGCACCTTGTGGGTCGGGCGGTAGGTGGCCAAGGCTTTGTATTCTGCGGACAGGTCGGTCATGGGTTTCTTTCCCGGCTGTTTATCAAGCCATTTTTTAGTTGACGTTTACGTAAACGTCAATCTTACACTTTTTGGAAAAAAAGGGCGCCGAAGCGCCCTTGACAGACATTAGCACGATGTATTCAACCGTACAAGTACTTGGGCAGCCACAACGTTAGGCCGGGCCAGATGTACATCAGCACCATGCACAAAATCACGATCAGCATGTAGGGCATCATGCCCGCAAATATCTGGTTGATCGTCACATGAGCTGGCGATACCCCTTTCAAATAAAACGCTGACATGGCTACGGGCGGCGACAGAAAAGCCGCCTGTAGATTGACAAACACCAGCACTGCCCACAGGATGGGGTCGATCTGAAAATGTACCAGCAAGGGTAAAAAGATAGGTACAAAAATCACAATGATTTCTGTCCATTCGAGCGGCCAGCCGAGTACAAAAATGATGGCCTGTGACAATATCAAAAACTGGATGGACGTCAGGTTCATGCTCAAAACCCAGGTCTCTACCAGGCGCTGGCCACCCAATAGGGCAAACACTGCAGAAAACAAGGCGGAACCGACAAACAGCCAGCACACCATGGAAGTGGTTTTGGAGGTTAAAAACACGGCCTCCTTGATTTTTTGAAAGTTAAGCGTGCCCGCTTGCCAGGCCATTAAAAATGCGCCCGCAGCCCCCACTGCTGCTGATTCCGTGGCAGTGGTGATGCCAAACAAAATAACACCCAACACAATGAACGTCAAAATGGCCAGCGGTGCCACAGAATGAATCAGCATTGACAGGATTTCGTACTGCTCATCATTAAACCTATAGTAATAAAAAGCCAGCAGTGCCATCGTGAAAAGACACACAACCCAAAAGCCGGTGTAAAAACCTGCAGGTACAGGCTCGGTTTTTGGGGCATTGGTGGCCTCGCCTGCGCCCATTTCTTTCAAAGGTTCGTCCTTGCCGTTGGTGTCACTGGCCTGTGCGCCAGGCGGTTCTTGAACGCCGCTGCTCGCACCAGGTGGCTCTTGTACACCGCCACTAACAACCGGTGGCTCTTGCACGCCGCCACTCGCACCAGGGGGTTCTTGCAGGCCGCTGCGCGAACCAGGAGGTTCTTGCA
>JBBAPP010000189.1:0-4492 GCA_040400775.1 Polaromonas sp. | reverse complement strand
AAAGACCCGCTGTGGTATGCCGCCAAATATGGCGGCCTTACATTGGGCACGTCGACCTACACGCCGGGCGCAACGCCAACCCTGTCTATGTGGGATGTAAAGGGCACAGATGGCACAACAGGCGCTGACGGTATACCCGACAAATACTTTTACGCTGTTGACCCCAGCCAGTTTGAAAAGTCTTTGTCACAAGTCTTCGACACCATTTTGAATACTGGTGGCGCCGCACCGGCCGCTTCACCCAAGGTCGGCGGTTTTATTTACCAAAGTGCGTTTGACATCAAAACCAAGACCGATCTGGCGGATGCGCAGGCTGGCGGCAAGTTCGAGCGCTTCAGCTTTTTACCTGACGGCCGTGCGTCCACGCTGGCAGACTGGGACGCAGGGGCAAAACTGACAACCCAAGATTGGCGTACAGGTCGCAAGATTCTGTCGCTCTCAAGCGCAGGCCCGATAGTTTTTCGCTGGGCGAATTTATCTATACAACAACAGGACGCGATGAAAAAGAATCAAGCATCCGTCAGCACCTACGACAGTGCGGCAGCTGGTGAGAATAAACTTAACTGGCTGCGTGGCGACAAGACCAATGAAAGTGTTGCTGGTGGGCTTCGCGTCCGCTCAACGACCACATTGGGGGCCATCGTTAATTCAACACCCTGGGTTATCGGCCCACCAGCGGCGGGTTACACGGAGTCAGACTACGGCGGCGGCTACAAGGCATTCAAAAACACAAATACAGCGACACATGCGGTTTTTGTGGCTGCAAACGACGGCATGCTGCACGCTTTTAGTGCGGATAGCGGCAATGAACTCTTTGCCTACGTACCCCGTGCCATGTACAGGACAACCACGGTGGCACCGTTTTCACCGTTGTCAGCCTTGACAGAAAAAGATTTTGCCTTGAACAACGGAACAGGTCGAATGACGATGGACGGCAGTGTGATGGCGGCTGACATGAAGGTGGGCACAACTCCCGCCTGGGCCACCTACCTTTTCGGTACTTTGGGGCGTGGCGGCAAAGGCGTCTACGCGCTGGACGTAACCAGACCACATGAAGTCATGGAAGACACTAACTCAGCTATCAAGCTCATCAAATGGGAGTTCAGTGAAGCAACCGGCGACCCAGACATGGGTTTTATCACTGGCACTCCATCATCGCGCGCAAACGGCCAACCTTTTCAAACCGGGCGCATGGCCAACGGTAAATGGGCGGCCATTTACGGCAATGGTTACAACAGCAGCAACGAAAACGCTGTCCTGTACATACTTTATGCGGATAGCCCTGTCGCCAGCAGCAGCACCTGGACAACCGGTACCCATTACATCAAAATACCGACCGGGCCAGCTGGGGCTGGGCCCGACAATGGCTTGGGTATGCCGACCGCCATTGACTCTGACAACGACGGCAACATAGACACCATTTATGCAGGTGACTTGAAAGGCAATGTCTGGAAATTTGACGTCCGCGATGCCGATCCAAACAAATGGAAAGTTGCCACCACAGACAATCTGCCGCTTTACCAGGCAAGGTCAACGCTGACTGGTAGCGCGACTGTTGTAGTGCAGCCCATCACCACGGTGGTGCAAGCTTTTACCCATCCAAATGGTGGTTATTTGTTGGCATTTGGTACAGGAAAAACGCTTCAGAGCAGTGACTACCCGCTAAATGCACCGTTTATTAATACGATTTACGGCATTTATGACAAGCCAGGTAACACCACAAGCTTGACGGCTGGGCTTTCGGAATTAGCCATGAAAGCCACCAGTATGGTTTCAAACATTCGTTACATAGAGAACACGCCGGTGGACTATTCAACCAAAAAAGGCTGGTATCTCAACTTGCCGCTTGGATCAGAAGCGCTTGTATTCAATCCTTTGGCACAAAGTTCTGGGCGTATTCTTTTTAAATCAATTGCCCCAGACGGCGCAGCGGATGGCTGCCGGGTCAACAGTATCAGCTTCACGATGGAACTAAACCCCATCACGGGCAATGCCATCGCCAATCCTGTCGAGGGCGCCGCAGCCATCACCGGGTTTATAGCTACGGGAACAGGCGCCAGCAACAGTTTTGAGGTTGGTCGTGCAGGCGTTTATCGGCTTTCTACCCCTCTAGGCGGTTCGTGCCTGCCCGGTGACCCAAAAAGAATTGATAATCCGAAAGTTGCTGGTGAGTACGTATGCTGCGATGATCCCGCTATTTGCTGCCCACCATGGAAAGCATGTGAAACCTGTGTCTATCGCACACTTTCGGCACTCGGGACTGGCGGTGTCGCCACTGCTCTACACTATGGCAGTTGCGGCGATGGCCGGTTGACGTGGCGCGAAATTTTGCGAAATCGATGACATCCATCTGGAGTAAAAAATGATCGGGCGAAAGACACGCGGCTTCTCGCTGATTGAACTGATGATCGCAGTGGCGATCATCGGCATTTTGGCTGCCGTCGCATTGCCGGCCTACAGCCAGTACATTGCCAGAGGCAAACGCGCCGAAGCGCGCGCTGAAATACTCAAAGCAGAGGTCTGGCTGGAGCGTTTTAACAGCGAAAACAACGTCTACACCAGCAACCCACCTACTAACAACATGAATGCCGGTTTTAATGCGCGTTTTACCGCTATTCCAAACACAGGTATTGCGAATTACGCGATTACTTTGGTCGTCAGCACTACTACCTACACCATGACAGCCACGCGACTAAACGCCATGGCGGGTGATGCATGCGGGAACTATATCAAGACTAACTATGGTTCAATTTCAACCACTCTCGCGACGCTGGACGCATCTAAGTGCCTGAGGTAACACATGCCGCGAGGGTCAGGCTGGATAAAACTTGTATCGATTGTTGTTGTCTGTTCGGTGCATCTCGCTTTACTCGCTGGTTTTAACCGTGGCTTTGTATTCGGCACTGCAGCAAAGCCGATCAGCCGGACTGCAGAGATTTTGGTTGTTACAGTGCGAGCGAATATCAACACCCCTTTGGCTGTAGCCCTGTATCAGCCAGATGCGCAGACAAGTAAAAAAAACAGTACGGCTACAGATGAACGCAGCGAACCACAAAATAAAAAGAGTGATCTGCCTGTCTCCCCCATCTGGCCGGGTTTTCCTGGCCGTGACTATTTTTTAGACACTGACGCGGTTGATGTGAAAGCACAGCCAGGCGACGACTTTGAAACCGCACTAGTCCGGATCTTGCCACTGCATGTTGAAACCGTTGTTCTTGAGTTTTGGATTGAAAAGGATGGACGGACGCTTGAGGTGAGATGCCTTGAAGGTGCGTGTAGCAACGATGTCTTGGCTAGCCTGACACAGCTTGCTGATCTTGCTTTTACGCCGGCTCGGAAAAACGGCATTGCTGTTGGCAACCGAAAAGTTATTCAAATTAACATCAAACCCGGTCTTGGTTTGTGACCAGCAGCTTTGACAAATTCACCCTGATGAGAAGTGGTACGCTCAATTGATGACCAAACAGATAGCGCATTCTTTGCAGCTGCTGGCAAAACAAGCCGCTAGCCTCTGCGCACCCAATCCGGCTGTAGCCTGCGTCCTGGTCGACGGCCATAACACCATTCTCGGCCAAGGCCACACTCAGCCAGTCGGCGGCCCGCACGCTGAAATCATGGCACTTCGCGATGCTGCCGCCAAGGGCCATTCAGTTAATGGTTGCACAGCCTACGTCACGCTGGAGCCTTGCTGCCACCACGGCCGCACAGGGCCGTGTTGTGATGCTTTGATTGCTGCGGGTGTCAAAAAAGTGGTGGCGTCGATTGCTGACCCGAATCCTTTGGTATCTGGCCAGGGTTTTGCACGTTTGCGGGCGGCGGGCATTGCGGTTGAAGTGGGGCCTGGTGCAGCTGAGTCGCGTGCCTTGAACCTTGGTTTTTTCAGCCGCATGATTCGTAAAACACCCTGGGTGCGGATGAAGCTGGCGGCCTCGCTTGACGGACAGACTGCGCTGCTGAATGGCCAAAGCCAATGGATAACGGGCGAGGCAGCGCGTACCGATGGCCACGCCTGGCGGGCGCAGAGTTGTGCGCTGTTGACGGGCATTGGCACGCTGTTGGCAGATAACCCAAGATTGGATGTTCGGCTGGTAAAAGCCAGCCGCCAGCCGCATGTCGTGATCGTTGACAGCAAGCTGGAGACGCCTTTAGATGCTCATATTTTAGGAGCTACTCGCGCTTGTTATATATACGCTGCAGTGCCAAATGATGCTAAAAAAGCAGCTTTAGAAGCCTTGGGTGTAACGGTTATTTACTTGCCTGGTGAAAGTGGCAAAGTTGAGCTGTCGGCCATGCTGCGCGACCTTGCAGAGCGGGAAATCAATGCGCTGCACGTCGAAGCTGGCCATAAGCTGAATGGCTCTTTCATCCGCGCTGGCTTGGTGGATGAGTTTTTGGTGTACTTGGCACCCAAGCTGCTGGGCAACGCACAAGCTATGGCAAATTTTGGGCCATTGCACAGCTTGTCTGAAGCGACTCAGCTGGAATTCATGTC
>JBBAPP010000188.1:0-4525 GCA_040400775.1 Polaromonas sp. | reverse complement strand
TCCGTGGCGAAGCGAAAACGCGCCGGCACCTTGTAGGCGGCGAGTTCCTTTTTGCAGAACTGTGTGAGCTCATCCGCGCTGACCGAAGCGGCGGGCTTGAGGATAACGATGGCCACCAAAATCTCGTCCAGGCTTGGGTCGGGTACGCCAATGACGTAAGCGCTGCGTACCGCTGGGTGGCCCATCAGCGTTTCTTCCACTTCGATGGGCGCGATGTTGATGCCCCCGCTCTTCACCATTTCCTTCAAGCGGCCGCGGTAGTAAAGCCGACCCTCGTGGTCCAGCGTTCCGAGGTCGCCGGTGCGAAAGAAGCCCTCTGCATCAAAGGTTTCGCGCGTTTTTTCTTCGTCTTTGTAATAGGCGCTGAACAGCGGGCCCTGCACGCGAATTTCCCCAACTTCACCCGCCAGGATCGGTTCACCGGTTTCAATATGGCAAATTCGCAGGGTCACACCCGGCAACGGCTTACCCACCGACTGTAGGCGTACGTCCAGGGGCTCGTCCGCATCAATAACCGTACAGTTGCCGTAGGTCTCGCTCAGCCCATAGACGTTGCAGATCTGCGTGGCACCGAGTTTCACGGCACCCATCAGCTGTTCGGGGGCGCCGATCATCGCGCCGCTGCGCAGGGATGAGAGGTCGTGCTGGGACCGATCCGTATGCTCTACCAGCGCCTGAACCATGTTGGGTGTGCCGTACATGAGGGTGCAGCGCTCGCGCTCGATCAATGCCAGCGCTTCGACCGCGTGGAAGTGCTCTTGCAACACCACGCAGCCACCATGGGTCAGCAAATTCGGCAAGGCGTTGACGCAGCCGAAGCTCCAAAACAGCGACACAGCCAACCAGAGGCGGTCGGCGTGGGTCACGTGCTGGCGCTCACCGATCTGAAAAGCGTTTTGAATCCAATTGCCGTGCTGTAGCAAGATGCCCTTGGGCGCTGCAGTAGAGCCCGAAGTGTAAAGCAGCATCGCAACATCGTCGGCGTCAACCGCGCGTCCCGCTGCGTCGACGCGCTCGTCCGAGATGTCCTGGCCCAGGGCGAGCATCGCCTCCCACGACATCCCGTCTGGCGCGCCAAGCGCTGTGGCCTCGGTAGGCGCTGAGGCCGCGTCGGCAGCCACCCAGACGGTATGGCGCAGGCGCGGAAAAACCGTATCATGCGGCTGCATGCCTTCGATCATGGCGCGGTAATCGTTGCGTCGAAATTGGTCAACCGCAATCAGGCAGCTGACCTCGGCGTGCGCCAGGGCAAACGCCATTTCGCGCTGCGTTGCCCAGGTGTTCAGGCCGACCGAGGTCGCGCCGAGTTGCTGCAGCGCCAAGAAGGCCAACACCCACTCAATGCGGTTACCCATCAGTATGGCGACGTGGTCGCCGCGTTGGATTCCCAGGGCCATCAGCCCCTTGGCCGTTCGCCGCACCTCTTTTCGCAAGGCGTGGTAGCTAAGGCGTTGTACACCGGCAACGATCGCTTCGCGCTCGCCAAATTTCCCGGCCTGCTCTTCAAGCAATGCCGGGATAGTCCGGCTGACTGGTAGCGTCGTCATGGTCTGGTCTCTTCCACATGCATGTTGTAACCCGTGCGGCCTGATTTAGCGCTCCATCAACGGAAGCACTTTTTCCGCCATCAGGGTCATTGAATTGCGCGCAAGCTTGCGGTCTGTCCAGTCGACACCAGCGTATAGCAGGGTGCCGAATTCGCCGGTCTCCTGCTTCAGCGCATGCAGGCCATCGGCCACTTTCGCCGGTGAACCATGGATCACCAGCTTGTCGATCACCTGCTCCAGTGTCACCGCATCGTCGGGCATCTTGGGGTCGGTCTTGAATACGCCCAGGGCACCGCGGCGCTTGAGCTTTTTAAAGAGTGAGCGGTAGTAGTAATAGTAGGGGCCGTCGGTGCCGGTCGCGTAGGCCTTGGCAGTGGCATCGTCATCGGCGACGAACACCGTCTTGGCGATGCGCCAGTTGGCCGGATCAGCGACACGATTGGCGCGGGCACAGCCCTCGACATACTTGCCCCAATGGCTTTTGACCCACTGCGGCAACAGAAAGTTGGCCGAGATCGGGTCCCAGCCCCGTGCCGCAGCTTCGGTAATGCCCGGCGAGAACGGTGCCACTGCCGTCACGACGATGGGGGGGTGCGGGCGCTGCAGCGGCTGCGGCACAGTCCCCATGCCGGTCTCAGGCAGGTAGGTGCGCTCAGTGGATATGTTCCAGAACTCGCCCTTGATGTTGTAAGGGGGTTTGCTGCTCCATATTTGTAGCAGTTGGTTGATAGCTTCCACGAACATCGCAGGCCGCGCCATGTCCATATTGCCGAAGATCTCGGCGTCCGAGGGCAGTGCGCCTGGGCTGATGCCCAGGATAAAACGGCCGCCCAGAAGGTGGTCGAGCATGGCGATGTTGCCTGCGACCGCTGCGGGATGGTGATTCGGCATGTTGATGGTACCGGTGCCCAGCTTCATGCGCTTGGTGGCGTCGACCAAGGTCGCCAGGAATAGCGCGGAGGAGGTGATGTTTTCCTCAGGATCTGTCGCATGCTCGCCAACATAGCCTTCGGTGAAGCCTAGCTCATCGGCAAGAATGAAGGCCTCCCGGTCTTCGCGCAGAGATTGTTGCCAATCCTTGCCGATCGGGTGCATGGGCATGGTGAAAAAACCGAGTTTCATGAAATGTCCTTTGCCTAGCCGAGTAGCGCAGGCCTATGGCGGCATAATTTACCTTGGGAAAAGGCGGAAAAATAAGTGATTGCCAGATGCTGCCCAGCCTGCGATGAATCACCACTTGACGCCATCGCAGGAGTTTGTTATCTTTTCAAAAATCGAAATTGCTTTCGCATTTTCGAAACTAAATTATAACGACAATGCATCGATAGGAGAAATTATTTTGATAGTGCAACAAACTCTGGCACGCGCCCATCCGGCTCGCCGCGACGTGGTGAAGCCGCAGTTCGTCGGAGTCGTCACGGATCTGATTCTTCCTGATAACGCGTCTCCTGCACCCCGTCCGCAGGCCTTCTTGGTCGAGCAGACGTCGAACTGGACGCTTCCCACCCATTTCCACCAAGAACACCAGTTCCAGGTCTTCGTCGCGGGCGGTGGCAGCATTGGCAAGACCCCGATTGAGCCGCTGAGCGTACATTACGCGTCACCGCATTCGGGCTACGGGCCACTGATCTCGGGAGACGGCGGCATTTCCTACTTCACCCTGCGCGCCGTCGGCGACACCGGCGCGTGGTACCTGCCTGAACAGCGCGAGCACCTGCTGCTGCGCATCAAAAAGCAGCAAGCCCATGCGGCACCTGCTTCGCAGGTCAACCTCGAGCAATTGCGGACTCTGCCACAGCCGGTACAAGAGACGCTGATCGAGCCGCACGCCAGTGGGCTGGCTGCTTGGTTGGTTCGCTTGGCCGCGCACCAGAGCAACTCGGCACCGACGCACAGCGAAGCCAGTGGCGGTCGTTTTTATGTCGTGACCCAAGGCAGTCTTCTGAGCAATGGGGACGAGCTCGCGGCGCTGGCGACGGTCTTCGTGACCAGCGAAGAAAGGCTTGAGCTACGCTCGGGTAAAGACGGCCTGGAAGTGTTGGTTCTGCAATTTCCAGCCGAGGCCTCAAGCTCCTTTATTGATACCATGGTCTCCTCCACGCCATGACCATCCAGCTTGACCATGATGACGGCCGAACACTCCGAATAGAATTTGACCTATGAGCCCTGATCGTTATCTAAGAACTTTCGATGTACTTGACTTGTTGGTTCGCAACAAGAACGGCTTGCGACTGACAGAAATCAAAGTCGCGCTCGATCTGCCGGTGAGCAGCGTCCACAACATGTTGCAAACCATGGTCAGTGCGGATGTGGCCAGCGTGGACGAGGATTTGCGCTATTCCGTTGGCCCGCGAGCCGTGGCATTGGCGCTGCGGACGGTGCAGTTGTTGGACATCCGCAGCCTGGCGCGGCGTCCGCTGCAAGAACTTGCCAAGTCCATTGGCGATGACGTGTACCTCGGCCTGAAGCTGGGTAAGCGCGTCATTTATGCGGATCGCAGCCCCGGCACGCAACGCATCTCGCTCGACATCCGGCTCGGCGAGTCTTTGTTCTTGCACAGCACAGCGACCGGAAAGCTGTTCGCAGCCTTCGACGAGAAGCTTGCCGCGCAGGCCATGCTCGACCGGCTGCCACAGCTGACCGCCAGCACCATCACCGACCCCAAAGAGTTAGTGCGTGAATACGCACGCATCCGAGTTGCAGGATTCGCGAAAAGTGCAGAAGAGTCAATTGAAGGCATCGTGGGTTATGCGATCCCGATTCTCGATGCCTCAGGCAAGATCGTGGCCGCCGTTCATGCCTCGGTGTTGACTACCCGCGCCACCAAGCCGCACGAGCGTAAGCTGCTGATGTTAGGGCGTGTATGCGCCGAGCAGATCGAGAAACTGCTGGGAAATACCCCCCGCTCCGCTGCCAAAGCGGCAAAGGCGTAAAGGCGTAAAGGCGTAAAGGGTAGTTCGACGCCAGACGGCCGGATT
>JBBAPP010000187.1:0-4597 GCA_040400775.1 Polaromonas sp. | reverse complement strand
AATAATTGGTGGGCCGTCACAGACTTGAACTGTGGACCAAAGGATTATGAGTCCTCTGCTCTAACCAACTGAGCTAACGGCCCGAACCAAAGCGTATTGTAAAGGGCTACTTGCTATGACTCAGGGCTGTGCTGACCAGCTTGGAGGTGATGTCGACGATCTGGATCATTTTTTCGTACGGCATGCGCATGGGTCCTATCACGCCGAGTGTACCGACGACCTTGCCGTCGACTTCATACGGGGCGGTCACTACTGACAGCTCTTGGTACGGTATCACCTGACTTTCGCCGCCGATGTAAATACGCACGCCCTCGGCTCGACTGGACACATCGAGCAACTTCATGAGCTGGGCTTTTTGCTCGAACAAATCAAACAGCTTGCGCAGGTTGCCCATGTCGTTAGAAAAGTCACTGACTGTGAGCAGGTTACGTTCACCCGATATGACGACTTCGTCGCGTGACTCAATCGCTTCAGAGCTGACTTGCACGGCGGTTTGCATCAGCACAGCTATCTCGCCGCGCAGGGCTTCAACTTCGTTTTTAAGCCGTTCGCGGACTTCTTCGATCGCCATGCCGGCGTAGTGCGAATTTAAAAAGTTGGCCGCCTCGACCAGTTGCGATTGGGTGTAGTCAGCCTCGGTAAAAATAACGCGGTTTTGTACATCCCCATCTGGCGAGACGATGATGACCAGAAAGCGCCGCTCCGACAATCTCAAAAACTCAATATGTCTGAACACCGAACTGCGCCGGGGTGCCATCACCACGCCGACAAAATGGGACAAGCTTGAAAGCATGTGCGCCGCGCTGCTGAGTACTTTTTGCGGCTGGTCAGGAGCCAGCCGTTGCGCACCCAAGCCTGATTTCATAAACGGGTCAACTTGGGTGGTCAGCATGGTGTCGACAAACAGCCGGTAGCCCAGCGCCGTGGGGATACGGCCGGCGGAGGTGTGCGGGCTGACAATCAGGCCCAGTTCCTCCAGGTCACTCATCACATTGCGGATGGTGGCGGGCGACAGCTCCAAACCTGATGCTTTGGACAGTGTGCGCGAGCCGACCGGCTGCCCATCAGCGATGTAACGCTCAACGAGCGCTTTTAACAACAGTCTTGCACGATCATCCAGCATTTGGTTATTCTAAGGAGCTTGACGCGTATCTTGTGATGTAATTTAAAAATGAAGTCTCAATTTTGTCATGTTGCCCTGATCGGTAAATACCAGGCTCAAGGCTCGCGCCTGGCTTTGGAGAGCATCGCGCATTTTTTGAATGCGCAAGGTTGCGACCTGGTGATTGAAAAAGACACAGCTAGCAATACCGGGCTGATGCAGTACCCCATCCTGGATGTTGAAGCCATTGGCGCGCAATGTGATTTAGCGCTGGTCGTGGGCGGTGACGGCACGATGCTGGGCATTGGCCGCCAGTTGGCTAAATTTGGTGTGCCGTTGATCGGCATCAACCAAGGGCGGCTGGGCTTCATCACCGACATTGCTTTTGATGATTACCAAACGGTTTTAGGCCCCATGCTGCGCGGTGACTTTGAAGAAGACCGCCGCTGGATGATGCAGGCGCAAGTGATGCGTGATGGGCGCTGCGTTTTTAAAGCCACCGCCATGAATGACGTGGTGGTCAATCGTGGTGCAACCTCGGGCATGGTCGAGTTACGGGTTGAAGTCGATGGCCGGTTTTTGGCAAGCCAGCGGGCTGATGGCTTGATCATCGCATCACCCACTGGCTCAACGGCCTATGCGTTGTCAGCGGGTGGCCCTTTGCTGCACCCATCGATTGCGGGTTGGGTGTTGGTGCCGATTGCGCCGCACACGCTGTCAAACCGGCCTATCGTGTTGTCAGATACCGGCGAGATCAGCGTCGAGATCGTTGCGGGCCGCGATGCCAGCGCCAACTTTGACATGCAGTCCCTGGCCAGCCTGATGCATGGCGACCGCATCACGGTCAAGCGCTCTGACTATCAAATGCGATTTTTGCACCCCAAAGGCTGGAGCTACTTTGACACGCTACGAAAAAAGCTCCACTGGAATGAAGGCGTGGCATGACCGCTTTAGAAGCCGCTAATTTATGAGTCTCAAGAGTATTTCGCTGCGCGACTTTGTGATCGTCCACACGCTTGATTTGGACTTGGCCGACGGCTTTACCGTACTAACGGGAGAAACCGGCGCTGGCAAGTCGATATTGATCGACGCCTTGCAATTGGCGCTGGGCGCACGCGCCGATGCCGGCGTGGTGCGGGAAGGCGCGCAACGCTGCGAGATCAGTGCTGAATTTGACACCTCGCCAGCGCTTGCCGGCTGGCTGGATGAAGCGGGATTCACGCGTAGCGACAGCTTGCTGTTGCGGCGGACGATCGATATCCAAGGCAAGAGCCGCGCCTGGATCAATGGCAGCGCAGCAACCGCATCACAGCTCAAAGAAATTGCCGACAAACTGGTTGACATTCATGGCCAACACGCCTGGCAAAGCTTGACACGGCCTGATGCTGTGCGTGGTTTGCTGGACTCTTATGCAGATGTGTCCACCAAAGAATTGATGGGCTCTTGGCAAGCCTGGCGACAAGCTCAAAAAACCCTGCTGGACGCGCGCAACGCGCAAGCCAACCTGCAACGTGAGCGCGAGCGCCTGGCCTGGCAGATTGGCGAGCTAGACAAGCTTTCGCCCAACCCGGACGAGTGGGACGAGCTGAACACGCAACACGCCCGACTGTCGAACGCGCAAACCCTGCGCGATGCGGCACACACTGCGCTGGATGCACTGGCAGAGTCTGAACACAATGCCAACAGCTTACTCAGCCGCGCCCTGCATGCACTGCAAAGCCAGTCACACATTGAACCGCAGTTCAATCTGCTGGCTGAGGTACTAGGCAGTGCACTTGCGCAAACTGAAGATACAGTGCGTTCCCTGAACAGCTATGCCCGCCATGCAGAGCTGGAGCCTCAAGGTTTGAACGAACTGGATGCGCGCCTAGGTCTGTGGGTCAGCTTGGCCAGGCGCTACAAACGCCAACCAGCGGACTTGCCCGAGTTATTGGCAGGTTGGCGAGAAGAACTGAAAAAGCTCGACCAAGCCGCTGACTTGGCGCAGCTGGAGCGGCTTGAAAAGCAAGCTAGCGCAAAGTACCTTGAAGACGCCAAAGTGGTCACCAAGCTCAGAACAAAAGCCGCGCCAGCTTTGGCAAAAGCCATCACCCAGGCCATGCAAGGCTTGGGCATGCAAGGCGGCCAATTTGCGGTGGCACTCAACAGGCTGGAGCAGCCTGCGCAATATGGGCTGGAGCAAGCCGAATTTTTAGTCGCCGGACACAGCGGCGCCACACCGCGCCCGGTGGGCAAGGTCGCCTCAGGCGGTGAGTTGTCGCGCATTGCGCTGGCCATTGCTGTAACGACCAGCCAACTCGGCGAGGCGCAAACCCTGATATTTGACGAAGTTGATTCTGGCGTGGGCGGCGCGGTGGCAGAAACGGTGGGCCGCCTGATGAAGCAACTCGGCAAAGACCGCCAAGTGATGGCAGTGACGCATTTGCCGCAGGTAGCGGCGTGTTCTGACCAGCATTTGGTAGTAGCCAAGCTCACGGAAAACGGCAAAACATTCAGCTCGGTTGAGGGTGTGACGGGAGAAGCGCGTGTATTTGAAATCGCCCGCATGTTGGGTGGTGAAAAATTATCCAACACTACATTGGCGCATGCCAAGGAAATGCTGGGGCAATGAACACTGACCCGTCAACCACGCTCGAAATGGTTTTGATCACTGGCATGTCGGGCTCTGGCAAGTCAGTGGCGCTGCATGCGCTGGAAGACGCTGGTTATTACTGTGTTGACAACTTGCCGCCTGAGCTGCTGAGCAGCTTTGTGGCGCTCGAGCTGCAGCACGGCGCCAGCCGCGTGGCGATCGCCATGGACGTACGTAGCGCAGCCTCGCTGCCGCAAGTGCCGCAGCAGCTGCGTGCGGTTCGTGCGCAAGGCGTTGCCGTCCAGTCTATTTTTCTGGATGCCAGCACCGACACCCTGGTGCGCCGGTTTTCCGAAACCCGGCGCATGCATCCGCTGTCGCGCGTCGGCGTTGCAGACCAGCACCGTGCGCTGGTCGAGGCGATTGAGCTGGAGCGGGAACTGCTGGGAGATATACGCGAACAGTCCCATGTACTGGACACCAGCATGATCCGATCGTCCCAGTTGCAGGGCTATGTGAAATCGCTGATTTCTGCACCGGCTACGCAACTGACTTTGGTGTTTCAGTCATTCGCTTTCAAGCGCGGCATACCGCTGGATGCTGACTATGTGTTTGATGTGCGCATGCTGCCCAACCCGCACTATGAATCTGGCCTGCGTGAGCTGACGGGCAAAGATGAGGCGGTCGCCAATTACCTTCGTTTACACACAGAAGTCGACGACATGTTTCGCGACGTTGAAAAGTTTATTGCCCACTGGCTGCAAGCCTTGGTGCGTGACCACCGCAGTTACGTTACCGTGGCGATTGGCTGCACCGGTGGTCAACACCGTTCGGTTTATTTGGTTGAGGCATTGGCACGTAGCTTTGAGCCGCGCTGGCCAACCCTCAAACGCCACCGCGAATTAGACGCTACCAAGTAGCCG
>JBBAPP010000186.1:0-4657 GCA_040400775.1 Polaromonas sp. | reverse complement strand
ATGTCGGATTCACCAAATGCCAGCAATTCAACCCCGGCGTTCAGGTTCTGTGTGCTTGACGCAAGCTGTGCCGTCAACAAGCGGAAAAACGCGATTGCAGACGGCATTAAATCCCGCTCGGTTGAACGGGTGACCTGAATAATACGGTGGTAATCGCCGAAGCCGAGCGCCTTGTGGGTTGTGCGGGCATTGACGGAGGCCTGACAACTCAAACTCGGAAGAAACGACATCCCAAGACCCGCTGAAACCATCCCCACCAGGGTGGACTGTTGGTCTACCTCGATCAACGGCAGTGGACTCTGGATGATCTGGAGCAAGGGGTCCACCAGGTCCCTGATGGCGCCGCGGCGCATGACGATGAACTGCTGGTGGCGTAGGCTGCGCAGGCTGACCTTGTCTTTATGGGCCAAGGGGTTGGTCAACAGCCCAAACCAGCGCAGAGTGTCTTTAAGGACTGGCAGGCTCTTAAGCCTTTCGCCGCCGCTTAGGGCGATCAGGGCGAAATCTCCTTCGCCTGATTCCAGCAGCGCGAGAAGTTGTGGAATCGAATGGTCGTGTACCTCAATCGACACCTCAGGATGCAGGCTAGCGTAAGCCTTGACAATCCCGGGCAGCAGCAATTGGGCAATCGACGGAATGCTCAGCACACAAACCGAGCCACGCTGCGCGCTTGACCACATCAAGGTGTTCTTTACCAGCCGGCTGTTGTGCTCCAAAACCCGCTGCGCCCCTTTGTAGAAGGCTGCGCCAGCGGCGGTCGGGACCAGCGATCGGGTGGTACGGGTGAGCAATCTGACACCTGAAAGGTTTTCGAGGTTGGCAATCGCTTGGCTCAGCGCCGGTTGGCCCATGTGGAGCTTGGCGGCAGCCTTGGCCATAGAACCCGTGTCGACGGCGCTGACAAATGCGTCCAAATGGCGAAGATTGAAATAATTCATTTAAATCGAATAATAGATGCTAAAAATCGATTTGCTGCATGGGTTAAATTTTATTAGGATCGGCTCTTGCCAGAAAAAACTGTTCTTTGGCCTGCGCAACGGGCTGGCACAGTAGCAAGTTTCAGCCCGACACTCACCAGCTCACGAGCCACCAAAGAAAGTGCCCATGACCAAGACTGCGACAGCAGCGCCCAGGAATGTTTTGTTTGTGTCGGTCGACCAATGGCCTGCGGCCTTGCTGGGGTGCGCCGGTCACCCCGCCATTCAGACGCCAACCATCGACCATCTGGCGCGATTGGGTACCCGTTTCAACCGCGCCTACTCAGAGTCGCCGATTTGTATTCCGGCGCGCCGCACCATGATGACCGGTCAAACACCAGAGCGTCATGGCGATCGTATTTTCAAACCCACGCTGCGCATGCCTGAGGTGCCGCTGCTGGCAAGTACGTTTCGGGAAGCCGGCTATCAGACCCAGGCTATCGGAAAGCTTCACGTCTATCCGCCACGCGACCGGATCGGGTTTGACGATGTCCGCCTGGCAGAGGAGGGGCGTCCCAAGCTGGGCGCCATCGACGACTACGAGGTATTTCTTAGCGAGCAGGGACACACTGGCGAGCAGTTCATGCACGGCATGAATAACAACGACTACTTGAACCGGGCCTGGCACTTGCCTGAGGCCATGCATGTCACCAACTGGATCACGCGCGAGGCTGCCAAAGTCATCAAACGGCGCGACCCAACCCGTCCGTCGTTCTGGCACGTCTCGTACACCCATCCACACCCACCCTTGGCGCCATTGCAGGCCTACCTCGATCTGTATCGGGAGATGCCGATCGACCTGCCGGTTCGTGCAGAATGGGAGCGGGAAGGGAATATTCCCGCACTCGAGGCAGTACGCCATTACTGGCCGGTGCCGGACAAACCCCACATTCACCGGCAACTCAGGCAGGCGTTCTACGCGCTGTGCACCCATGTAGACCATCAGTTGCGCATCATCCTGGGCACGCTGCGTGAAGAAGACTTGTTGGACAACACGGTGATTTTGTTTACCGCGGATCACGGTGACATGCTGGGCAATTTTGGGTTGTGGGCGAAGCGTTTGTTTTATGAGGGCTCCAGCGCTATTCCGATGATACTGGTGGGTGCGGCTAACGACACCCGTGTCAAGGCTGCCCATGTCGACGCTCGATTGGTGGGGCTGCAAGACATCATGCCCACGCTATTGGACTTGGCAGCGCTACCGATTCCGGACAGTGTGCAGGGTCTGTCAATGGTCTCTGACACCCGGCGCAAGTTCCTATACGGCGAATGCCGGGAAGACGATGGCGCCAGCCGAATGCTGCACGATGGGCGGTACAAGCTGATATGGTACCCAGCCGGCAACCACCTGCAGCTTTTTGACATCGACAGCGATCCGCTGGAGCAAATCAACCTTGCGACCAGCGCCAAACACCAGGGCCAGCTCGCACGCTTGACCGCTGAGTTGCTGGGTCAGCTCAATGGTGGCGATTTGCAGTGGGTCCGCAACGGAAAATTGGTGGGTTATCCCGCAAAGCAGACCAGCTACCCGGCTGACCGCGCCATGTCCGGACAGCGCGGCTTGCACTTCCCGCAACCACCACTGGACCCCGTAGCCACCATGGTGGGTTCTCCCTGAGGCTACCTCAGCATCCATAAAGAAGGAGTATTCCCAATGGCCAATAGACGGCATTTTTTGAGCGCAACTGGCGCAGTTCTGACAAGCCCGTTGTGGCAAGAAGCACGGGCACAGGCCTCGTCTGAGCGGCCGATCCGGTTGCTGGTGGGGTTTGCGCCGGGCGGGGCGGTTGACAGCGTGGCGCGTATTCTGGCCATCCCGATGTCTGAGATCCTCGGCCAGAGCGTCATCGCGGAAAACCGGCCTGGGGCGTCGGCAAATATTGCAGCCTTGAACCTGGTGCAGTCAGCCGCTGATGGTTTGACCTTGCTAATGGGTGCTTTTGCCCATAGCGTCAACCCCGCCTTGATACGCCTCGGCTACGAGTTGTCTGAGTTGCAGCCATTGATACAGCTGACACGCGTTCCCACCATTTTGCTGGTGCACAAAGACAGCCCCTACCGCACCGCAGCAGACCTGGTGATGGCGGGCCGCACCAAGCCGCAGGGGCTGACTTACGGGTCGGGTGGGAGCGGCACCGCCTCCCACCTTGCGCCAGAGCTGTTTGCCCGGCGTACGGGCGTGAAGGCCTTACACATTCCCTACAAAGGGGGCCTGTTGGCCATGCAAGCTGTCATCGCCGGGGATGTGGACTTCATGTGTGAAAACCCGCAGCCGACCTTTATGTCGCCGGGCTCCCCAATCCGGCCTTTGGCTGTATTTCAACCCACCCGGCTGGCGGCCTTGCCAGACGTGCCGTCCATCAGTGAGGGCAGCTTGAAGCAAGACCTGACGATTCGCTCTTGGCATGGACTATTCTTGCGTAAAGGTACGCCAGATGCGGTTTCAGCCCGACTGGTTAAAGCGGCGCAGGAGGCTTTGTCAAAACCTCACATCAAGTCGCGCATCAACGCCATGGCGATTGAAACGGTGGAAAGTAGCCCACCCGCCTTTGCAGCTTTTTTTGCCAGTGAAGTTGAAACCTGGGGTCGCGTCATCAAGGAAGCTGGGATTCGCGCAGAATAACTTTCGCATTTGACACGGAGGACGTAGGCCATGAAATTAGGACTTGTAGGTTTGGGACAAATGGGAGGTGCCATAGCAAGGCGGCTGCTTCAGCAAGGCCATCCATTGATGGTCTACAACCGCAGCCCCGGGCCCGCAGCAGATTTTATTGCGCTGGGTGGGGTTGTCGCACCGGACCTCAAAACACTGGCCCAATCTGTCGACATCGTGTTCACAGTGGTGTCCGACAGTGCAGACGTGCAAGCAGTGGTGCTTGGCGAAAACGGGCTTTTGGCGGGTGCGCACTCGGGAACCTTGATCGTTGACTGCAGCACGATTGATCCACAGGTGTCAGAGCAGGTTGGCCTGGCCGTACGTCGGGCTGGCTTTAAAATGATGGACGCCCCGATTGGTGGACGGCCTGGGCAAGCCGAGCAAGGAAAACTAACCTTCATGGTCGGTGCGCTAGACGAAGATTTGGAACTTGTGCGGCCGGTGTTGGCGCAGTTGGCGTCGCACATCGTCCACTGCGGCGGACCGACCATGGGGATGGCCATGAAAGTGGTCAACAATCTCTTGAGTCAGTCCATTCAACTGATGGATCTTGAGGCGATAGCCCTGGGCATGAAGGCGGGGCTGGACCCGCAAATCATGCTCCAGGTCCTGACCTCAACAGCCGCCGACAACGCGCCACTTCGCAGCCGCATTCCTGAGAGCGTGCTGACCGGCAAGTTCGCTCCGGGTTTTTCTGCAAAGTTAGCGCACAAAGACCAGGGCCTTGCGCACAGCATGGCGGCTCGTTTGGGAGTGCCCCTTTTCGCGCTGGGTCAGGCCCGTCAGCTTTACAGCATTGCCATAAGCCAGGGCTTGGGTGATGGCCCAAGCGAAGTGGTGGCCAAAGTTGTGGAGCAGATGGCCGACGTCCGGCTGCGTTTTACTGACCACCAGCAAGCCTGACGCGGCAAGGCCGAGGCGTACCCCGTTTAGCCCTGAAACAGCAGGGGTTTGCGCCCGGGTGCGCTGCATCTGGCGGAGCCAGCAAGGCGAGACGACGCAGCGGGTCGTGCCTGCCAAAATG
>JBBAPP010000185.1:1467-4689 GCA_040400775.1 Polaromonas sp. | reverse complement strand
GATCTAACGCCAATGAACCATCTCGGATACGTCAACGCCACCCAGCAAGCCCAGCAGCACGGCGGTCAAGGCCGCACATCCCGCGCGCAGCGAAAGCCGATGTAGACCACGGCGGTGTCCGCGGGTTTGCTTTGGTTGTGGCTGTCTTGCATGCTGCTGGCACCGTACCACCAGCTGCCGCCGCGTGTGCGCTTGTCGCTGCCCTGGCCGCTGTCTACCCACTCCCAGGCGTTGGCGCCCATGTCGTACAAACCATTCACGCCCGCCTTGGTGGTGCCCACCAGCGCATGGCCGCGCCCACGGCTGGTGACGGCGTTGGCTACTGTGGGTACGCTGCCGCAGTCGCCTAAACAGTTTGCGCCTTGTGGGCTGTCGCCCGTAGGGTAGGCGTAGGTGCGGCCGGCCTCAAACCCGGCTGGTGGATGGCTGCGGCGCTCGGTGTAAGCGGCCTGGCCCCATTCAGCGTCAGTCGGCAAGCGCTTGTCGGCCCATTGACAAAAAGCCTCAGCTTCAGCGTAGTTGACGTGTACCGCTGGCTCGTTGGCCGCACCCAGTTTGCCAAATGGTGCGCGCCAGGTCCAGCCCCGGCGCTGCTCCCATCCGGCTTCATACGTACTGCCGCCACCCGCGCGCTCGGCGCTAGTGACGGTTTTGGTGGCATCGGCAAACTGCTGAAACTGGCCAATGCTGACTTCGGTGCGGTCGATCTCAAAACGGCCAATGGTTTGCATGGGCGGCGTAAGACTTTGTGCGAGCAGTGGCGGCGTAAAAGCGATGGCGATGAGCAGGTGGGTCAAGCGATTTTTCATTTAAACCGTCAGCTAAAAATCAATAAATCCGCGCTTCCCTAGCGTTTATTTCTTCAACTTTACAGGCCGCTTCCAGCCCGGCAAACTGATCTGCTTGGCCCGCGCCACATGCAATCCCCCTGGCTCGGTGCTTTTGCCAAGGGTGCTGCCGCCACCTACCGTGCCGCCTGCACCTATTGTGATGGGCGCCACCAGCACGCAGTTACTGCCAATGTGGACGTCCGCCTCAATCACGGTGCGATGCTTGTTGGCGCCGTCGTAGTTGGCGGTGATGCTGCCTGCGCCGTAGTTGACGCGCTCGCCGACCGTTGCGTCGCCCAGGTAAGCCAAGTGATTTGCTTTGGCGCCTTTGGCCAAGGTGGAGTTTTTGACTTCTACAAAGTTGCCAATGTGGACGTCAGCGCCCAGGTGGGCGCCTGGCCGCAAGCGAGCAAACGGGCCAACCAGCGCGCCCTCACCGACCGTCACGCCCAGCTTTTCACCATCAATATGGGTGAAGGGCTGAATCACGGCATGTGCGGCAATGGTGCAATTGGCAATCACGCAGTTGGCGCCTACGCGCACAGCGTCGCCCAAACTCACAGCCCCTTCAAAGACGCAGTTCACGTCAATTTCAACGTCCTGGCCGCAAGCCAACGCGCCGCGCACGTCAAAACGCGCCGGGTCGGCCAGCCGCACGCCTTGCGCCATCAGAGCCACAGCGCGGCGGTTTTGGTAGGCGCGTTCCAGTTCGGCCAGTTGCACCGGGCTGTTCACACCTGCGACTTGGGCAGCATCGGTAATTTGATGCGCCACCACTGCCACGCCGTCGGCTACGGCAAACCTCACGATGTCGGTCAGGTAGTACTCGTTTTGGGCATTTTTGTTGTCCAGCCGCGCCAGCCAGGAGCGCAGCAAGGCGGTGGGGACGGCCATGATGCCGCTATAAATTTCATTGATTTTTCGTTCGCTGTCGCTGGCATCTTTGTGCTCGACGATGGCACGTACCTGGGCTGATGCCTGTGGGCCGCTGCGCACAATGCGGCCATAACCGGTTGGGTCCGGCATACTGAGGGTGAGCAGCGCCAGACGCTGGCCGGCGCACTGGTCGAGCAGCGCCTGCAAAGTGGCGGCTTGGGTCAAGGGTACGTCGCCCGACAGCACCAATGCCACACCATCATCGAGCAGCAAAGGCACTGCCTGCTGCACCGCATGGCCAGTCCCCAATTGTGGCTCTTGACGCGCAAATTTCATATCAAAAGTGCCAGAAATACCGTGAAATAGGGCGCAAGCTGCTTCTACTTCGATAGCACTGTGGCCTGTGATTACAACGGCACGACGGACTGATAACTGCGCAGCGCAGTCAAGCACATGCCCCAGCAGCGCACGGCCTCCCAAGCGGTGTAATACTTTAGGCAGGCTGCTTTTCATGCGCGTGCCCTTGCCGGCGGCCATGATGATGACATCGATGGGCAATAACTGATCTGGAAGAGACATGACGTTTCCTGTGATTTTTACAAGCGCAACGCGAATTATCAGCCTGCTGGTACTGACCTGTCTGCTGCAAGCCTGCAGCGCCGTCAAACTGGCCTACAACCAAGCACCTGAGCTGGCTTATTGGTACCTTGATGGCTATGTGGATTTTTCAAGCGCGCAAAGCCTGCAGGTCAAGGACGATCTGAACAAGCTGCTGGCCTGGCACAGGCAGACCCAACTCCCCAGCTACATCGATACGCTGCAAAAAATGCAAGAAAAATTACCTCTTGACGTGAGCGCGCAGGACAGCTGCAACATCTTGTCTGAGGTACGGCGTAAATTTTTACTGCTGTCGGATCAAGCACAACCAGCGGTTGTGGCCATGCTAGACACGCTGACCGCCAGCCAGATAGACATGATGGCGCGCAAGTTTGACAAAGCTAACGCGGACTACCGTAAAGATTACCTGCACACTGCGAAGCCTGCGAACCAAACCAAACGCTACAAGCAAGCCGTGAGCCGGGGGGAAATGCTGTATGGCCGGCTTGACGACCAGCAGTTGGCGCTGATTGGCCAGCAGGTAGAAAAATCACGCTTTAATGCCACCCTGGCCTATGCCGAACGTCAGCGCAGGCAGCAAGACACTTTGCAAACCCTGCGCACGGCGTTGAAAACCCAAGCCACCACAGCGCAGAAAGAGCACATGGTTCGCGGCCTGTTTGAACGGGCGCTGATGTCACCCAACCCCAACTACGCTGGCTATGCTGACGCACTCACCAAAGAGAATTGCAAAAATTTTGCCGACCTGCACAACAGCACCACGACCAGCCAACGCCGCAAGGCGGTTGAGACGCTGATGGGTTACGCGCAAGATATAAGAAAGCTGTCTGGCCAGAGCAACGGCTGACAGCAACTGATACCTTGTCACGCGCAGCTGCTTGGCAAGGGGCCGCCCGCA
>JBBAPP010000185.1:0-1367 GCA_040400775.1 Polaromonas sp. | reverse complement strand
TTGGCCGCGCCCTTCATGGCCTCGCCCCGGCCGGGCACGATGGCTTCGGCTTTCAGGGCGCGCAAGGCTTCCAGCGTGGCGGGCCATTCTTCAAGCTGCGCGTCCCCGGTGTAGACCCCGGCTTCGTACTCGACCAAATCGCCTGAAAACAGCACTTTTTCATCTTCCACCCAGGCAATCGTGTCGCCGCGCGTGTGGCCAGGGCCGGGGTGCCAGATTTGCACTGTCACGCCGCCCAGGTCAATGCTTAACTTGCCGGGCACTTCGCCTTTGGTCGGGTTACCGCCGCCAATCACCAGGGTGGGCCAGGTCAGGCCGGGAACGCTTTCAGAATTGCGAAACAGGCGCGGAAAGCGCTCCATCTCGCTTTGCATGTCCTGGGCCCCGCGCTCGATGATCAGCTCGTAAGTGCCCTGGCTGGCGATGACTTCTGTCGCACCTTCGGCAAGGTAAGCGCTGGCTCCCAGCACACGCACGGCGTGGTAATGGGTCAGCAACACATATTTAATCGGTTTGCTGCTGACCGTGCGGATACGCGCGATCAGGTCTTGCGCCATCGCGGGCGTGGCCGTTGCGTCACTGACCATGATGAATTTGTCGCCCATGATGACACCGGAATTCGGGTCGCCTTCGGCGGTGTAGGCCCAGCAATGCGGGCTGAGCTGCTCGAAGGTGATTTTTTTATCGTCGAGATCGGCTTGGGAGGCGAAGGCCTTGGTCGCGGTAGACATGTGTGGGTTTCCTTGAGGTGGGACCAATTTTATCTAAACATAATCAGTTACGTTTAGGTGAATCAGTGAGCCAGGCCGCAGCCTGCGCCGCCAGCTTATCCAGAGGCAGCCCGCCGTCAAGCACCAACACACACGGCTCTTGGGCAGGGTCTTGCAAGGTCGCAAACTGGCTGGCGACCAAACTGGCCGGGTAAAAGTGGCCGGGCCGATGGCCCACGCGCCTGAGCGACTCGGCCTCGGTGATGGCCAGATGCACAAAATAAAGAGGGCTCACAGCCTGCCGTAAAGTCTGGCGGTAATCAGCTTTCAAGGCCGAGCAGGTCAATACCGCCCCATGGCTGCGGCCTGCCAGCTCTGCACCCAAGGTGCGCAGCCAGTCTGCACGGTCCTCATCCGTCAAAGCCATGCCTTGTTGCATTTTGGCGATGTTGCTGGGCGGATGAAAGTCATCACCTTCGATCAAAGGCAGGCGCAATTGCCGGGCAATGCGCTGGCCCACGGCTGATTTGCCGCAGCCCGCCACGCCCATCACAACGACATGAATTACAACAGATGGTGCCTCAGACTTCATGCCTGAAGTGTAGAACCGCTTGGACGATCAATAGTCGAGCTTGGCGCGCCCACCCTGCGCCGCGT
>JBBAPP010000184.1:0-4739 GCA_040400775.1 Polaromonas sp. | reverse complement strand
GCAAGCCACTTTTGTAAAAACTGCGCGCTGCCCATGGCCGGGTCCAGCTGGTAGGCAGCAAAGCCGATGCGCTGGTACAGCGTCATGGCGCTGGTGTTGCCGCTCAGGACTTCCAGCGTCAGCTTGCAGGCCCCGCGCTGCATGGCGATTTGCTCGACCAGTGCCAGCATCTGCTGACCCACCCGCTGGCCACGATAGCTGCTTAACACCACGATATCGTGCACATTGACCAGCGGCTTGCAGGCAAAGGTAGAAAAGCCTTCTATGCAGTTGACCAGGCCGACAGGCGCATCCGCATCAAACGCCAATACGCTGAAGGCTTGCGGGCGTTTGGCCAGCTCTTGCACCAGATTGGCTTTAGCAAAGTCACTCAGCGGCGTGCCGCCACCTGCCGGGTCTTGCGCGTAGGCGTCCAGCAACTGGACCAATGCGCCAGCATGCACCGGGTTGTGGTAATCGGCCTGGCTGATACGCAGCTGCGGCTGAAGGAAGTTGCTCACGCGATGTGCTCCTGAAAAGTTAGCATTTGATTTTAAAGACGATACCAGCGCCGCGCGTTCTCGCCCATTACCGCTGCCTGGCTTGGCGCATCCAAACCAGACAACAACTGCTGCGTTTCACGCCACCACTGCGGGTAGCTGCCAGCAAGCGCCAGCACCGGCCAGTCGCTGCCCCACAGCACGCGCAAGGGCCCAAAACAAGTAAGCACATGCGCTGCATAAGGCCGCAGCGCGCCAGGCTGCGGCGCCGGGCCGGCCTCGGTCATCAAGCCCGACAGCTTGCACAGCGCCTGCGTGTTTGTTGCCAGCCGGGCCATGCCGTCGGCCCAGGGCTGCCATTCGCCCGCGGCGATGTTCGGCTTGGCAGCATGGTCTATCACGATGGTCAGGTTTGGGTAGCGCCCTGCCAGGGTCAGGATATGCGGCAGATGGACGGGCTTGACCAGTGCGTCAAAAACCAGACCGGTATCAGACATGGCCTGTAAAGCGGGTGCCAGATCGGGCTTGAGTATCCATGCCGGGTCGGGTAAATCTTGCAGCATGGGGCGCAGACCTTTGAGCTTTGGATGGCGGGCCAGCTTGGCCATGCGGGCGAGCGCATCGGGCGCCAGCAAGTCGAGCCAGCCCACCACGCCCAGCACCGCAGCATGTGCCTCAGCCTGGGCCAGTAAAAACCAGGTTTCTGCCTCTGTGGCTGCAGCTTGTACCAGCACGCCGCCAGTGACGCCCTGCGCTGCCGATTGGGCTTGCCAGTCGCCTACGCTGATGTCACGGCAAATCGGTCTTAGAGCGGGATTCAGGTCAGGGTCCAGCCAGCCGTAGTCTGCACGACTCAGTTGCCAGCAGTGAAAATGCGCATCAATCATGGTGTGGGTGCACCGGCAGGCAGCAGGCCCTGGGCCCGCAAAGCAGTCCAGAAATCTTGCCCAATCGGGTGCTGCAGCATGGCTTGCGCATCCAGCCATTCAGCTGCCGTACGTGCGCCCAACATCACAATGTCAACGCCAGCATGCGCCAGCGGAAACTGCAGTGCCGCTGCGCGTAGCGGCACGGCATACGCCTGGCAGACGGATTCAATGCGTGCGGTGCGCTCTAGCCATGCTGGCGCAGCCGGCGCATAGTTGAAGCTTGCATGGGCTGCGCCTGTATGTTTTACACCGGTCGCCAAAATACCCGAGTTAAAAACGCCACCCAGCGCGACGCGCACGCCGCGTGCGACGCATTGCGCCAGCAGCACCGGCAGCGCGCTGTGGTCGAGCAGGCTGTAACGGCCGGCCAGCATCAGCACATCCAGACTGGCGTGCTGCAAGACCTGCAGCACCACCGCCACATCGTTGGTGCCCAAGCCGATGGCACGCACCAGCCCTGCTTTTTTCAGCTGCTGCAGGGCGGGCAAGGTCTCTTGTATGACTTGCCGCAGCACATCAGCTGCGCTTGCGCCGGGGTTGGCGGCGTCCGGGTCATGCACGTAGGCCACGTCCAGCCGCGCCAGGCCCAGGCGCTGCAGGCTGTCTTCCACACTGCGGCGTGTGCCAGCGGCGCTGAAGTCCCAGGCTTGGCTAAAGGGCAACACCTCCACATAGCCATGCTGCTCGCGCGGGGCATGGGCATCGGGCGTCAACACCCGCCCAACCTTGCTGGACAGCACAAACGCATCACGCGGGCGCTTGCGCAGCGCGTTACCGAGCCGCCTTTCTGACAAGCCCTGGCCGTAGTGTGGTGCGGTGTCAAAGCTGCGGCAACCGCTGAGCCAGGCAGCGTCCAGCAGCGCCTGGGCGTCGACATCACTGACGGCTGTAAACAGATTACCCAGCGGCGCACCCCCCAAACCAAGGCGCAGTTGGCTTTTGTCACAAGGCAGAAAGAAGGCGGTCATTTGAGGGTAAGCACTGATAAAGGTTTAACTGAGTAGTAGCTAACATGTTAGCGATTGATTCAAAACCATCATCGGGGAAATCCCGTAGTTTTTCATTTCATTCATGCCCGCCTCAAAAACTGGTCAAAACGGTTTCAAAGCTTGCTAAAAAACATTTCGCCAATGCTGACCCCCGACGCCCTGCACGCGCTGGCCAGCATGGGCCATGGGGATACGGTAGCCATTGTGGATGCCAACTTTCCGGCGGCGCGTGTTGCACAACTGGGCGGTGCGCGCCTGGTGCAACTGGCCGGCGCCAGCGCGCCAGCGGCACTAAAAGCCGTGTTGCAGCTACTGCCGCTGGACAATTTTGTGCCTGATGCCGCCTGGACCATGCAGGTCGTCGGCAATGCCAGTGCGGTACCCGAGCCGGTAGCTGAATTTACCGTAGCACTGAGGCAGGCAGGCGCAAAGCCGGCTGCTGCGCTGGAACGCTTTGCCTTTTATGCGCAGACGCAAGCCGCATTTGTGATTTTGCGGACTGGCGAGCAGCGCAAGTACGGCAATATTTTGCTGCGCAAGGGTGTGCTCTCCAGCGATACCGCAGATCACGCCCTTCAACCGGGTAACGGCCAGTGACCGCAGCATGAGCAGCTTGACCCACCCCGCCCCCACCAGCCTGCGTGCGCAAGCCTATGAGAGTTTTCAGCAGCAGATTGTTGATGCCAATATTCGGCCTGGCCAATTTGTGTCACAGCGCGAGCTGATGCAACTGCTGGGTATGCCACTGGGAGCCGTGCGCGAGCTGATCCCGCGGCTGGAGGCCGAAGGCTTGCTTAAAACCGTGCCGCAGCGCGGCCTGCAGGTTGCGCATGTGGACCTGAAACTCATCAATAACGCCTTTCAGTTGCGCAAGCTGCTGGAGCGCGAGGCAGCCAGCCGTTTTGTCAGTAGCGTCAGCGACGCTGACCTGCTAGCCATTGAACAAGCGCACCTGAACATTGTGCGGCGCGCACGCAAAACTGCGATTGACCATGATTTGCTCAAAGACGCCACCACGGTGGACTGGGGGCTGCACGACATGATGGTTGACACGCTGGGCAATGCGCTGATTTCAGAGGTCTACCGCATCAACAGCCTGCGCGTGCGTCTGATCAGGCTAGAAGGCTCAACGCTGTCTGCCGAGGTGTTGATTCCGGCGATGGAGGAGCACCTCTGGTTTATAGAAGCCCTCAAGCGGCGCGACACACCTGCGGTGATTGAACGCCTGAGCCACCACATTGAGAGTGCGCACCGCCGCGTGCTCGGACTGCCACGGCCAGCCATGCCGTGGTCTTTGGAGACCCCTGCATGACCGCCCCGCTACACAACAAACCCGATGCCTTCAAAGGCGTTTGGCCCGCCTTGCTGACGCCGCTGAATCCAGATTTGAGCATCAACCATGCGCTGTTTGCCAAACACAGCAAAGGCCTGATAGCCAAAGGCTGCAGCGGTGTCACGCCCTTTGGTACCACCGGTGAAGGGCCATCTTTTTCAATGGCTGAGCGCATGCAAGCGATTGAGCAGCTGATTAAAAACGGTGTGCCTGCAGCGCAAATCATGGTCTCGACCAGCTGCGCCGCCCTGCCTGAAACGCTGGCGCTGACGCGCCATGCCGTCAACGCCGGTGTGCACGGCTGCCTGATGCTGCCGCCGTTTTTTCTGAAAGGCGTTTCTGACGAAGGCATCATTGACTGCTACCGCTACGTGATCGATGGCGTGGCCCAGAGCGAGGGCGCAGGCAAGCTCAAGCTGTATCTGTACCACATACCGCAGGTAACGGGCATCGGCCTGTCGCATCACGTCATTGCAACGCTCAAGCAGCTCTACCCTGACACCATTTTGGGTATCAAGGACAGCGCCTGCACCAGCGCCCATTCGGTCGGCCTAGCCGATGCCTTCATGCAAGACAAAACACTGAACATGACGGTCTATGTTGGCTTTGAACCTGACCTGCCGGAGATGGGCAGGCGCGGCAGCACAGGCGCCATCAGCGGACTGGCCAACTTTATGCCGCGCGTGGTCGAGCGTCTGGTCACGCAGCCCGATGCACCCGCCACGCCAGCCGAGCGCGAACGCGTCATCCGGCTGATTGATCTGCTGGGCGGTTATGCATTGATGCCAGCGCTCAAGGGCATCATGGCGATAGTGAACCATGACAACAGCTGGCTACGCGTGCGTGCGCCGCTGGTAGCGCTGAAGCCCGAAGAGTTCAAGACCCTTGAAAAAACAATTCGTGACTTTGGGATTGATTTAAAGTCCGACTGATCAGGCCAACGCTTGGGCTGAATTTTTAGCTGTTTTTACTGATTTAATTTTTACCTGATGAACTACCAAGAAAGAGA
>JBBAPP010000183.1:0-4762 GCA_040400775.1 Polaromonas sp. | reverse complement strand
GGCGTTCACTTCATGTTGCAAGTCGACATGCAGGCCGCCCTGACAAAAAAGGCCGAATCACTGGCTGGTGACTTGCGCTTGGTGATGCGCGAAAAAAATATTCGCCATTTGGGTATCAGCCGGAATGCGCAGATCATTGAAATCCGCTTCCGTGATGCCCAGGTCCTGGCAGCAGCTAAAGCCTTGATTCAAGACCAGTTCGCAGATTTGCAGACCCGCGATCAGCCCGACGGTATTGAGTACAAACTAACCGCATCGGTCAAGCCCGAAGCCGCACGTCGTATACAAGACCAGGCGCTCAAGCAAAACATCGTGACGCTGCATAACCGTATCAATGAACTCGGTGTGGCCGAGCCTGTCATTGCGCAGCAGGGTACGGACCGCATCGTGGTGCAACTGCCTGGCGTGCAGGACACCGCCAAAGCCAAAGACATTTTGGGCCGTACTGCCACGCTCGAGATGCGTTTGGTTGATGACAGCGCCGAGGGCCGTTCGGCAGAGAACAATTCAGCCGCTGTGCCCTTCGGCTCCGAGCGCTTTCTGGAGCGTGATGGCCGGGCGGTGATTGTTAAAAAACAGGTCATCATTACGGGCGAGAACTTGACAGATGCGCAGCCTGGTTTTGACTCGCAAACCCAGCAACCCAAAGTCGATTTGACAGTGGATGCCAAAGGTGGCCGCATCATGCGCGACACCAGCCGCGAAAACCTGAAAAAACGCATGGCCATTTTGTTGTTTGAAAAAGGCAAGGGAGAGGTCTTGACGGCGCCTGTGATTCAGGGGGAATTGGGCAACCGGTTTCAAATTTCTGGCTCCATGAGTGTTGCTGAAGCCAGTGATCTGGCTTTGCTGCTCAGGGCAGGTTCATTGGCTGCACCGATGGAAATCATTGAAGAACGTACCATCGGTCCGACATTGGGTGCACAAAACATCGCCAAAGGCTTTCAAAGCGTGACGTACGGGTTTGCCGTGATCGTTGCTTTCATGGCCATTTATTACATGCTGATTGGGGTGTTTTCAGGCATTGCCCTGGCGGTTAACCTGCTGCTACTGATTGCCATATTGTCGATGTTGCAAGCTACGCTGACCTTGCCCGGCATGGCAGCCATGGCACTGGCTTTGGGCATGGCGATTGACTCCAACGTGCTGATCAATGAGCGCATTCGCGAGGAACTGCGCAACGGTGCGTCCCCCCAAGCGGCCATCCATACCGGGTATGAAAAAGCCTGGGCGACGATTTTGGACTCGAACATCACGACACTGATCGCTGGCTTTGCGCTGCTGGCTTTTGGCTCGGGAGCCGTACGTGGTTTTGCGGTAGTGCATTGCATCGGTATTCTTACCAGCATGTTCTCGGCAGTGTTTTTCTCACGCGGCATGGTGAACCTCTGGTATGGAAAGCAAAAAAAGCTCAAGTCGGTGTCCATCGGTACTGTTTGGCGGCCTGATGCTGCAAATGCCAGCACACCAACCGTCACTAACTCCTAAGAAAGAAAAAAATGGAGTTTTTTAAAATTGGCAAGGATATTCAGTTCATGAAGCACGCCAAAGTGCTGAACGCTATCTCGCTGGCAACTTTTGTTTTGGCAGTTTTTTTCCTGTTTAGCCGGGGGCTGCATTTGTCGGTTGAATTTACTGGCGGCACATTGATGGAGGTCAGTTATTCCCAGCCTGCGGATGTTGAAAAAATACGCACCACCATCTCTGGCTTGGGCCTGACGGATGTTCAGGTGCAAAACTTTGGCACGGCGCGCGACATTATGATTCGCTTGCCAGCACAAAAGGGCATCAGTACCGCTCAACAAAGCGACAAGGTGCTTGCAGCCTTGAAAATGACTGACAGTTCGGTTGTTTTAAAACGCGCTGAATTTGTCGGGCCGTCTGTAGGGGAAGAGCTGGCCGCCGATGGTTTGAAGGCGCTTGCCATGGTGGTGGTCGGCATCATGGTTTACCTGGCCTTCAGATTTGAATGGAAATACGCGGTGGCAGGCATCATTGCCAACCTGCATGACGTAATCATCATTCTTGGTTTTTTTGCTTTCTTTCAGTGGGAGTTTTCGCTCTCTGTTTTAGCTGCTGTCCTCGCTGTTCTAGGCTATTCGGTCAATGAATCAGTGGTGATTTTTGACCGAATTCGCGAAAACTTCAGACGCTACCGCAAGATGGACACGGTGCAAATCATTGACAACGCGATCACTTCCACGATCAGCCGAACCATCATCACCCATGCATCAACGCTGGTCATGGTGCTGTCGATGTTGATTTTTGGCGGTCCCACACTGTTTTACTTTGCACTTGCATTGACCATTGGTATCTTGTTTGGTATCTACTCATCGGTCTTTGTCGCTGCTGCCATTGCCATGTGGCTGGGTATCAAGCGTGAAGACCTGATGAAATCTGCTGGTGCCACGGCCAAAAAAGATGAAGACCCGAATGATCCGAACGCGGGTGCCATAGTTTAAAGTTCGCCCACAACGTCGTTTCAAACAGTGGCCAGCGCGCATCATCGTTTCGGCTTACTCACCGTAAAGGCGCGTGAAATTTTTACCGCTCAGGCGGCTAAAGGCCTGCCTGAAATCGCCAAAGCTATTTTAAAAAAACTGTCTGACCGGCTGAGCCTACCAGCAAGTGCAGAGCAGATGCAACTACGGCGTGATGCTTGGCTGGCGTTTCAGTCGGCAGGCAAGAACTGGGTCAACAGTACCCATAGAGCATGGAGGTTAGCATGCGAAGAATCGCCCCAGTCAATTGGGATAAAGCGCGACATTGACAGTGGCAAATTCGAGTTGATGGACAACTCGGTGATGGAAAACAGGATCATCGCCTCACGACTGGGCTTGGGAGTACTTGATGTAGTCAGTTGGGAGCTTAATGACCTGCGGCTGCGGGTTCAAAGCCTTGACAATCTGTCAGAGCTAGAGCGCAACGATATCTTCAAACCAGAAGTGCTGGCGCGAAAAATGATTGAGCAATGGACGTCGACAGGTTTGTCGCGTGAGACCTGGCTGTCGGCACAGGATGTGATTGAAAGCTGCATGGCTGAGCACTTGCTTGGGGCTTACCACACCACCAACGAATTTTTGGTTCATCACGGCGTGATGGCTGAGATTGATTTGCGTCCATGGGTCAAGCGCAGCTCCGTGGGCAGCCTGTTGCCCATCAAACCAGCGGCCTTCAAAGACAGCGCTGTTCAGGGTGACGATGGCATTCATAACGGACATGCCGTTAGCAGCGCTGGCGGTATTGCCTCGGCTGTGCTTGACGCCAGTGGCGGGTCTGGAGATCACCACCGAAGCGGTCATGCTGCGCTTGAAGAAACCTGCATGCAGGCAGACACGACGCCGTTGGCTAGGGGCAAAATACGAGCGCAAGGGGTCATGGGCGGCTTGATGCGGCTGTTGTCAAAGCAGGTCTCCGATTTTGATAAGACGCATGGATTGCAGGCTTCGCCGCAACTGGCACAGGCGCTGGCAAAAATGTTGGCTGGCGACAGCAGTCAGCATTCTGCCCAAGTGGCTCAAGCAGGTGGCCTGATCTATGCTGCGGAGCATATTGAGCAGGCTGCTGCGCTTTTGCGCCAACGAACCCGTACCCTCAAAAAAGCAGCAGCAACTTCTGCTGAAAAAGCAAGCATTGAAATAGTGGCTTTGATGTTTCAAAGCATTTTGGCCGAAGACCGTATTTCAGCAGCAGTCCGGGTGTGGTTTGCGCGCTTGCAAATGCCGGTTCTACGGGTGGCGATTTCAGAGCCCGAATTTTTTGGCTCTTTGCAGCACCCGGCGCGTCGCCTGATAGACCGAATGGGCTCTTGCGTGCTGGGCTTTGAGGTCGATGTGTCTGGTGGCGCGATGGAACTGGAAATAAAGCGCATCGTGCAGGTGGTTGAGCAGTACCCTGAAACCGGGCGTCGGGTGTTTCAGCTGGTCGACAGCGAATTCCAAATTTTTCTCTCAAAATTTTTATCGCAAAAAGGCAGAGCGGCGCATGTTGTCAGCATTGCCCAGCAGGTTGAACAAAAAGAGACCATGACCATTCAATACACGATTGAAATGCGCAACACCCTCATCCAAATGCCGGTGCACGAGAAGATTCGTGAGTTTCTTTTTAAAACCTGGGCTGAGGTGCTGGCTGTTGCCGCCATGCGCCATGGGCCGCAACATGCGCAGACGCTGACGCTCAAACGCTGCGCATCTGATCTGGTGTGGGCGGCCAGTGCCAAGCCGAATCGTGCCGACCGTCGCCAAGTCATTACCGACTTGCCCAAGTTGCTGCAAGTTCTGTGCACTGGCATGCGCATGCTTGGTATGGACAGCAAAACCCAGGATGAAAATATCAACCGCATCAGCGGCACGTTGGCCGATGCTTTCATGTCAAAAACGGCTGCAATTTCATCAGAACGTCTTGCTGTTATGGCGAACCGGCTGACCCATCTGGAAGATTTTTTGTCCGATGAAGATGTCGGTGACTTGCCGCTCGACACAAAAGCCTTGGTGTTGATGATCGGTATTGAAGCATCAGATATCGAAGTGGTGACCGACGGCGGCAGCCTGCCCGCCGAAGCCATGCGGGAATGGGCACTCGAGCTGCAGCTAGGGTCATGGTTTAGTCTTGACCACAACGGCCGCAGCAGCCATGTCCAGTTTGCCTGGCGCAGTGACCGCAAGCAACTGCATTTGTTCGCCTCAGCGGATGGCCAGAACTTCCTGATTCAGACGCGCAGGCTGGCGGCTTATTTGCAGGCGGGTTTGTTGTTGCCGGCAGA
>JBBAPP010000182.1:0-4789 GCA_040400775.1 Polaromonas sp. | reverse complement strand
ATAGCAACCTGGCAGGCATCAATTCAATATGGCAAACATTCTGGTGGTCGACGACGAGCTGGGCATACGCGACCTGCTGTCGGAAATTCTCAACGATGAGGGCCATCAGATCGAGCTGGCTGAAAACGCCGCCCAGGCGCGCGCTGCGCGGCACCGCGGCAAGCCTGATTTGGTGCTGCTCGACATCTGGATGCCTGATACCGATGGCGTGACGCTGCTCAAAGAATGGTCATCTAGTGGCTTGCTGACCATGCCCGTCATCATGATGAGTGGCCACGCCACCATCGACACAGCAGTGGAGGCCACCAAAATTGGCGCGATGGCATTTTTAGAGAAACCCATCACGCTGCAAAAACTGCTCAAGGCGGTTGAGCAAGGACTGGTCAAAGCAGAAGATCGCAAGCCGGTGATGGTACGCACGCTTATGAGTCCAGCAGAGCGCGCTGCTGAAGCGGCCATGGCGGGGGAAACCTTGCCTGCTGCGGTTGACATCGGCCCACTGGCGACACAGAGCTTTTTGCTCGAAAAGCCGCTACGCGATGCCAGAGACGAATTTGAAAAGGCCTATTTTGAGTTTCACCTGGCCAAAGAAGGCGGCTCCATGACCCGCGTGGCTGAAAAAACAGGTTTGGAGCGCACGCATTTATACCGAAAACTAAAACAATTGGGCGTAGACCTCACGCGCAGCAAGCGCGGCACACAAAGCCAGCTTCGGCCTGTTATATAATCAAAGGCTTGGCCCGGTAGCTCAGTCGGTAGAGCAGAGGATTGAAAATCCTTGTGTCGGTGGTTCGATTCCGCCCCAGGCCACCAGTATTCAAAGCCCCCTTGTTTTTTGCAAGCGGGGCTTTTTTCTTGCCTGGAGCGGTCATAGCGCAGGGGCGTGGTTCGGTGGGGTTTCAATCGAAAAACTCTTCATCAAGTTTCTTGATCTGAATGGTTTCTTCCACCCTGCAACCAATATCAAATCGAATCATCAATCGAGTCAGCAGCGGTCCGTCTACAAGCACGAGCCGCTTACTCAGAAGTTCAGCCGTTTCCTTTGCCGCTGATGAAAATGTAGAAGTAGTGACGAACAAACCCTTTGTTGCCTTGAATCTGTCCAGTGATCCAAAAAAGTCACGTATTTCCCCGGAAGATACCTTGCTGTCGGTGTATCGCTTCGCTTGCACGTAAATCCTGTCCAGCCCCAAGGCATCCTGGTCAATGACACCATCCACGCCACCGTCACCACTTTTTCCAAGCGCCTTGCCAGCCTCAATGGCGGAACCACCGTATCCCATGGCAACCAATAGCTGTACCACCAGCCTTTCAAAGAAGTCAGGAGGTGCTGCAAGTATCTTGGAAAGTAACTCTGCGCCCAATGAATCGGCAAGCTCGGCATATGCTGCTCGAATCACCTCGTCAGGAGTGAGATCTTTCAAACTAGACTGTTCGGGTTTTGGTGCGGCATTGGCTTCATTGCTGGCTGCACGGAAGGCAATGAACTCAGGGAAGGACTCCAAAAATTTGATGCTGATGCACTCAGGTGGTGACAAAAGAACTCGCTTGCCGCGCTCACTGGCTTGGAAATGTCCGCGGCGTGTCAGTGTTATGAGGCCAGCCTTGCCAAGGTAACTCTTGGCCCAGTTCACCCGATTGGCGAAAGTTGTTTGCTTGCCTGAGGGCAATAGTTCAGAGAGTTCTGTACCCGTCAATCCCAGTCAAGTGCCAAGTCCGATAACAACGTCTGAAATCTTTACCTCCTCCTCAGCAGATGCCCTGAGCACTGGAAGCATCAGAGTTTGAAAGTCAGGGATTGCCATGGTGGTTATAGCTTTCTGGAATTCGGAGCCCCATTATGGGTACATTTTCGGAGTATCCAAATAGCGTGGGCTGGTTGGAATCGTCCGCGAATGGCTAAACAGCCAGCAGTCCCATGAACTCCTGCACTCGCTGATTCCGTTCTGCCTTGCCAAGCTGGTGCAACGCCAGTAGCAAGGCAGCTACCTTGTCGTCCTCGCAGTAAAGGTAGGCCAATGGAACGCCCAGCGCGCCTGCAATTGCCCTTGCCGTGGGCACTGGTGGTTCATGCACCCCCAGTCCCAAAAGCCAGGACAAATGCTCATTTGGCAATAGCGATTTTTGGCTTCAATAAGCGTGTTGGCGTCAAGCAGGTAATTCATGCGTTGATTTGTCCTGCAAATTCCTGAATCTTGCTTGGCTGAACGCCCAAGAGCCGACCGGCTTCGCGTAAAAGTAAACGGCCACTTAGGGCTTCGGCGACGACTGCTTGCGCAAAGCGAGTGCTGTTCTTGGCTCCGGCCGTGCGGTAGAAGTTGCCACCACCGCTTTCTCTGGCGCGAAAGGCGGCAAGTTCTGCCAAATAGTGCTCGCTGTAAGTGGCCTGACTTAAAAGCCCGAGGTCCAGTGCACGGCGCATGACCACCAGGCGACTGACATGAAAACGTCGCGCCAAATCTGCGACACATTGGTTCAAGTCAGCCTGACCACGCGTCCATTGCGCAAGGAACTCTGCCTGCGGTGCCAGGAATTCTCCACCAACGGCGTTGCAAAGGACTTCCTCCCGACGGGTATTTCCGGGAGTGACATTGGAAATCCCGCTGCTGCCCAGCCAAAGATGGGCCAGTTCATGTATCAGTGTAAAAAGGCGAGCCGTGGCTGCGTCTGCCGAGTTGATAAAAACCACCGGTGCCATCGGGTCGCTGATGGCAAAACCCCGAAACTCGGCGACATTGAGTTTTCGATGCGTGTTGTTACCAACGATACCGCTGCGCATGACAAGTACGCCGGCGAGTTCGGCGGCATCAATCAGTTCCTTGAAGTACACCTCCCAAGTGCGCTGGGCCTGTTCAACTTCCACCCCCAGCACCTTGCGGATACTTGCTGCTACCTCAACTGGGCTGGCTTCGAAATTGAAACTACCCACAAAGGCCAAAGGCTTGCGCTCATGGTCTCGTAGGTACTCCGAATACCACGCTTGGCGTTGCATAACGCTGCGGATAGTTTCCAGCAAGTCAAAGCTAGGGCGAGGCAAGTCGGCGCCTCCCACGGTGCGCAAATCCGGTAACGGAAGTGTCTCGATTGGCGGTTCGTTTAAAAACAGAAAGCCGAACGGCGTGTGCAGTGCCTGGGCTAATGTCTGGGCTTGACGAAAGGTGGGTCGGCTCTGGGCACCTTCCCATGCTTCGAGTTGTTCTGGCTTAACCTTGGCGGCAGATGCTGCATCGTGAACCCCCAAACCCGCACGCTCTCGCGCCCAGCGCAAAATCTGTGATGAAAGCTTGAGAAGACATGTACAGAGGATAAGGGATTTTGCCGCGAACATCAGCACTGCGAACAAGGTGGTTTCGCCCGCCTGAAGGTATGAGGCAGACGTTTTGGTGCTGAATTACCTTGCAAGCCTGTCCATGTTGTAAATAGTTCTTTAACTTGTTGATTTTATTGGATTGGCCGTACAAAATACAAAAATAACATTTATACGGCCAATGGACTATTTACCCATTTCAGACAATGCCGCCCGGCAAGTCATCGACGCGTCCACCATCTTCGAAGAGTGGCGGCGCGCTGACAAGGAAGCGCGACCCTATGTGGGCGGCATCTACTGGAAGCGCCAGGGAGAATACGAGTATCTCGTTAAGACCCTGCCTGACAATCGTCAAACCCGCATCGGCCCCCGCTCTGCCAAGACAGAAGCAATATTTCAGGATTTTACTGGGCGCAAGACCGCAATAGAGTTGCGAGTGAAGTCACTGCAGGCGGCCTTGAAGGAGGCAGAGCGACTGAACAAAGCGGTCAAGGCCGGCCGTGTGCCGTCCAAAGTCGTCGCTGTGCTGCAAGCGCTTGAGGATTCGGGTTTGGGAGAGCATTTCAGAGTGGTTGGTACCCACGCTCTGTACGCTTATGAGACGGCTGCAGGCGTTCGTATCGTTCAGGGAGCACTTGCTACGCAGGACGTGGACCTGCTGTGGGATGCTGGACGACGGGTAAGCTTTGTCACCACCATGGCCAAGCTCGACAAGTCAATGCTGCAGGTGCTGCAAAGGGCCGAGCCCAGTTTTCGGCGCAAGGAAGGGCAGAACGAAACCGCAATTGACGACAAGGGATTTGAGGTGGACTTCCTGCGCCGCGAAAATGCGCAGGGCGACCTTCACCCGTTTCGATTCACGGATGACGTGGAGGACCTGTGGCCCGTGCAGGCCGAACGTGCGGCTGTGCTGACAAGTACGCCCCTGTTTGAGCACCTGGTCATCTCGGCCACAGGGCGCATGGCGCTGATGCGCACCATTGACCCCACTGTTTTCGCGAGGTTCAAACGCTGGATGGCCGACAACGCGAAGTACAGACCGGATGCAAAACGGCGACGCGATGTGCGTCAGGCCGAAATTGTGGAAGCGCTGTTAAACGAGGGTCTGCTTTTAACGCAAGTTGTGGCAACCGCCAGAAAGCCGGAACCTGTGCGCGGGGCTGAGTTGGTCTCTAAGCAGGAGTCCAGCGATTCGGGCGGAAGTGTTACGCCATGAACGTCGGTGGCGTGCGCTGTTAAAAGTTTCACCAAGATAAATCCCTTTCGCTACAATCTGTACATCACGAATTCCTGACGCAGTTTCTGTAACTCGTGACGGCAATCAAGTGCTTTTGAGTGCGAATGACTGCGCTTGATTGCGGTCCAGTGCGCTGTAAGTGCTTGATTCATATGAATGTTGCGTGTAGACGTGCTTTTGCCGACCCCAAGGATGGGGATTGAAAATCCTTGTGTCGGTGGTTCGATTCCGCCCCAGGCCACCAT
>JBBAPP010000181.1:0-4792 GCA_040400775.1 Polaromonas sp. | reverse complement strand
ATGATTTGGAAACGGAATAACTGTCCGGCGCTGTATTGGATTCCACCATCCAAGATTACTTTTTTTGCATTATGAAAAAAAATAATGTTGCACTGCAAAATAATTTCTCAATATAAGAAATTTAATTTCATATTGCAGAATTAAAATCCTAAGTCATTGATTTAATGAAGATAAATAATTTGTCTTATATAAGACATAAGAGATAAATAAGTCTTGTAGAAGACTTAGAATTTGTCATCGTTCCACTGCGACCTTTGCAGCGGCGCAGTTTTCTTATCGACCTTTTCACTATTTTTTAACGACGGAGTTCACCATGCCCCAAACCCTCAACGACCAATTGACCCGTGAGCAGCAAATCGCTGCACTTGAAAAAGACTGGGCCACCAACCCCCGCTGGAAGGGCATCAAGCGCGGTTACAGCGCGGCTGATGTGGTGCGCTTGCGCGGTTCCTTCCACATCGAGCACACGTTGGCTCGCCGGGGTGCTGAAAAGCTCTGGAACTTGGTCAATGACGAGCCGTATGTGAACTGCCTGGGCGCACTCACGGGTGGCCAGGCCATGCAGCAGGTCAAAGCGGGCGTCAAAGCCATTTACCTGTCGGGCTGGCAAGTTGCTGCCGACAACAACGGCTATGCAGCGATGTATCCCGACCAGTCGCTGTACCCTGTGGATTCGGTGCCAAAAGTGGTCGAGCGCATCAACAACACCTTCCGCCGCGCCGATGAAATCCAGCACTCCAAAGGCATTGACGCTGGCGACCCGGGTTACATCGACAACTTCGCACCTATCGTGGCCGATGCTGAAGCCGGCTTTGGCGGCGTGCTCAATGCGTTTGAGCTGATGAAGGCCATGATCAATTCCGGTGCGGCGGGCGTTCACTTTGAAGACCAGCTGGCGTCGGTTAAAAAATGCGGTCACATGGGTGGCAAAGTGCTGGTGCCTACGGCTGAAGCCTGCCAAAAACTCATCGCCGCCCGAATGGCTGCCGACGTGTGCGGTGTGCCAACCTTGGTGATTGCCCGTACCGATGCTGAAGCGGCGGACCTGCTGACCAGCGACTACGACGAGAACGACAAGCCTTTCATCACCGGTGAACGCACCGCCGAAGGTTTCTACAAGACCAAGAAAGGCATGGACCAAGCTATTTCGCGCGCCGTGGCATACGCCCACTATGCCGATCTGGTGTGGTGCGAAACTGGCACGCCTGATCTGGAATTCGCGAAGAAATTTGCTGATGCGGTGCATGCGGTCCACCCCGGCAAAATGCTGGCTTACAACTGCTCGCCATCGTTCAACTGGAAGAAAAACCTGGACGACGCCACGATTGCCAAGTTTCAGAAAGAGCTCGGCGCGATGGGTTACAAGTACCAGTTCATCACGCTGGCTGGCATCCATTCCATGTGGTACAACATGTTCGATTTGGCACAAGACTACGTGGCACGCGGTATGACGGCGTACATCGAGAAAGTGCAAGAGCCAGAATTTGCTGCCCGTAGCCGTGGCTACACCTTTGTGTCGCACCAGCAGGAAGTGGGCACTGGTTACTTTGACGAAGTTACCACCGTGATTCAGGGCGGCAAGTCCAGCGTGACGGCCTTGACGGGCTCGACCGAAGAAGAGCAGTTCCACTGACATTCCCTCATACTTGAGGCGGCTGTAAAATAAAGTCCGCCTAAGACTTTTTCAAGCGCGGTTTTGACCGCGCTTTTTTCATTTTTACTGTACATGCTCAACATCACGCTCCCTGACAATTCCAAGCGCCAATATCCCGGACCCGTCACCGTTTCAGAGGTGGCGGCATCGATTGGCGCAGGTTTGGCCAAAGCCGCACTGGCCGGTAAAATCGATGGCAAGGTGGTCGATACCAGTCACCTGATCACGCTTGACAGTGCGCTGTCCATCATCACCGCCAAAGATGCAGATGGGTTGGATGTCATTCGCCATTCCACTGCGCACTTGCTGGCCTATGCCGTCAAAGAGTTGTTTCCCGACGCCCAAGTCACGATTGGCCCGGTGATTGAAAACGGCTTTTTCTACGACTTCTCCTACAAGCGTGCCTTCACCCCAGACGATTTGGTAGCTATTGAAAAGCGCATGACCGAGCTGGCCGCCAAAGACGAACCCGTGACACGCCGCGTGCTGCCACGCGACGAGGCTGTAGCGCATTTCAAAAGCATGGGCGAGCATTACAAGGCCGAGATCATTGGCGGCATTCCAGCGGGCGAAGACGTGTCTTTGTATCGCGAAGGAAATTTTGAAGACCTGTGCCGTGGCCCGCACGTACCGAGCACGGGTAAGCTGAAGTTTTTTAAGCTGATGAAGCTGGCCGGTGCTTACTGGCGCGGTGACCATCGCAATGAAATGCTGCAACGCGTGTACGGCACGGCCTGGTCGACCAAAGACGACTTGCAGCAGTACCTGACGCAGCTTGAAGAAGCCGAAAAGCGCGACCACCGCAAGCTAGGCAAAGAGCTGGACTTGTTTCACATTGACGACCACGCGCCCGGTCTGGTGTTTTGGCACCCCAAGGGCTGGACGCTGTGGCAGGGCGTTGAGCAATACATGCGCAAGGTCTACCAGGACAACGGCTACCAGGAAGTCAAAGGTCCACAAGTGATTGACAAAACACTCTGGGAAAAAACCGGCCACTGGGACAAGTACCGTGACAACATGTTCACCACTGAGAGCGAAAAGCGTGAATATGCCCTGAAGCCGATGAACTGCCCGGGCCATATTTTGATTTTCAAGCAGGGTATCAAGAGTTACCGTGATTTGCCATTGCGCTACGGCGAATTTGGCCAGTGCCACCGCAACGAGCCTTCGGGCGGCTTACATGGCATCATGCGGGTGCGCGGTTTTACCCAGGATGATGGGCATATTTTTTGTACCGAAGCGCAGATTTTAAAAGAGTGCGTGGACTACACCACTCTGCTGCAAAAGGTCTACACCGATTTTGGCTTTAAAAACATCATTTACAAAGTGGCCACACGACCTGCGGCGCGCATTGGGTCAGATGAAAGCTGGGACAAGGCTGAGCACGCGCTGATGGAAAGCCTGCGTGCGTCGGGCTGTGAATTTGAAATCTCCCCCGGCGACGGTGCGTTTTACGGGCCCAAGATTGAATACACCCTGAAAGATGCGATTGGCCGGCAGTGGCAATGCGGCACCATGCAGGTTGATTTCTCGATGCCGGAGCGACTGGACGCTGAGTATGTGGGTGAAGACGGCGCGCGCCACCGACCGGTTATGCTGCACCGCGCCATCGTCGGCAGCTTGGAGCGTTTCATCGGCATTTTGATAGAAGAACATGCCGGTGCATTGCCGACCTGGCTGGCGCCGATGCAGGTTTCAGTGCTCAATATCACCGATTCTCAGGCTGAATATGCCCGGGAAGTTGCTAAAACGTTGCAAAATCAAGGGCTTAGGGTCAACTTAGACCTGCGCAATGAGAAAATTACGTATAAAATACGTGAACATTCGATGCAAAAGCTGCCATACATCTTGGTCTTAGGTGATAAAGAGATGGCCGCTGGAACCGTCGCAGTGCGCGCCCGAGGAAACAAAGACCTCGGTGTGATGCCCCTTGAAGCGTTTGCTAAGCAAATTGCCTCAGACATCATGCAAAAAGCCTGATTTTCAACGTTTTAATGATGAAATATGCTTTTTACCCAATGGATACGGGCGCAAGTAGCTATAGCTTTTATAGCATGATTTAAAGGACATTGACCATCGCTACTGAATTTCGTGACCGCCGCCAACGCGAAGAACGCAAGCACCGCTTGAACCGTGAAATTATGGCCCCTGAAGTACGGCTTTCGGGTCCTGACAATGAGCCGCTGGGCGTTGTCACTATCATGGAAGCGCTCCGATTAGCTGGAGAAGCCGACGTAGACCTGGTAGAAATCTCACCGACAGCTGTGCCGCCGGTTTGTAGATTGATGGACTACGGCAAGTTCAAGTACGCAGAGCAGAAAAAAGCAGCGGAAGCGAAATCAAAGCAAAAAGTCATTGAGATCAAAGAGATCAAGTTTCGCCCCGGCACCGATGACGGTGACTACAACATCAAGGTGCGCAATATCAAGCGCTTTTTAGATGAAGGCGATAAATGCAAGATTACCTTGCGTTTTCGGGGTCGCGAGATCACGCACCAAGAGCTGGGTTTGGCTTTGCTGGCGCGGATTCGGGATGAGTTGGCAGATTTGATTGTGGTCGAGCAGTTCCCCAAGCTGGAGGGCCGGCAAATGGTCATGATGATCGCGCCGGGCCGTAAAAAGCCGGGTGGCAAAGTGCTGGTGGAAGCGCATGCAACTGCGTCAGCGTAGATAAAGGGATGCCGAAAGGCATTCCTGCAAAGCTGGGTGAAAGTCTGGTTTTGCGAAAAGTAGTGGGCTCAAAATCCACTACAACAAGTGAAGAGCTAATAACTCGACACTTTTACAAGTGTCTCGGGGCCATCAAGGTTGCAAACAGTTTGCAAACGCCTCACGAGCACAATGAAAAAGGAGCAGAAATGCCCAAAATGAAGACCAAGAGCGGCGCTAAAAAGCGTTTCCGCGTTCGTCCAGGTGGCACCGTCAAGCGCGGTCAAGCCTTCAAACGTCACATCCTGACCAAGAAGACCACCAAAAACAAACGTCACCTGCGTGGATCAACAGCTGTTCATGAGACCAATATGGGTCACATGGCGCAGATGTTGCCAGGCCGTGGTATTTAATTCAACGACGAACAAGGAGTAATCACATGCCTCGCGTCAAACGTGGTGTAACGGCTCGCGCCCGCCACAAAAAAGTT
>JBBAPP010000180.1:0-4826 GCA_040400775.1 Polaromonas sp. | reverse complement strand
AGCGTACGGCTAGCGAAGCCGACAAGGTGCACGGATGATTTGGAAATGGAATTACTGGCGGTCAACTGCAGTTTTAGGTTGATGAAAGAAGACTGTGCGCCAGCGCACAGACGAGCCATTTTCTTTGTGTAAAAGTTTGAATCTGGATTCGCAAACCAAAAATAATTAGGCGCTGTTTTGTAGGACACCCGCTGGTTGATGAGAGCTGCGTTGATTTTAAAAATAAAAGGATTTTCTCGGTGATCAAAAATATATCTATCCGTTTCGCTGGCATTGGCTTACTCACTTTGACCCTGCTGGCGGCTTGCGGCGGTTCGGGTGAGTCGCCTGTGAAGGCTGTTTTAACCGGGGAAGGCCCAGTACAGCTGACACCCAAGTGGCTGTCGGCGTGGGGCGGTACCCGTACCACGGGTACGGCACCGGTGAATGCGACTATTCGTAACATTGCCCGCGTGACAGCAGGTGGCAGCCAGATTCGCCTCAGATTCTTTAATTTAGGCGCAACACCCATGACCATCGGCATGGCTTACGCCGGTATCCGGGATGGCGTGACGGGTGCTGGGCTGGTAGCTGGCAGTAACCGCCAAGTGACCTTTAACGGCGGGCAAGGTTCCGTCACCATTCCGCCGGGTACGAGCTCGTTTTACAGCGATCCCGTAGCCTTCTTGGTCAAAGCACAGGACGACATTGCCGTGAGTTTGTTCATTCCCGATGCAACCAGTCCCGGTGAGTTTTCGACGGAGTGGAATACCTCGTATGTGACCGCAACAGATGCTGGCGACCTGACCAAAGAGGTATCGGCGACAGCTTTCACCGTGACCTCGAACACTCTGTATGCCTTGCGTGACGTGGAGGTGCTGACTTCTGAATCAAAGGGGGCTATGGTTTTCCTTGGAAGTTCAAGTTTTCACGGCTCTAATTCAACCCGCAATGCCTACATGCGGGTGCCAGATCAAATTTCGGCGCGAATCAATAAAGAAATTCCAGTTGGTCAGCAAAAAACGGTGGTCAACCGCGGTATCGGCGGCGATTCTTTGGGTGCGGCGTTTCCTGCGCGTATGGAGCAAGACGTCTGGTCAACGGCGGGGATCGACACAGTCGTTGTCTGGGTTACAAATGATCTCGGCCCCGCCGGCGGCAACAGGACCGCCGACCAGATCATCGCCGACTACCTTGAATTAATTAAGCAAGCCCATTCCCGCGGTATCAATGTTTTTTGCCCCACGTGGGTGCCCGGTGCCCAGTCCGGACCTGGTCTTGTGAACGGCGAGCGCGAAAAGTTGAACGACTGGATTCTCAATAGCAAAAAATGTGATGCAGTTGTGGACTACAACAAGGTGGTTCAGCACGAAACCATTCCCTACACATGGAAGCCGGAATACCTGACTGACCACATTCACACCAACGATGCGGGCCATACCGCCTGGGCTAAGGTGACCGACATTGTTGATTGGGTATCACGCTTAAAACTATTGCCGTAAAGCTGTCACAGCCGCAACTTTACTGATTCATTAAAAGAATACTGCCATGAAGCAGCTGTTTGTTTTGTCACTTTTTGCCGCTGCCACGTTAGCGGGTTGTGGTCTCGCAGCAGATTCCAGCCTGCCGCCCGTCGGCGCGTCAATTGACAAGCTTTTGACACCGCTTATTTCTGCAGTGTTTGAAGGGCCAGTTGCGAAAGCGCACTGCGGCCTGGTTCCAGGCCTGAAACTTGATTGCAGGCAGCCTGTATCAAAGTCTGAGCTGCCGATCAATGCTCTCGGACATGAGGGTGAGTGGTCAATAGATGGACTCACCTTTTATACCAGTGGCCCGAAGATCATGACTGCGATTGATGTGACAGAGCCTACACAACCCAAGCCGGTGATGTATCTGCCCATGAGCACGCATGGCCTAGGCGTCAGCGATACCGGTGACCGACTTTTCGTTGCAAATAATGACGGAAATGGATTAGATATCTACGACGTCAGTAGTATTCAGGCAAGAAGTCCAAGCCCTGCTGCCAAGCTGATTTCGTCGATCTATTGGAAGGATGGTGCGACTGGTCAGCACGCCATTCCCATAACCGTCAAAGGTAAGCCGTTCGCAATTTTTGCCGATGAAGGTGGTCAAGGTGCGGCGCGCATGATCGACATCGCTGATGAAAAGAACCCGCGTATTATTTCCAAGCTGAAGCTGGAGATTCACATGCCGGACAATCGGCCAGCAGTTGATATTGATTATGCGGCTCGCACTTGTGCCGCAGGCGACGTGCTCTGCTACGACGGCCACTACTGCAGCGTAGCTCGCCGTGACGACCCCGATGTAGTGGTCTGCAACATGATGTGGTCTGGTTTGCGTGTGTTTGATATTCGCAACCCCTACCAGCCGAAAGAGATTGCGTATTACAACCCCGGGGTTGGCACCAGCGGCCAGCTTAAGCCACGCTTTATCCCAGAGCGCGGTGAGATATGGGTGGCCTGGGGAAATCACGGGTTCCATGTGCTGCGTCTGTCTAGCAATGTGTGGCCATTGAAATGAGGTTTAAATTTCCCTGGTGGACATATCTCGTTGCGGTAATTGGCTTGCTTGGCTTGGTCTTTTACAACTTTCCAGCGACAGCGTATCGATCCACCCAATCAGCAGCATCCATTCCTGTCTCTGGCCCGGATATTGCAGCATCTGCTGATGCGGTGAAGATCAATATTAAGTCGATTGATTTGCAGATCGAAAAAAATCGCATTGCATCGGGCCCAAGCGCCATCAGGCTGGTTCAGGGCGATGAAATCACACTGAATATCAGAACGGATCGCGCTGATGAGCTGCACATACATGGTTACGATCTGCGCGCAAACTTGCTACCTGGTCAGGTCGTCAGCCTAACTTTTATCGCCACAGTCACGGGTCGTTTCGGGATAGAGCTGCACAAGGCTCACATTGCTATTGGTGCACTCGAAGTTTACCCAAACTAACGATGATGCGAACGATTGAGCGACTGACTGTTGCCGCGTTACTGGCTGCCCCTGCTAGCTTGCGCGCCCATTCTTTTGGCCACAGCTACAGCTTGCCGGTGCCGATTTGGCTATACCTCTACGGCGCAGCAGCTGCGCTGATTGCTTCGTTTGTCGTAGTAGGTTTTTTTGTCAATGTCAAAACAGCTGACGCCAACGAACGTACCGTCTTGCTTGATGGGTATTCATTGTTTCGCCAATTGCATAGGCCATCTGTACTTGCAAGTCTGCGTGCTGTCAGCGTTTTTAGTTTGTTGTTGTGCCTCATGACCGGGCTGTTCGGCAAAGACAGCGCCTACCCGCTGCGCCCGTTGTTTTGTATCACCCATTTCAATCCTCTAAAACTAACTTTAACCATCAGCTCAAGCTGGCTTTTTGGGTGTGGCTGGGTCGGTGTCATCGAATGCATATTCGGCAAGCTCACATACCTTCTTGGAACCCTCATCCGCTTTGGGAAAAGCGCATGCGCTTCATCCAAATTTTGGCCTTCACTGCGATGCCGATGTGGCGTCTTTGACACATCTACAAATTTCAGGGTATTCACTTGTATTTTTGTGTAAGTTTAAATTGTACTATTGTGTTACAAATTGAAATTATTACTTTTAAAGGTTGTTATGCATCGAATCTCTGGTCAATTTAAAGTTTTGGCAACCAGCTTTGCTTTGGCTTTGGCTGGTTGCGGCGGTGGGGGCTCTGTTGTTATGCCCGTCACCAAAGCTGTCAATGCCTCGTTAGACGCGGTTTCTGGCTTGACCGAACCAGTTCAAGAATATGCCACCAAAGTTGTGAGTTGCGCAACCGGCGATGTGCCTGAAACGGCCTTGCAAGGTCAGGTACCAGCGGCGCTGCGGGCTGCGGGCTTCAAGGGCTTTCATTGCAATATGGAGGCTGTAGGTAACCTGCGCGGCGAGGGCGGTAACTGGTCGACCGCAACATTTACCGACAGCGCGGGTCATAGATGCGCCTACCACTCGACAGCCATTCCTGGGCCTACTCGTCTCAATCCAGGCGTACCAGTGATAGATATCACCGACCCGACCAAGCCGGTGCGCACCATGTCGCTGACCACCGCTGCCATGGTAGACCCATGGGAATCGCTACGAGTTAACCCGATCCGTCAAATGCTTTACGCCGCTACTGGTGCCGATGCGAGAGGAATGGGCGGGGGCGGGCCAGAAATCGATATTTATGATTTGTCGGCAGATTGCCGCGCGCCGCAACTGTTGACATCAACCGCCTTGACCTACACCAAGGCTGACGGTACCCTGGCTCCCATCAATGGGCACGAGGGCAATATCTCGCCCGATGGTTTAACCTACTACGTTGGCGACCTCACCAACAAGACCTACCATGCGGTCGATGTGAGCAACCCAACGCGGCCTAAAGTGGTTGCGAGTTTTGACATGCTCAACTCGCCGATTGGCAAGTCGCCGCACGGCTTGTCGGTCAGCCCCGATGGCACGCGCTTGTATGCGGTGGCGTTCGACCTGGGTAATCCAGCCGACCTGGTCAACCCCAACTTCAAAGTCAACAACGGGTTTATCACCCTGGACGTCTCAGACATTCAGGCGCGCAAGCCTACGCCGCAATTTCGCGTGCTGTCTTATCCAGCGTACAAAGATGGCAATGTGGCCCAGCACACCGTGTTCACGAAAGTCAATGGCAAGCCTTATATCGTGATGGTTGACGAAGGCGGCCCAGCAGGCGTGTTCACTGTTGCCTCGGCCCGCGCGGCCTGTGCAGCAGGTCTGCCGCCATTTCCATTGGCACGCATCTATGACATGAGCGACGAAACCAAGCCGCTGCTGGTCTCCAAGCTCAAGCTTGAAACCCATG
>JBBAPP010000179.1:0-4865 GCA_040400775.1 Polaromonas sp. | reverse complement strand
ATCGGGTGCATAGCGTTGTCAGCCAAGAGGTGATCGCCATCGGCGCTCAAAAGCTGAGCGTTCATGCGGTCTGCGAAAGGGCTGCGAGCGGTCAACTGCTTTTTCTAGGTTGAAGACACTGCCTTGGAGTTGCACTCGCTGGACATGGTGTCCGTCGCCATCGACCAGCTTGGTGCGCATGTCACGTCCCTGGCTGAAAGTGGACAGGCCATTGTTGATGCGCTAGGTGAGCTGTTGACCCGGTCTTAGGGTTGAAAATACAGTAAAGCATGCTTTTTAAGTCGTTTACGGGCATAAAAAGCGCCTTTAAACCAATGGATTCGGGCGTAATTAGCTATTAAATTAATAGCAAAAAAATTTCAAATCTAGTTTTGCGCCAGCAGCACCACCAGCGCTCCAGCCCCACCATGCGCGGGCCGGGCCTGCACAAAGGCCAGCACCTCCTGCTTTTGAATCAGCCAGCTTTGCACTTTGCCCTTGAGGACGGGCGTTTTACCGGGCGAGCCCAGGCCCTTGCCGTGCACCACGCGGACGCAGCGCCAACCCATACGGGCGGCGTCTTTGATGAAGTCGACCAATGCTTGTCTAGCGTCTTCGCGCCGCAAGCCGTGCAGGTCGACCTGGCCTTGAATGCTCCAGCCGCCTTTGCGCAGCTTGCGCGTAACGTCTGTGCCAATGCCGGGGCGGCGGTAGCTCAAGGCGTCGTCGGTGTCTAGCAGCGTTTCTACGTCAAACTCGTCTGACAGGGCCTCCTGCATCACGGCTTGCTCGTCGAGCTGGTGCTGTACGGCGATGGGCGCGGCTTGAACCAAAGGCAGGCTAGCGCGGTGGCCGGGGCGGTGCTTAGGCGGTAGCGGTTTGACAATCCCAACGGCTGAGGCGAAGAATTCTTTTTCAGCCTTGGCTTTGGCCAGCGCAGCTTTGCGGGCGACCTCTAGCTCTTTAGCCAGTTTGGCGCGCGCCTCCATTGCGGCCTTGACGGCCTTCAGACCCTTCAGGTCCTTGATTGCTGGGGCTTTCATCGCTTACATCAGTCCCAGCTCAGCCATTGATACCGCTTCGGTCGCAGTGACGATGAAATGGTCCAGCACCCGCACGTCAACTAATGCCAGCGCAGCTTTCAGGGTGCGCGTGATGGCTTCGTCAGCGCGAGAGGCTTGTGTAGTACCGCTGGGGTGGTTGTGGGCAAATACCACGTTGGCAGCGTTCAGGGCCAGGGCCCGCACCACCACCTCGCGCGGGTAGACGCTGGTTTGCGACAGCGTGCCTCTGAACATTTCTTCCATCACGATCAGGCGGTGGGCTGAATCTAAAAACAGCACCGCAAAAATTTCATGCGCACGGCTGCCCAGCTGCAACTGCAAATAGTCGCGTATCGCCTGCGGGTTGCTGAACATGGTTTTTTCTTTGAGCTGGCTGGCTAGCGCACGCCGGGCTAGTTCAAGCACCGCCACAATCTCGGCACGCTTGGCAGGCCCCAATCCCTTGATCTTTTTCAGTGCCTCTGCCGGCGCGCTCAGCAAGCCGGCCATGCCGCCAAAAGTGTCCACTAACTCCTGGCCCATTTGCAGAGCGTTTTTACCGGGCAAGCCGGTGCGCAGCAGCAACGCCAGCAGCTCGGCATCACTGAGCGCACCAGGGCCGCGGGCGAGCAGTTTTTCACGCGGGCGGGCATCTTCAGGCAGGTCTTTAAGGAGCATGGGCTGGGCGTTTAAGCGGGAATCGCTAACTTTCTACAATACAGGCAGTTTACAAACATCTCCTTAGCTTTCGGGCTTGTTAGAAAAAGTTTTATGTCAGCTCTTGAATCCATCGCCATCCCTATCATTGAAGCCGGTTCTTTCCTGACCCTGCACTACCGCATGGCCGGCCCTGATGGGGCGGACATCATCAACACCTTTGGCGGTAAACCGGCCACGCTAAGCCTAGGCACCGGTCAGTTGTCTCCCGCGATTGAGCAGTACCTGCTGGGTTTGACTGAAGGTACGCACACCAGCTTTGCGCTGCCCGCTGGCGCGGCCTTTGGCGAGCGCAATGCTGATTTAACGCAATGGGTGGCGCGCAAGCTGCTCAATGAGCTGGGCAATGCGGATGAGGCCTACAAAGTCGGTGACGTGGTGCAGTTCCCTACGCCGGATGGGGCAGGGCAGTACGCGGGCAGTGTGGTGCAGGTTAAAAGCGTGGGCGATGCGGTGCAATTTGACTTTAACCATCCGCTGGCCGGGCAGCCCGTGACTTTTGAAGTCAAGGTTATTGGAGTTCTATGACCCCCACGTTCGTCGCTTTGCGTATTTCTCTGCCCCCCAAGGGGGCTATTCGGCATAAGGGCGGCCTGTCGGCGGAATAATATGACTGAAATAAAAACGCTTCCACAAGAAATCCTCCTCGCAGAACCAAGAGGCTTTTGCGCCGGTGTTGACCGCGCGATTGAAATCGTTGAACGCGCACTGGCCAAATTTGGCGCACCAATTTACGTGCGCCATGAGATTGTTCACAACACCTATGTGGTCAATGACCTGAAGCAAAAAGGCGCGATTTTTATTGAAGAGCTGGCCGACGTGCCGCCCGGTGCCACGCTGGTCTTCAGCGCGCACGGCGTCAGCAAGGCGATTCAGCTAGAGGCCGAGCAGCGTGGTTTTCAGATTTTTGACGCCACCTGCCCGCTGGTGACCAAGGTACACGTAGAAGTTGCCAAGCTGCACAAAGAGGGCTACGAGTTCATCATGATTGGCCACCGAGGCCACCCAGAAGTTGAAGGCACGATGGGCCAGCTCGACAGCGGCATTCATTTGGTAGAAGACGTTGAAGACGTGGGCCGCATTGCACCACGGCAAACGACGCTGTTGGCGGTTGTCACGCAAACAACATTGAGCGTAGACGATGCCGCTGAGATCACGGCCGCCGTTAAAGCGCGTTTCCCCATGGTGCGCAGCCCCAAAATGCAAGACATTTGCTATGCCACACAAAACCGGCAAGACGCGGTGAAAGTCTTGAGTTCGCAAGTTGATATTGTGATTGTGGTGGGCAGCCCGACCAGCTCGAACAGCAACCGTTTGCGTGAACTGGCCGCCAAGCTGGGGACCGAAGCTTACATGGTCGATGACGCCAGCGAGCTGCAAGAAAGTTGGTTTACTGGCATGGCGACAGTGGGTTTGACTGCAGGAGCCTCTGCCCCTGAGGTGCTCGTCAAACAAGTCATTGACCGCATCAAGGCGCTGGGCGCGGTGTCTATCCGCAAAATGGACGGGATTGAAGAGACCATCAAGTTCCCGCTGCCCAAGGGCTTGAAGCTGGATGCGCAAGGTGAGGCCAGCGCCGGGCAAAGCACGCTGCATCAGCTGGGTTAACAGTCAGCCAGTTACTATTAAATAAATAGCTAATAGCGCCCGAATTCATTGGGCTAAATGCTACTTTCATACCTGAAAACGTCATTTTTACCAGATTTACGCCATTTTTTATGCTCGACATCACACTTTTACGCAAAGACCTGCCTACCGCCATCGCCCGGTTGGAGACCCGCAAGTCGCCCCAGGCTTTTTTAAACGTGGATGGATTTACCGTGCTCGAACAAGAACGCAAAACCATTCAAGGCCGAACAGAAGAATTGCAAAACCTGCGCAACACGCTGTCCAAACAAATCGGCCAGCTCAAAGCCAAGGGCGAAGACAGCGCTGCCGTGATGGCCCAGGTCAGCAGTTATAAAACCGAGCTTGAAGCGTCCAGCACCCGGCTGGACCAGATTCAATTGGAGTTGCAAGCGCTGCTGCTGGCCGTACCCAATCTACCGCACGACAGCGTGCCGCTGGGCAAGGGTGAAGACGGCAATGTCATGGTGCGAAGCTGGGGCACACCCAAAACCTACGACTTCGAGGTCAAAGACCACGTCGACATTGGCCAGCCGCTGGGGCTGGACTTTGAGCTGGGCACCAAGCTCACCGGCTCACGCTTTACCGTCATGCAGGGCGGCCTGGCGCGCTTGCATCGGGCTTTGGCCGCCTTCATGCTCGACGTGCAAACGCAGGAGCACGGCTACACCGAGTGCTATGTGCCGTACATCGTCAACGCGGATTCATTGCGCGGCACCGGGCAATTGCCCAAGTTTGAAGAAGATTTGTTTGCAGCCAAAAAGGGCGGACAAGAGGGTGCTGCCGAGAATGCCGCGCTGTATTTAATCCCCACCTCCGAGGTGCCGCTGACCAATTTCGTGCGCGACGTCATCACGCCTGAGGCCGACTTGCCGCTGAAATTTACCGCCCACACGCCATGCTTCAGGTCAGAAGCCGGCAGCTACGGCCGCGACACGCGCGGCATGATTCGCCAGCACCAGTTTGACAAAGTCGAGATGGTACAAATCGTGCACCCCGACAAAAGCTACGATGCGCTGGAGGCCATGACGGGCCATGCCGAGGCGATTTTGCAAAAGCTCGGCCTGCCTTACCGCGTCATGCTGCTGTGCACCGGCGACATGGGCTTTGGCGCCACCAAAACCTATGACCTGGAGGTCTGGCTGCCCGCGCAAAAAACCTACCGCGAGATCAGTTCAGTGTCCAACTGCGAAGCCTTTCAGGCGCGCCGTTTGCAGGCCCGGTTTAAAAACGCGCAGGGTAAAAATGAGTTTGTCCACACGCTCAATGGCTCCGGCCTGGCGGTCGGGCGCACGCTGGTTGCTGTGCTTGAAAATTATCAATCTGAAGACGGCAGCGTTAGGGTGCCGCCTGTCTTACAGCCCTACATGGGCGGCCTGAAGACACTTTCACCCTGATAGAATTGGTATCCCGGAGAGGTGGCAGAGTGGCCGAATGTACCTGACTCGAAATCAGGCGTAGCGCAAGTTACCGTGGGTTCGAATCCCACCCTCTCCGCCA
>JBBAPP010000178.1:3483-4866 GCA_040400775.1 Polaromonas sp. | reverse complement strand
CCTACCGCGCACCCGCCCACCACACCGACAGCGGCACCGCCCACAGCTTCTCGCCGAACGGTACTACCTCGCGCCCGGCGTAGAGCACGATGCCGCGCTGGAAGATGCCCGGCTCGGTCTCCTGCAAATGGCGCAGTCCCTTGAAGTCTTTGCCGTCCACCGTGGCGCTGGCTTTGACTTCAATGCCGGTGATCTGGCCCAGGCGGTTCTCCAGGATGAAATCAACCTCGATATTGGTTTGCGTGCGGTAGTGCCAGAGTGTCAGGCGCAGTCCGGAAAACGCCACATGCTTGAGCAACTCGGACAGCACAAAGGTTTCAATCACGCGTCCAGGCAAGCCGGGCTTGGCGCTGAGACTCTCGGGCGTGACCGCCATGAGGTGGTTGAGCAGGCCACTGTCGGGCAGAAATACCTTGGGCGCTTTCACCAGACGCTTGCCGGGGTTGCGCTCCCAAGAGGGCACACGCACCACCAGAAACAGCATTTCCAGCAGGGCGAAATAGCGCTTGAGCGTGCTTTGCGCAATGGCGGCGGTACGCGACAGTTCAGCGAAGTTGAGCAAGGTAGCGCTGCGCGTGGCCAGCAGATGCAGCAAGTTGGGGATGGCCGTCAATTGCTCGATGTTGGCCAAGTCACGCACGTCGCGCTGTAAAACGGCCTGAATATAGGCGTCAAACCAGGCTTCACGCCGGCGCTGGCTGGTGCGCGCTACGGCATCAGGAAAACCACCGGCCAGCAATCGGGCAATCAGCTCGTCGCGTTCGCACGGCGGCACGGTCAACTTGGACCAATCGCCTTGAAACAGGGCATCGGAGCGGTTCAGAGCAGGGCGGTCTGCCAGCTCGGCGCTGGAAAGCGGCCACAAGGACAACACCTCCATGCGCCCGGCCAGTGAATCCGCAATGCCCGGCAGCAGCAGCACGTCGGCCGAGCCGGTGAGCAAAAACTGCCCCGGCGTACGCTGCCGGTCCACCGCCGCCTTGATGGCCAGAAAGAGCTCGGGCGCGCGTTGCACTTCGTCCAGCGTTACCGCGCCCTGCAGGCCATTGATGAAACCGGCTGGATCAGACTTGGCCGCATTGAGCACGGCCGCGTCGTCCAGCGTCAGGTACCGGCGCGGTGTTTCGGCCGGAGTTGTCAGCATCTGCACCAGCGTGCTCTTGCCGCTTTGACGGGCACCATTGATCAACACGACGGGGGTGTCGGACAGGGCGTCAGCAAGCAGGGAGGCAATGTGTCGGGGATGCATGGCGCTATTATAGTGGTTGAAATTCAACCACGTAATGGTTGAATTTCAACCAAATTCTGACGCAGGCCTTGGGCTGACGGCGCGCTTTTTAGGGCAATAGGTAGGGTAATAGGGGTCAGATTCCAATTAAAACC
>JBBAPP010000178.1:0-3383 GCA_040400775.1 Polaromonas sp. | reverse complement strand
GATAGTCAAGGGGGTAGGTTGAGACGTCATGGGTTAAATTGTCGCATTCGGTTGGAGCGTTCGCAGGTGCGTAAAAAAGCCCGCAGCGTGCTGGCTTTTTTGCGTTTCGTGTCATTGCGGGCAAGACCCGCAATCCATGAGCGAGCCGAGGACAAACAATTCGGGTGCGTGGATCCCGGATCAAGTCCGGAATGACAACATCAATCAATGCGCCAGAATTTTGTTCAAAAAATCTTTGGTCCGAGCCTGACGATTTTCGGGGTGCATGAAGAACTCGTCGGTTGAGCAGTCTTCGAGAATCTTGCCGCCCACGTCCATAAAAATCACGCGGCTGCCGACTTTTTTGGCAAAGCCCATCTCGTGCGTCACCACCAGCATGGTCATGCCTTCTTTGGCCAGGTCCATCATGCAGTCGAGCACCTCGCCGACCATTTCAGGGTCAAGGGCTGAAGTCGGTTCGTCAAACAGCATGGCAATGGGGTCCATGCTCAGGGCACGGGCAATCGCCACACGCTGCTGCTGGCCGCCTGAAAGCTGACCCGGAAACTTGTCTTTGTGCAGCATCAAACCCACGCGGTCAAGGTATTTGAGGCCGTGTGCTTTGGCTTCGTCAGGCTTGCGGCCTAGCACCTTGATTTGGGCGAGGGTCAGGTTTTCAGTCACGCTCAGATGCGGAAAGAGTTCAAAGTTCTGAAACACCATGCCGACCCGGCTGCGCAGTTTGGGCAAGTCGGTCTTCGGGTCATGCACGGCCTGGCCATCGACAAAAATCTGGCCTTTTTGAAACGGCTCCAGCGCGTTGATGGTTTTAATCAGGGTGGATTTGCCAGAGCCCGACGGCCCGCACACCACCACCACTTCGCCCTTGTTGATGCGGGTGGTGCAGTCGTTCAATACTTGTACCGTTCCGTACCACTTAGATACTTGTTTCATTTCAATCATGGCCATCTGCTTCTCCAAGGGGCGCGCGTTTGATATTTGCTCTGGCAAACAAGATTAGCGAATAATTGCAATTTTGACCTGCAAGCGTTTGACCAGGTAAGACAAGCCAAAACACATCACAAAATACACCACGGCGGCCAGCAAATAGGCTTCTTCCGTACGTCCGTAAATTTTACCTGCGGTGGTAAAGCCCTTCAGCAAGTCGTAGGCGCCAATCGCATAAACCAGCGAGGTGTCTTGAAACAAAATGATGGTTTGGGTGAGCAAAATCGGCACCATGTTGCGAAACGCCTGCGGCAACACAATCAGTTTCATGTTTTGCGCGTAGGTCATGCCCAGCGCCCGCCCGGCATTGACTTGCCCGCTAGAGATCGACTGGATACCGGCACGCATGATCTCGCTGAAATACGCCGCCTCAAAAGCTACAAAAGTGATGATGGCCGAGATTTCAGCGCGGTTGTTGGTGCCGCCCGGAATCAGGGCGTAAAAGCCAGCGGGTACCAGCAGAAAAAACCACAAAATCACCATCACCAGCGGCACAGATCGCATGCCGTTGACGTAAACCGTGGCCGGCGAGGCCAGCCATTTTTTTCCCGACAAACGCATCAGTGCCAGGATGGTGCCCAGAATAACGCCGCCAATGGTGGCAATGATGGTCAGCTGGACGCTGAACCAGAAGCCTTGGATCACGAACTTGGAGATGATGTCCCAACTTAAAAATGACAGGTCTAGTCCAAACATGTCAGTGCCCCCCGCCTGTTGCGCCGGCTATCACCGTGCCAGGGATTTGAACCCTCTTTTCGACAAAAGCGCACACTCGGTTCACTGCAAAAGCGGAAACCGCGTACACCAACGTCACGGCCAGGTAAATTTCAATCCCGCGTGAGGTTTCTTCTTGTGCTTGCATGGCAAACATCGTCAGCTCTGCAATTGACACCGCAAAAGCAACTGACGAATTCTTCAGTAAGTTCATCGACTCGCTGGTAAGCGGCGGAATGATGATGCGAAAAGCCATCGGCAAAATCACATAGCGGTAGGTTTGCGTGATGGTAAAACCCATCGCCATGCCGGCATAGCTCTGGCCACGCGGCAAGGCCTGAATGCCTGCGCGAAATTGCTCTGCAATGCGTGCCGAGGTAAAAAAGCCAAGCGCAAAGACGACCAAAATAAAACTCGGGAGCTCCTTCATGGGCGGGATGACTTTAGGCACCACAAAGTACCAGATGAAAATCTGCACCAGCAGGGGAATGTTGCGAAACAGCTCGACCCAGGCATTGGCCAGCTTGACCAGCCATGGGCTGTTGGGGAGCGTGCGCAGCGTGCCGACTAATGCACCGACCAGCATGGCCACCACCCACGAGGCGCCCGCAACCGACAACGTCCAGCCCCAGGCATCAAACATCCATTGCAGGTAGGTACGGCCGCTTCCGTCATCGTTTAAAAATACTTGCCAATCCCAACTCATGAAAACTCCAGCAGGCTGTTTTAGGTAAAAATTAAATTCGAATCACCAAGCTTGAAACAACAAACCCCGCTGATTTTGGTCAAGCGGGGTTTGCACGTTAGCAGGCGCTAAACGTTAAACTATTTTTTTGCGTAGTCTTCCATGGGCTTGTCGTTTGGTGCGTTCCATGCGGCTTTGGTGCTCTCGCTGGCGGCATAGCCTACGCGGGTATTTTTCGGCGGGATAGGCTGCAAGAACCACTTGTCCCACAACTTGGCAATTTCGCCAGACTTCATCATTTCTTTGACGGTGTCATCGCCGATTTTCTTAAATGCGGTGTCATCCTTACGGATCATGATGGCGATCGGTTCCACGCTCAACACTTCACCCACGATTTTGAAATCACCAGGATTTTTTGCAATGGCAATATTGCCCGCCAAAATAGCGCCGTCCATCACAAAGGCGTCCGCGCGGCCAGTCTCCAGCAACAAGAAACTGTCGGAATGGTCTTTGCCGAAAATCTCTTTGAAATCAACGCCAGTGCTGCGTTCGTTTTTACGCAGAGTTTGCACTGACGTCGTGCCTGTGGTGGTCGCCACGTTTTTGCCATTCAACTGGGCAATAGCGGTGATGTTTGAGTTTGACTTGACAGCAAAACGCACTTCTTCAACGAAGGTGGTGGGCAAAAAGGCGACGTCTTTTTGACGGATAGCGTTATTGGTGGTCGAGCCGCACTCAATATCAACCGTACCGTTTTGAACCAGCGGGATACGGTTTTGCGATGTAACGGCCTGGAATTTCACTTCCAGCTTGCGGCCAGCAGCTTTTTCGACGTTAGCAATAATTTTGTTGCAAACCTCAATATGAAAACCGGTGTACTTGCCATCACCCAAGGTGTAAGACAAAGCGCCAGACGAGTCACGCACGCCCATGGTGATCACGCCTGAGGCCTTAACTTTAGCCAAGGTGTCGGTGGCTTGTGCAAAAACGCCGCTGG
>JBBAPP010000177.1:0-4946 GCA_040400775.1 Polaromonas sp. | reverse complement strand
CTTTTGTTCTTTTGTTCTTTTGTTCTTTTGGAGAAACCATGTTGAAACAATTTAAAAAACTCGGCTTATTGTCCGCTCTGGCCGCCAGCTTGGCCGTGATGGCTGTGCCTGCGCAGGCTGGTAAAACACTCGATGCCATCAAGGCACGCGGCCAGGTGGTGTGCGGGGTCAACGTTGGTCTGGCCGGTTTTTCTGGCGCTGACAGCAACGGCGCCTGGACTGGTCTGGACGTTGACACCTGCAAGGCGATTGCCGCTGCCGTTCTGGGTGATGCCAGCAAAATCAAGTGGGTTCCCCTCAACGCACAGCAGCGCTTCACGGCGTTGCAGTCTGGCGAAGTCGACATTCTGGCGCGTAACACCACTTTCTCGCTGACACGTGACGCCTCACTTGGCCTGCACATGACCGCCGTCACGTACTATGACGGCCAGGGTTTCATGGTTCCTGTGAAAAGCAAAATCAAAAGCGCCAAACAGCTCAAGGGCGCTACAGTTTGCGTGCAGTCCGGCACCACCACCGAGAAAAACCTGACCGACTTCAGCCGCGCCAACAATCTCGGCATGAAACCTGTCGTGTTTGAAAAGCAGGAAGCCGTTAACGCTGCCTATTTTTCTGGCCGCTGCCAGGCTTACACCACCGACGCATCGGGACTGGCTTCTGTACGCAACAAGGAAGCCAAAAACCCGGCAGAGCATTTAATCCTGCCCGAGCTGATTTCCAAAGAGCCGTTGGGCCCCATGGTGCGCCGGGGTGATGACGAGTGGTTTGCCATCACCAAATGGGTGGTGTACGGCCTGATTGAAGCTGAAGAGTATGGCGTCACACAGGCCAATGTGGACAGCATGGCCAAAGACAGTAAAGACCCGGTCATTGGCCGCCTGACAGGCAGCACGGAAGACACTGGCAAGCTGCTTGGCCTTGAAAAAGACTGGCTGGTCAAATCCATCAAAGCGGTTGGCAACTATGGTGAGATTTTTGAGCGCAATGTCGGCCCAAAAACAGCCCTGGCATTGCCTCGTGGGCAAAACAACCTGTGGAACAAGGGCGGCCAGATGTACGCTTTCCCGTTGCGTTAACCCGGCGGATCAGTTGTGGCGCACATCAGTTTAGATTGCGCTGCTGATCCTGCTCCGGGAACTGCATGCGAGTACCCGGTTCAAGCCATTGCATCAACGGGCCCATCAGTGCACCTGGCGTACGATGCGGCTCGTTTTCAATTTCAGCCTGCTTGGTTTTGCGGATTGCTACCAAGATTGCCTCGCCCAAGATAGCGCCCCATGCCTGACCAACCCAGCAAACACGACCTGATACCCCCACGAGAAGCGCCACCGCCCAGACGAAGCGCTTTTTCATGGCGCAGCCAACAGGCGCGCGGCATGGTTTACCAACTGCTGGTGCTAGGCCTGATTAGCTTCGTTGTGTGGCTGCTGGTCAGCAACACCCTGGGCAATATGAAGGCGCGAGGGATTCAAAGCGGTTTTGACTTCCTGACGCAGCCGGCCGGATTTGACATCGGCGAGGAATGGATTGGCTTTGAGTCGATTCAGCCGTACTGGCGCGCATTTCTGGCGGGCACCGTCAACACGCTGCGGGTTGCGGTCGTCGGGGTAGTGCTGACCACTATTTTAGGAACGCTGCTGGGGATTGGGCGTTTTTCACGCAATGCGTTGCTGCGCGGCATTTGCTACAGCTATGTGGAGTGCTTTCGCAATATTCCGGTTTTGCTGCAACTGCTGATGTGGTATTTGCTGTTCACCGAATACCTGCCCCAGATCGATGCGGCGCTGCACCTTGGTAGCTGGCTGTACGTGAGTAAAAACGGCGTGTCTTTTCCATCGCTGGTCTGGCAGTTGGGGCACACGCTGGCCGTGGCGGGTGCCGTGGCTGGCGCTGCTGCTGCATTTTTCTACGCTGCCATAGCGCGCAAAAGCTTTGAAAAGACCGGCCGCCACAAGTCTGTGCTGTGGGTGGCTGTGGCGCTGGTCGTCGCGGGAATACTGACAGGCTGGCTGGCTGGCGGCGCTCCGATGGCGTGGAACATGCCGCAATTAACCGAAACCCAGGTTGAAGGTGGCGGCGCACTGTCACCCGAATACATGGCGGTGCTGCTCGGCCTGGTGCTGTACACCTCAGCGTTTGTCGCTGAAGTGGTGCGCGGCGGCATTGCTTCGGTGTCTTTGGGGCAGCATGAAGCCAGTGCCTCTTTGGGCTTGCCCCAGGGCCTGTCGATGCGACTGGTGGTCTTGCCGCAGGCGCTGCGCGTCATTATTCCGCCTATGACCAACCAGTTTTTGAACCTGACCAAAAACTCGTCGCTGGCGGTGGCGGTGGGCTACCCCGACGTGGTGTCGATTGCCAACACATCGCTCAACCAGACCGGCCGAGCAGTTGAATGCATCGTGATCATTATGGCGATTTACCTGACCACGTCCCTGCTGACGTCTGGCTTCATGAACTGGTTCAATGCCCGTGCGGCGATCAAGGAAAGGTAAGGTAAGGCCAGGTCATGACTGAAATATTTATCTCCAAGCCCGTACGCCCCGCCCCAGTCAATACCCGAGGGCTTGTCCCCTGGCTGAAAGCCAACCTGTTTTCTAGCCTGCCCAACGCCGTGTTGTCCGTGCTGATCCTCAGCTTACTGGCGTGGGCTGCGGTCAACGTACTGCGCTGGGGCGTTGTCAACGCTGTCACTGCCACCGACGCGGACTTGTGCCAGGCAGCGCGTGGTGTTGGCGCCTGCTGGGGCGTTGTTAATGAAAAGGCCCGCCTGATGCTGATGGGGCGTTACCCGCAGGCTGAGCATTGGCGCGCCGAACTGGCCATGCTGCTGCTGCTGGGCCTGGTGGTTGCCAGCTGCAGCCGCTATTTCTGGAAGGTCTGGCTGCCACTGCTGTGGGTGGTGGTGTTAACGGCTTTTTTTACGCTGATGAGCGGCGGCGCACTGGGTTTGAGTAAGGTCAGCACCGACCAGTGGGGCGGCCTGCCACTGACCATCATGCTGACGGTGATCTCCATGACCCTGGCCTTCCCGATTGCCGTGGTCGTGGCGCTCGGACGGCACTCCAACATGCCAGCCATCAAAAGCGTCTGCGTGGTCTATGTTGAGCTGGTACGCGGCGTTCCGCTGATCTCAGTGCTGTTCATGGCCTCATTCATGTTCCCGCTGTTCATGCCGATGGGCAAGTCGCCAGACGTTTTGGTACGTGTGGTGGTCGGCATCACACTGTTTGCGGCGGCCTACATGGCAGAGATCATTCGGGGCGGCCTGCAGTCGCTGTCCAAGGGACAGACCGAGGCGGCTGCCAGCCTGGGCCTGGGCTACTGGCAAACCCAGATCAAGATCGTGTTGCCACAAGCACTTGGCAGCGTGGTACCGAGCATCATGAATAACTTTATTTCGCTGTTCAAAGACACCTCTCTGGTGACGATTGTCTCGCTCTATGAGCTGACTGGTGCGCTAAGCCTCGCGGTGGGGTCTGACCCGAACTGGCGGCCTTTTAAAATTGAGGCCTACCTCTTTATTACCGCGATTTATTTCGTCTGCTGCTTTTCAATGTCGCGCTACAGCCTGTGGATTGAAAAGCGCCTGGCTGTAGGCAAGGGCCGTTAGACAGTACCTGCCCAGGTATCAGGACGACCTCACCAGCAACATAAAAGACACACCGTGCAGCCCAAGGACAAACCAATGAGCGACTCCATCATCAGCTTCGACAAAGTCAACAAGTGGTATGGCAACAATTTTCATGTGCTCCGCGATATTGATCTGCAGGTGGCACAGGGTGAGCGCATGGTTATATGTGGGCCATCAGGCTCGGGGAAGTCTACGCTGATCCGCTGCATCAACGCGCTGGAAACCTACCAGGAAGGTAGGCTGACGGTTGCCGGTTCTGTGGTCGGCGACGACATCAAAGTGGTCGATTCCGTACGGCGGCAGGTTGGGATGGTGTTTCAGCAGTTCAACCTGTTCCCGCACCTCACGGTTTTGGAAAACCTCACGCTGTCACCGACCTGGGTGGCCGGCATGCCCAAAAAAGAGGCGGTTGAACGCGCCATGCAGCAACTTGAACGCGTACGTATTGCGGAGCAGGCGCAAAAATATCCGCTGCAACTTTCGGGTGGTCAGCAGCAGCGCGTGGCGATTGCGCGGGCGCTCTGCCTGACCCCCAAAATCATGTTGTTTGACGAGCCAACCTCAGCACTTGACCCCGAGATGATCAAAGAAGTGCTTGACGTCATGATTGGCTTGGCCGACGGCGGTATGACCATGCTGTGCGTCACGCATGAAATGGGTTTTGCCAGAGCTGTGGCTAACCGGGTGATCTTCATGGATCAGGGCCAAATTGTGGAAGAAAACAACCCTGAAGATTTCTTCAACCACCCCAAGACCGATCGTAGCAAAGACTTTTTATCCAAAATTTTAGGCCACTGATTGGCCTTTATGGACAAGCAGCCCGCTGCACCGCTTGGCATCCGTTGGAGCGCTCGCTCTAGCCCATTAGGTCACACTACCTAGGGTAAACGCGTATTCTTGGGGTATCTCTTAACTCACCCAAGGATGAACCATGACCACCAAGAACCTTACCACTGCTGCGACCGACATGATTGCGTCCTATGGCAACACCGCCCAGAACGTGATTAATGCCTACCAGGCAAGCGGTGAGCGTGTTGTCAGCGTGCTGGAACAGCGCTGGAACACAGCGCTCAAAGAGTCGCGCTCACAACTGACCACTGAAGTGGCCACAAACGCCGCAGCTGCTCAACTGGCCTTCAGTGTGTACTACACCAAGGGTTTGACACAAACCACCAAAAACGCTCAACTGGTTGTCAGCCAGCTGGTCAAAATAGCCGCAGCAGGCGTTGAGCGTGTGGCCGCCAACGCCAGTACCTTTACTGAAAAAACAGGCGTCACCACGCTGAACAGCGTCGCCCAGGCAGCTGCTCCTGGC
>JBBAPP010000176.1:0-4957 GCA_040400775.1 Polaromonas sp. | reverse complement strand
CGAAGGGCTCAGCCCGAACCGATCTAACGCCAATGGACAATCTCGGTTGATTAAGAAGCTGCTTAATCTCGAATTTATGGGTCTACAGGCATAAAAAGCACTAAAAATAGCTGCCATCACTCCGCAGTCTGCTGCAAGTTCCACATCCTGGCGTATTTTTGACCCCGCTCAAGCAGCTCGGCATGCGTGCCGCGCTCAACAATGCAGCCATCGTCCATCACCAAGATCTCGTGTGCATCAATCACGGTCGACAAGCGGTGGGCGATGACCAGCGTGGTTTTATTTTGGGCGGCTTCTCGTAACTCGGCTTGAATCGCACGCTCGTTGGCGGAGTCGAGTGCCGAGGTGGCTTCATCAAAAATCACAACCGGTGGGTTTTTCAGCAGCGTGCGGGCAATCGCGACGCGCTGCTTTTCACCACCTGACAGCTTTAAGCCGCGCTCGCCAACCATGGTGTGGTAGCCCAGTGGCGTGCTGGTAATAAAGTCGTGAATGCGGGCTGACTTGGCAGCCTCTTCGACCTGTTCACGGCTGGCGCCAGCCTGGCCATAAGCAATGTTGTATTCCACTGTGTCGTTGAACAGCACCGTGTCTTGCGGCACGATACCGATGGCGCGCCTCACGCTGGCCTGGGTGACGTGTTTGATGTTTTGCCCGGCGATGGTGATATGGCCTTGTTGAACATCGTAAAAGCGGAACAATAGCCTTGCCAAGGTTGATTTGCCGGCGCCGGATGCGCCAACGACAGCGACGGTTTTGCCGGATGGGATTTCAAAACTGACATCTTTCAGGATGGGGCGAGCTGGGTCGTAGGCGAAGCTGACATTTTGGAATTTGACGCTGGAATCGAATGCGGGGGAGCATTCGGATACGGGGATGCCCTCAGCCCTGCGCTCTCCCGGGAGGAGAGGGAGAAAGACAAGCGACTTGGCACCGGGTACGTCGGCAATTTCACGCTCTTTTTCCATCAGCGTGAACATCTTGTCGAGGTCGGTCAGGCTTTGTTTGATTTCACGGTAAATCACGCCTAAAAAGCCCAGCGGTATGTAGAGCTGAATCATGAAGGCGTTGACCATCACTAAATCGCCCAGCGTCATGCGCCCATCGACCACGCCCTGCGTCGCACGCCACAGCATGGCCACCAAACCAATGGCAATGATGAGCTGCTGGCCAGTGTTGAGCAAGCTCAAGGTTGTTTGGCTTTTGATGGCGGCTTTGCGGTAGCGCTCCAGGTTCTCGTCGTAGCGCTTGGCTTCAAAATTTTCGTTGTTGAAGTATTTGACGGTCTCGTAATTCAGCAGTGAGTCAATCGCCCGGCTGTGGGCGGACGAGTCCAGCTCGTTCATTTCTTTTCGGAACTTGGTACGCCATTCCGTCACAGTGACGGTAAACGTGATGTAGCAGACCAAGGCAGTCAGCGTGATCCACGCAAACCACATGTCGAATTTGATGGCCAAGATACTCAACACCAACGCGACTTCGATCAGGGTCGGGATGATGCTGTAAAGCGAGTACGAAATAAGCGAGTGCACGCCGCGTGTGCCACGTTCAATGTCGCGTGTCATACCGCCGGTTTGGCGCTCTAGATGAAAGCGCAGGCTGAGGGCGTGTAAGTGCCTGAAGACTTCCAAAGAAATTTTGCGTGACGCGCCTTCCGTTGCTTTTGAAAACACCAGTTCGCGAAGCTCCGTAAACAGCGATGTAGACAACCTGAGTAAGCCGTAGCCCAACAACAAAGCCGCCGGGACAACCAGCAAGGCTTGCATATCACCTGGCTTGATATTCATGGTGTCCACCAGATTTTTCAAGAGCAGCGGAACACCGACGTTGCCAAGTTTGGCACCCAGCATGAAGCTGAGTGCTGCCAGCACGCGCCATTTGTAGTCCCACAGGTAGGGGAACAGGCGTTTGAGCGTGTCCCAGTCTGAGCGGACGGGCGCTTTTGTAGCAGCTGTGGATGCAGGTAAAACCTGGGACGCATCAGCGCCGGGAGCCATAGAACGCATAGGTCACAATCAAGACAATTATTAATTTGAATGCAGATTGTGCCTATGCTTACAGAATCAAGCCATCACTCAGGTACTCACACCACGCCGCCCATGCCTGCACCCACAGTGGCGCTACCGACGGACAAAGAGCTGGTGCTCAAAGTCATTCCCATGCCAGCGGACTGCAATGCCAATGGCGATATTTTTGGCGGTTGGGTGATGGCACAGGTGGACTTGGCGGGCTCTGTGCTGCCTGCCCGCTATGTCAATGGCCGCATGGCGACGGTGGCGGTGAACCAGTTTATTTTCAAACAACCCGTGCGGGTGGGTGATATTTTGAGTTTTTTTGCAGGGGTAACGCGTATCGGCAACACATCAGTCACGGTACAAGTCGAGGTCTATGCCGAGCGCTACCACAGCCAGAAAAATTACATGAAAGTCACCGAAGCCAGCCTGACCTATGTGGCAATTGACGATGCCGGCAAGCCTCGGAAAATAGAAAAAAATCAGGCAATGACATAAACACCGTTGCCTGTCGCCAACAGCTTGCCATCACTGGCGACAAACTCCATGCGGGTGTTGGCGATGCGTGAGCCCAGGCGTACGACTTCTGCGCGTACCTCGAAATCTGTGCTGATGCCAGGGCGCAGGTAGTCAATACGCAGGTCGACGGTTGCCAGCTTTGAAAAGCGCAACGCGTGCTGCTCAAAGTTCTCATGTGAATAGCGGGCGCACAAAGCGGCTGTTACGGCCATGCCACCTGTGGTGTCGAGCGCGGCGCTGATGACGCCACCGTGCAGGCGGCCTTCAGCGAAGTTGCCGATCAGGTCTGGCCGCATCACCAGACTGGCTGAAAATTTATCGGCAGCCAAAACTTTGAGTTTTAAACCCAGCAGTTTGTTAAAAACGGTATCTTCTTCAAACAGGTTTTTAAGCGCACTTTTCAGCGCAGCGTCGAATTCAAATACAAGGGGGTTTGATTTATGCATGCACCTGATTGTCACCCAAGGCCACAGTCTGCTTACCCTTGATGCGGTGCGAACGCCCACGAAACACGGCAATGCAATCGGCCTTTTGGTTGAACACCGTCACGTCATACACCCCGGTGCGGCCGCTTAACGACACTTCACTGGCACGCGCTGTGAGCACATCGCCAACAAAAGCGGGAGCGACAAAGTCCACGCTCAAACTCGCCGCAACCGTGAGCTGGTTGTAAGAGTTGCAGGCAAAGCCAAAAGCCGAATCAGCCAGCGTGGTGATAAAGCCGCCATGGCAAGTGGCGTGGCCATTGAGCATGTCAGGGCGGACCAGCATGTCGATATGTGCCGCCCCTGGGCTGATGTGGGTCAGGTGCATACCCAGCCCGCAGGAGGCGTTGTCTTTGGCCATCATACCGACACCAACAGCGTTTGCAATTTCTTGCGCATTCATGTCAGGCTCCGTTGATCAATCACCCGGCGTGATTTACCCGTTTGCGTGCGCTCAATCGCGCCCGGCGCCCGCACAGACACCTTGGCGCTGATGCCCACCAGGCTTTTAATGCGCGACTGCAAGGCGGCGCTGATGGCCGAAATTTGCGCAGCAGGCAAACTAGCCGATGCATTTTGCAGCTCGGTCAGCACCTCGACGTCGTCCAGCAAGCCTTCACGCGTGACGACCAACTGGTACAGCGCAGACAGCTCCGGGTGACCCAAGACAAGTTCTTCAATCTGGGTAGGAAACACGTTCACGCCCCGAATAATCAGCATGTCGTCAGAGCGGCCGACAATTTTTCCCATGCGCCTGAAGGAGCGGGACGTAGGTGGCAAAAGCCGCGTCAAGTCCCGGGTACGGTAGCGAATGATCGGGAAAGCCTGTTTGGTGAGCGACGTGAACACCAACTCGCCCTCTTCGCCATCAGCCAGCAGCTCGCCAGTGTCGGGGTCGATGATTTCAGGGTAAAAATGGTCTTCCCAAATCACCGGACCGTCTTTAGACTCAACGCATTCACTGGCCACGCCGGGGCCCATCACTTCAGACAGGCCGTAAATATCCACCGCGTCCATATCGGCGGCGGCTTCAATGTCGCGGCGCATGGCGTTGGTCCAAGGCTCAGCACCAAAAATGCCTATTTCAAGTGAAGACTTTTTTACATCAAGCCCCAGCCGTGCATATTCTTCAATGATGACCTGCATATATGACGGCGTGACCATGATGATGCGCGGCTTGAAGTCTTCAATCAGTTGCACCTGTTTTTCAGTTTGCCCGCCCGACATCGGGATGACGGTGCAACCCAAGCGTTCTGCACCGTAGTGCGCGCCCAAGCCGCCCGTGAACAAGCCGTAGCCGTAAGAAATATGCACCATGTCGCCGGCACGCCCACCCGCCGCGCGAATCGACCGCGCCACCAGGTCGGCCCAATGGCTGATGTCATGGGCGGTGTAGCCCACCACCGTTGGTTTGCCGGTGGTGCCAGACGAGGCATGGATGCGCATGACCTGCGACTGCGGCACGGCGAACATGCCAAACGGATAGTTGGCACGCAGGTCTTTTTTGGTGGTGAAAGGGAACTTGGCCAGGTCAGCCAATGTTTTGAAATCACCGGGGTGAACGCCTGCTGCATCAAACGCCTGACGGTAGTGCGGTACGTTTTGGTAAACCGTATGCAAGGTGGCTTTCAGGCGCTGGATTTGCAGCGCCGTGATTTCGTCCCGGCTGGCTTTTTCAATCGGGTCGAGCAGGTCTGTGGGGGTTGTATGGCTTGGCATAGGCGTGCCTTAAAAAGCTTACTGACCGACAAACACCGGTGGACGCTTGGCGATGAAGGCTTTGACACCCTCGGCGTAATCCTGGCTGCTGCCCAGTTCACGCTGCATCAGCGCCTCCATATCAAGTTGCGCGTCCAGTGTATTGGTGGCCGCCGCATCAATCGCCTCACGGGTGCGCACATAACCCAGCGTTGGCCCGGCTGCCAATGTTTTTGCAATGCT
>JBBAPP010000175.1:0-4966 GCA_040400775.1 Polaromonas sp. | reverse complement strand
ACCAGGCTGTAGTGGTAGCCAGCGTCGTCAATCAACGGCTTCAAGGCCGTTAACTCGATTCCTTTGGAGGCAGTACCGCGCGATGATTGGGCTTTCAGCGCTTCGATTTCAGTAGCAAGCAACTGGCCAAAGGCTTGCGGCTTGGCATGTGCGTCAATCAGCTTCCAGTCTTTGGCGCGGTCAGCGCGCACGCCTTCGGAGGTGAGGCTGAAGATATCGGCCAGGTCGCGCCGTACCTTGCGTTTGTCGGTCACGCGGGTCAGGCCACCGGTACCGGGCAGCACGCCCAGCAGCGGCACTTCAGGCAGGCTGACGGTAGAGCTGCGGTCATCGACCATGATGATGCGGTCGCAAGCCAGCGCCAGCTCGTAGCCGCCGCCGGCGCAAGCGCCCGTAACGGAGGCAATGGCTTTCAGGCCATCGTGGCGGGAAGAATCCTCCAGCCCGTTGCGCGTCTCATTGGTGAACTTGCAAAAATTCACTTTCCAGCCGTGGGTCGACAGGCCGAGCATGTAAATGTTGGCACCCGAGCACCAGATTTTTTCTTTGCCGCTTTCAAACACCACGACCTTAACAGCCGGGTGTTCAAAACGAATGCGGTTGATGGCGTCGTGCAGTTCAATGTCCACGCCCAGGTCGTAGCTGTTTAACTTCAGCTTGTAGCCGGGCTTGATGCCACCGTCTTCGTTGATGTCCAGCTTGAGCTTGGCCACATCGCCTTCAACGCTTAAGGTCCAGTGCTGGTACTTGGCCGGGTGGGTGGCAAAGCTGACAAGTTCACGTTCGACCCCGCTAATGGTTTGTTTGAATAAAAGTGGCTCTGTCATGGCGTTCATGTTGTCTCCATCTGGTTTGTTTGGGGCACGGCTCTTTTCAAGTCGGTCATGCTTTGCTTCATGCTACGGGCTGCGGTATCAACCACCGCGTCAGCCCTGGCGTAAAGCGCTTCGCGGCTGGACAAAATACGGCGTAAATCGTCAAGCGCTTCATGGTTGGCCCCGCTTGTATCAAACGGCCGCATATCGCCCTGGGCCACTACTCTGGCCATGTGTTCTTCAGGGCTGGCTTTGAGCCAGACGCAATAAAAACGGCTTTGCAGCAGGTCAAAGGTTTCACGCTCACTGACAATGCTGCCGCCAGTGGTCATCACAACACCATCTGGCTGCTCCTCCGCAATGCGCAGCAGCGCGCGCCTCTCGTAACGGCGATAACCCGCCTGACCGTGCAACAGCAAAATCTCATTCATGCTGGTACCGGCTTCGCGTTCAATCTCGCGGTCTAGTTCAATAAATGGCACGCCGCGCTCTGCTGCCAATTGCACGCCCAGCGTTGACTTACCAGCGCCGCGCAGACCGATCAGCGCCACCCGTTGCTCGCGGCCTAGGGCATCACTTAAACCGAACGTGCTGCCAAGCAGGCCGTAAGCCTGGTCAAGCTGCGAATCATCGAGGCGCGCCAGCAATCCCTGGGTACGCGCCAGCGCCGGGCGCGGTGCGTCTTGCAGCAGGTCAATCACGGTGATATTAAGTGCGCGTGCAGTCGCTTCGAGTGAATTGATTGAGACATTGCCTTTGCCCGACTCCACATCGGCCAAAAACCGCTCGCTCAAGCCCGAGTCGGCGGCGAGTGCTTTGCGCGTCATGCCGCGCCGGGCACGCCAGGCACGGACACGAGCGCCCAACTCAGCCAGGATAGCGTTTGCGTCTTGCTCTATTAATTCTTTGGTTGCGGCCATGAATTGCAGTATACTTCACAACATGACAGCGTCAAGCAGTTTATTGCATCTTTTGTAAATCTTGTTTTGAGGATCCAAAAATGAAGCTCAGAATTCTGGTGGGCACTATGACCAGCACCGCAGACTATGTAGCGCAGGCCATACAAATGGATTGCGCTGATCTTGTCAACAACATAGAGATTGAGCTGATGGACAAGCTCGACATCAGCGTCTTCAGTACCGATAAAGCAAAAGATGCGATATATCTCATCTGCACATCAACCTATGGTCAGGGTGATGTGCCGGACAACGCCCGCGCCCTCTATGAATCGATGGACGCAACACCGCAGTTTTTGGGTCACGTCAAATATGGTGTGATCGCACTAGGCGACCGCACTTATTTGCAAACTTTTTGTTTTGGCGGTAAAAAATTTGATGCGCGCCTGGGTGACCTGGGCGCACAGCGCATCGGTGAAGTCTGGTGCCACGATGCCAGCACCGGCACCATGCCGGAAGAAGAGGCTAGCGTATGGTGCAGACAATGGTTAAGTGATGCATTGCAAAACACTTCGCAGAGCACCGCAGAAGTCTGAATCGACTATTAAAGGCCATTTTCAGCTAATAAAAAGCTTTAAGCCCAATAGATTCGGGTAAAATGAGCTATAAAAATAATAGCATTAAAAATAACAGCAAGCGTCAACAATGGATGAGACAACATGCAACTGAGCCGGGCCGACCACTCTGCCAAACCCCCACGGGTTGACGTTCCGCGCCGCTACAACGCCGCGCACGACTTGCTGTCGCGCAACGCCGCCTGGCCCAACAAAACTGCTTTTATCAACGCCATCAGCGGTGAAAAGCTCAGCTACGGCGAATTGACTCGGCAATCGCACCAGTTTGCCAACGCCTTGCGCGGCCAAGGCTTTGCGCCTGAAAGCCGCCTCCTGATCGCCATGCTGGACACGCCAGACTGGCCGGTGGTTTTTCTTGGCTGTATCTTGGCAGGTGTGGTACCAGTAGCGGCTAACACGCTGCTGACCACGACTGATTTTGAGTTTATGTTGCAAGACTCGCGGGCGCAGGGCTTGGCGGTCTCTGGTGCATTACTGCCCGCTTTTGAGCCCTTGTTTAGCCACATCGACAGCCTGAAGACGGTTTTTGTTGCTGGCGAGGCAAATATCGCTGATTTTTCCCAAAATAATCTATCCATTAAGCCTTTATCCCAATGGATTCAAGCGCAAGAAGCTACTGAAAGCCTAGCATCCGATGTGACACATATTGTTTCAGATACCTGCGCAGACGATGCCTGCTTCTGGCTTTATTCCAGTGGCTCAACCGGCACGCCCAAAGGTACGGTGCATCTGCACAGCCACCTGATACAAACCGCCGAGCTCTATGGGCGCGGCGTGTTGGGCATCAGGCATTCAGACCTGGTGTATTCAGCCGCCAAGCTATTTTTTGCTTACGGCTTGGGCAATGCGTTGACCTTCCCCATGGCCGTTGGCGCCACGACCGTGTTGTTGCCTGCCCGTCCCACACCGATGGATGTTTTCATCATTCTCAAAGACTTCAAACCGACTATTTTTTACGGTGTGCCCACGCTTTACGCCGCCCTGCTGGCCGACCCGGCCCGGCCTGCCAAGTCTGACGTCGCGCTGCGTCTGTGTACCAGCGCGGGCGAGGCCTTGCCCGCAGAAATTGGCAAAAAATTTACCGCTGCTTACGGCGTTGAAATTCTCGACGGTATTGGCTCGACTGAAATGCTGCACATCTTTTTAAGCAACCGCCCAGGCGAAGTGCGTTACGGCACGACTGGCCAGGCCGTTCCGGGCTACCAGTTGCGTATCGTCGGCGACGACGGCAAGGACTGCGCGGCAGGCGAGATTGGCGAGCTGCACATCAGCGGCCCCAGTTCAGCCATCATGTACTGGAACAACCGCGCCAAAACCAAGGCCACTTTTGCGGGCGACTGGACCAAGAGCGGTGACAAATACACGCTGGATGCTGACGGCTACTACACCTACGGCGGCCGCAGTGACGACATGCTGAAAGTCGGCGGCATTTATGTCTCGCCGTTTGAGGTCGAGGCCTGTCTGATGACGCACCCAGCAGTGTTTGAAGTTGCTGTGATTGGTGTCCAGGACGCCGACGAGCTGGTCAAGCCCAAGGCCTATGTGGTCTTCAAATCAGGCCAAACCGCCGGCACAGACGAGCTCAAAGCGCATGTCAAGCAGTATCTGGCCCCCTACAAATACCCGCGCTGGATAGAGTTTGTGAGCGAACTGCCGAAAACAGCTACTGGCAAGATTCAGCGCTTCAAATTGCGTCAAGCCGAATAAAGCTACAGCTTGCGGCACCAAATAAACACCTTGTATTTGCTTTAAGTTTAAACAATTCATCTTTAAAGCACGGGTTTTACACTAGCTACAACCCCCCGCTCCGCGTTTACCATGTCACCCGTTCAAACAAGTAAGCTGTTCCCCCCAAACCAGGAGTTTCAAATGACCTCACGCCGACTCGTTTTGACCCGCAGTGCCGCCATCGTCGGTGCTGCATCCACAGGCTTGCTGTTGCCTGAAATCGTGCGGGCGCAAGCCGCCAAAGTGCGGGTTGGTTTCATGCTGCCCTACACCGGCACGTTTGCCCAGCTCGGCGTGGCGATTGAAAATGGTTTTCGTATGGCCATCAATGAACAGGGCGGCAAGCTGGGTGGTCGTGAGATTGAATACTTCAAGGTTGATGACGAATCAGACCCCTCCAAAGGCATTGAAAACGCCAACAAACTGGTGCAGCGTGACAAGGTAGACGTTTTGGTCGGCACCGTGCATTCGGGCGTGCAGATGGGCATTCAAAAAGTCGCGCGTGACACCGGTGTCTTGAGTTTGATCCCCAACGCTGGCGTGCACGCCGCCACCCGCAGCCTGTGCGCGCCCAACGTGTTTCGTACCAGCTTCAGCAACTCGCAGCCGACCCGCGCCCTAGGCAAAGTCATGGTCGACAAGGGTCATAAAAAAACCGTCTGGATCACCTGGAAGTACGGTGCCGGCGACGAAGCTTTTGAAGGCTTCAAAGAAGGCTACACCGCTGCTGGCGGTACGATTATCAAAGAGCTTGGCTTGCCATTTCCGCAAGTTGAATTCCAGGCGCTGCTGACAGAAATCGCAGCGCTCAAGCCAGATGCCGTAGCCTGCTTTTTTGCCGGTGGCGGCGCCGCCAAATTCATTCGCGACTACGCAGCCGCTGGCCTGAAAG
>JBBAPP010000174.1:3241-4997 GCA_040400775.1 Polaromonas sp. | reverse complement strand
CAAGCCTTGGTTGCCCAGCTTGCAGCGCGCGCTGTCGTGGTCGAAATATCGCATCTCGACCGCAAGTAAGTTTTAAATAGAAAGTCAAAAATGTCCAATATTTTCGATCTCGACCTGCTAAAAACGCCAGCCAACTACGCAGCGCAATCGCCTCTAGCATTCATTGAACGCAGCGCCGAGGTCTACCCCGACAAGCTGGCCGTGGTGCATGGCAACTTGCGCCGTACCTGGCTTGAGGTCTTCACCCGCTGCCGCCAGCTGGCCAGCGCGCTGGAAAAGTACGGCATTGGCAAAGGTGACACGGTAGCCGTGATGCTGCCCAATACGCCACCAATGGTCGAGGCGCACTTTGGCATTCCCGTGACGGGGGCGGTGCTGAATGCGCTGAACACCCGGCTGGATGCCGAAACGATCGCCTTCATGCTGGACCATGGCGAGGCCAAAGTCGTGATGGTTGACTCGGAATTTGCAGGCACCATGCACCAGGCCTTGGCCTTGCGCAGATCGAGTGCGCCGCTGCTGGTCATCCAGGCTGAAGACGTGCTGTACACGGGCGACAGCCAGCGCATTGGCAGCATCAACTACGACGATTTTTTAGCTACAGGCGATACCAACTATTCGTGGACATTGCCCGACGACGAATGGGATGCGATAGCGCTGAACTACACCAGCGGTACTACCGGTAACCCCAAGGGTGTGGTGTATCACCATCGGGGTGCGGCAGCCAATGCCGTCTCAAACATTCTGGAATGGGACATGCCCAAGCACCCGGTGTACTTGTGGACGCTGCCGATGTTTCATTGCAACGGCTGGTGCTTTCCATGGACAGTGGCGGCGCGTGCGGGTGTGAACGTGTGTTTGCGCAAGGTGGCTGCACCCGAGATTTTTGAGGCGATTCGCGTCCACGCTGTAACGCATTACTGCGCTGCGCCCATTGTGCACGGCATGCTGGTCAACGCGCCCGAAGCGCTCAAGCAGGGCTTACCGAGAGGGGTGAAGTGCATGGTGGCAGGCGCAGCCCCGCCTGCATCGATGATTGAAGGCATGGAGGCCCTGGGCTTTGACTTGACCCATGTGTATGGCCTGACCGAGGTCTATGGCCCTGCCACCGTCTGCGCCAAGCACGACGCCTGGGACGCATTGGAGATTGGCGAGCGAGCCCGCCTGAACGCTCGCCAGGGCGTACGCTACCACCTGGAGGCTGACGTGCGCGTGCTGGACGCCGCCACCCTGCAGCCGGTGCCGCAAGACGGCGAAACCATGGGCGAGATCATGTTCAAAGGCAACATCGCCATGAAAGGCTATTTGAAAAACCCCAAGGCTACCGCAGAAGCCTTCGCCGGCGGCTGGTTTCACTCAGGCGACTTGGCGGTGTGCTACCCCGACGGCTACATGAAGATCAAAGACCGCAGCAAAGACATCATCATCTCCGGTGGTGAAAACATCAGCTCCATCGAAGTAGAAGACGTGCTGTACCGCCACCCCGACGTGCTGGCCGCTGCCGTGGTGGCCAAACCCGACGCGCGCTGGGGCGAAACGCCGTGTGCGTTTGTGGAGTTGAAGGCGGGTGCGACCACCAAGCCCGAGGACATCGTTGCGCATTGCAAAAAGCACCTCGCGGCTTTCAAGGTGCCGCGTGCGGTGGTGTTTGGGGAGCTGCCTAAAACTTCTACTGGGAAGATACAGAAGTTTGAGTTGCGCAAGCTGGCTGGCTCGGCTTCTGCTATCGGCTAATCTGCTGCGTGGCTTCAACCTA
>JBBAPP010000174.1:0-3141 GCA_040400775.1 Polaromonas sp. | reverse complement strand
CTGGCGCGTGTACAAAAAATCAATGACCGCTTTGCGGTAGCCCAGGTACGCGCTGCTTTCAGCCAACGCCACCCGGTTGCGGGGGCGGGGCAGGTCAATCGCCAACACTTCGCCAATCCTGGCGCTGGGGCCGTTGGTCATCATCACGATGCGGTCACTCAGCAGCACGGCTTCGTCGACGTCGTGCGTCACCATCACCACCGTACTTTGGGTTTTTTGCACAATCGCCAGCAGCTCGTCTTGCAGCTTGGCGCGGGTCAACGCGTCCAATGCACCAAAGGGCTCGTCCAGCAACAACACCTTGGGCGCCATTGACAGCGCCCGTGCAATGCCGACGCGTTGCTTCATGCCACCCGAAATCTCGCCGGGGCGTTTTAGAGCTGCTGCGGTCAGGCCGACCAGCGCCAGAACCGCATCGGTGCGTGCTTTGAGCTGGGCTTTGCTTTCAGTGGCGCTGAAGACGCGCTCTACTGCGAGGTAGACGTTCTCAAAACATGTCAACCATGGCAGCAGCGAGTGGTTTTGAAAAACCACCGAACGTTCAGGCCCGGGGCCAGAAATTTCGCGGTTGGCGCAAATCAAGCTGCCTTGCGTCGGTGTGGTCAACCCGGCTATCAGGTTCAGCAGGGTGGACTTGCCGCAGCCGGAGTGGCCGATGAGCGCCACAAACTCGCCTTTGGCAACTGTCAGGTTGATATTTTTCAGGGCGCAGAACGGACCTTGTTTGGTTTTAAAAGTTTGTTCAACGTTCTGAATTTCGATGTATTTGGTACTCAGTGAACTCATGATTTGACCTCTTCAAACGTAAAGGCGCTGGCCAGCTTGATGAGCACAAACTCCAGCAGCAAACCAACCAGTCCAATCACAAAAATCGCGATGATGATATTTTTGACGTTCAGGTTGTTCCACTCGTCCCAGACCCAAAAACCAATACCCACACCACCCGTTAACATTTCAGCCGCCACAATCACCAGCCATGCCGTGCCAACGGCAAGCCTGACGCCGGTTAGCATGTAAGGCAACACAGCGGGGAAAAGAATTTTGGTGAAGATCTTCCACTCGCTCAGGTTCAGCACCCGGGCCACATTCATGTAGTCTTGCGGCACGCGCTGCACGCCCACGGCGGTGTTGATGATCATGGGCCAGATCGAGCAGATAAAAATAGTCCAGATGGCCGCCGGGTTGGCGCCTTTGAAGACCAGCAAGCCGATCGGCAACCATGCCAGCGGCGACACCGGGCGCAGCAAGCTGATGAGCGGGTTGAACATGCTGCTTAAAAACCTGAAGCGGCCAATCATGAAACCGACCGGGATGCCGACCAGGGCGGCCAGGCCAAAGCCTAGCGCGACACGTTTCAGTGACGAGTAGATATTCCAGCCGATGCCCTGGTCATTCGGCCCCTTACTGTAAAACGGATCGCTAAAGATCGTCACCGCCTGGGCAAAGGTGGCACTTGGCGATGGAATGCTGCCTTTGCTGGTGATGGATACCGCCATCCACAGCAAGACCAACAAACCAAAGCCCAGCAGTGGCGGCATGATGCCCAGCCACAGGAATGACAAGTCGCGTGGCGGATTGAAAGCCGCCACTGGTTCTGGTTTTTCTGTAATTTGCATATATTTTGAGGCTGTAAAGCCCTGTTTATGGGCGCAAACAGCTACTGAATATGTAGCGCCTGAACCCCTGTCTAGGGCATCGACGTCATGAAAAATAGCAGCGACCATGGCGGGCACCTGGATTTAAATTTAATCGGCTGACAGCTTCAGGCTTTGACCTTGAAGCTGTCGGCGTACTTGGCCGGGTCTTTGCCGTCCCAGACCACGCCGTCCAGCATCTTGCTGCTGCGCAGCATGTCTTTGGGGACGCTGATTTTTGCAGCGCTGGCGGCTTGCTTGTAAATGTCGATCTGGTTGACCTGCTTGGCCATGGCCAAGTAGTCCACATGCTCCTTCATCAACCCCCAACGCTTGTGCTGTGTCAAAAACCACATGCCATCAGACAGGTACGGGAAGTTGACTGCGCCGTCACCTGAGAACTTCATGAAGTTCGGGTCGTCCCAGGTTTTACCCATGCCGTTTTGGTAGCGACCCAAGATACGCTGGTTGATGGCATCAACGCTGGTGTTGACATAGCTCTTGTCGGCAATCGTTTCGGCCATTTTGGTTTTGTTGCTCAGGCCGGCGTCAATCCACTTGCCGGCCTCAAGGATGGCGGCTGTTACGGCGCGCGCAGTGTTCGGGTTCTTTTTAACGAACTCGGCGGTGCTGCCCAGCACCTTTTCAGGATGGTCTTTCCAGATGTCTTGGGTGGTGATGGCGGTCACGCCAATGCCGTCAATGATGGCGCGGTGGTTCCACGGTTCACCCACGCAGTAGCCGTCCATATTGCCGACGCGCATGTTGGCCACCATTTGCGGCGGCGGCACGGTGATGACTTTGGCATCTTTCAGCGGATGGATGCCGTTGGCAGCCATCCAGTAGTACAGCCACATGGCGTGCGTGCCGGTGGGAAAGGTTTGTGCAAAGGTGTATTCACGTTTGTCGGTGTTCATCAGCTTGGCAAGTGACGGACCGTCCACCGCACCTTTTTCAGACAGTTTCTTGCTCAGTGTGATGGCCTGGCCGTTTTGGTTCAGGGTCATTAACACGGCCATGTCTTTTTTCGGGCCCGCCGTACCTGCGTGAACGGCGTAAATCATGCCGTACAGCGAGTGGGCAAAGTCAAGCTCGCCACTGACCAGCTTGTCACGTACGCCGGCCCAGCTGGCTTCTTTGCTAGGCACGATGGTCACACCATATTTTTTGTCAATGCCCAACACCGAAGCCATCACAATGCTGGCGCAATCGGTCAGTGGGATAAAGCCAATCTTGACCTCTTTCTTTTCTGGCGCGTCTGAGCCTTGGGCATAGACCACCGCGCGTAGAGCCGGACTGATTCCGACAGCACCCACGGCAGCAGCTTGCAACAGGTTGCGGCGTGTCAGGGATGGCTTGAGCAATGCAGTCATTCAAATACTCCTGGGAAGTTAAAAAGTTAACACCAAAAAAACAAAAAAGGCGCCCGACCGGTGCCCCCACGGTTGCGCGAGGGCAGGGTACGAACGCCTTTGTTCTGTCTAGCAAACCCCATCGTCGTTGATGT
>JBBAPP010000173.1:0-5017 GCA_040400775.1 Polaromonas sp. | reverse complement strand
TTGAGGCGTACGCAGTGACCGTCTTTCAGGTCAATCGCGGGGATTAGTAGCATGTTGCGGTTACAAACGGTACAAAAAAAGTTTATGGATTCCAGCGTAAAAAATTGCGGTACAAAGCCAAGCCTTGGTCAGCGCTTTTTTCAGGGTGGAATTGCGTAGCGAAAATATTATCCCGTGCAATCGCTGCTGTAAAGCACTGGCCATAGTTTGCCGTACCTGCAGTGTTGCGCGCATCAGACGGACGGGCGTAAAAACTGTGAACAAAGTAGAAATACGCGTTGTCTGGCACGTCTTGCCAGATCGGGTGGGTCGGCAAAGCCTGGCTCACCTGGTTCCAGCCCATTTGCGGTACTTTGTAGCGGCTACCGTCGGCCTGTAGTTGCCCAGCCAGGTCAAACTTCAGCACGTCGCCGGGAATCAAGCCCAGCCCCTGCGTGCCCACACCACCATCACCGGGACGGCCTTCGGCGCTATGGGTGAGCAGCATTTGCATTCCCACGCAGACACCAAATAGCGGTTTGTTGGCTGCCGCATGCAGCACTGAATCAAGCAGTCCTGACGCAGCCAACTCGCGCATGCAATCCGCTATGGCGCCCTGGCCCGGCAGCACGATGCGCTCGGCCGCCATCACGTCTGCAGCTTTGGACGTCACCACCACATCCAACCCGCTGCCTTGGGCCACATGCTGCACCGCCTGCGCAACGGAGCGCAGGTTGCCCATGCCGTAATCAACGACCGCAACAGTTCTAGCGGCGGTTTTGAATGAAGTCATTAAGGAATTTACTTGCTATTAAATAAGTAGCTTATAGTGCCCGAATTTATTGGGCTATAGACCTAAAACATACCTAAAAACAGGTTCTTTGAGACTTTTTAGCAGGTTTTCGGCTGAATTTCGATTACAAAGAGCCTTTGGTCGATGGAATCACATTCGCGGCGCGTGGGTCAATCTCCAGCGCCATGCGCAGGGCGCGTGCAAAGGCCTTGAACACCGTTTCAGCCTGATGGTGCGAGTTGTCGCCGCGCAGGTTGTCAATGTGCAGGGTGACGAACGCGTGGTTCACAAAGCCCTGAAAAAATTCGTAAGCGAGCTGGCTGTCAAAGCTGCCGATCATGCCGCTTTTGAAGGGCACATGCATCTCAAGCCCCGGACGGCCCGAGAAATCAACCACTACCCGGCTGAGTGCCTCATCCAGCGGCACATAGGCGTGGCCATAGCGACGCAAACCTTTTTTGTCGCCCACCGCCTTGGCCACTGCTTGGCCAAGGGTAATCCCTACGTCTTCTACCGTGTGGTGGCCGTCAATGTGGAGGTCGCCGACGCACTGGATGTCGAGGTCAATCAAGCCATGCCTAGCGATCTGGTCCAGCATGTGGTCAAAAAAGCCAATACCCGTTGACAAATTGGCCAGGCCTGTGCCGTCCAGGTTGAGCTTGACGCTGATTTTGGTCTCTGCAGTGTTGCGAGAGACTTCAGCGGTACGTGGTGAAAACATGGACATTGGGGTGGTGGTCATAGGGAGGTTTTAAGCGCCGCCAGCAGCAGCAGATTTTCATCCGCCGTGCCAACCGTCAGGCGCAAACAATTAGCAAGCAATGTATGCATTTTAGAAACGTTTTTAACCAGCACGCCCTGGGCCTTCATGCGCTCGAAGGTTTGGCTGCTGTTGGCCACCCGCACGAGGATCATGTTGGCATCGCTTTTCCAGCGCTTCACGCCGGGTATTTTGCCCAGTGCATCTAAAAGCATAGCGCGCTGCACAATTAAATCAAGCGCTTGCGCCTTAAACACGTCCTGGTTTTCAAGCGCAAACAACGCGCATTCACAGTTCAGCACGCTAATGTTGTAGGGCGGCCGCACCTTGTCAATCTCGGCCATCAGCGCCTTCGGGCCCATCATGTAGCCCAGCCGCACACCCGCCAGGCCGAATTTGCTCAGCGTGCGCATCAGCAGCACATGGCGGTGCTGGGCAATGCGGTTGATGTAACTTTTGCTGGCAAACGGCTGGTAAGCCTCGTCCATCACCACCAGGCCGCCCTGCTTGCCTACGGCGTTGATGATGTTTTCTATCACCGCGTCATCCCATAAATTGGCAGTGGGGTTGTTCGGATAGGCCAGGTAAGTGATAGCAGGTTGGTGTTCAGCAATCGCAGCCAGCATGGCAGCTTCGTCAAGTTCAAAATCCGCCGTCAAAGGCACGCCGATGAACTGCAAACCTTGCAACTGCGCGCTCATGGCGTACATCACAAAACCCGGCAGAGGGCTGAGTATTGCGGCTCCCGGTACATCACAGGCCAGCGCCAGCAACGAGATCAACTCATCCGAGCCGTTGCCCAGCATGATCTCAAAGCCGTCCGGCATTTGCGCATAGTCAGCCAGCGCTCGGCGCAAGTCATTGACCCGGCCATCGGGGTAGCGGTTCAACGCCAGCGCACCGAGGCGCTGCCCCAAATGCGCCTGCAGCGCAGCAGGCAGGCGGTGTGGGTTCTCCATTGCGTCAAGCTTGACCATACCCGTCGAGTCTTGAACCGCATAGGCGTGCATAGACTGGATGTCACGCCTGATGCGGGGGTGCGTTGTTTGAATAGGCTGGGTAATTTCTTCGCTCATAAAAACTTATTTTTACAAAGTATCAAGCAGTGCAACCGAGGATTTGAAGGGGTTAATCACCTGCACTGCGTCGTAATACTGCTCATGCTCCATGTCTTCTGACAGCAAGTAGCGGCATCCCGAATGCTGTGCCGCAGCCACCACCAAGCAGTCCGAATAATGCAAACCGTAGCGGCTTTCCACAGCCCAGGCCGATTCCACAGTGGCTTGGTCAATCGTCCAAGGCTGCCACTGCGCGTAGCGCCGAACTTCGGCTCTTGCATCGCCAGCGGGCATGGGTGGTTTGATTTTTCTAACCGCGTTGACATAAAACGCATTGAGCACCTGCGTGCTGAGTCTGCCGATACGCCTCTGCCAAAGTATGTGCAACCAAGCCAATGCTGTGGCTTGCTTGGTGGCGTCAGCGCCATCCTCGCTGTAAAGCAAGATATTGGCGTCGACAAATACTCTGCCGGTCAATTTTGCGCTCATGCAGCGCGGTCGTAAGTCCGCTCACGACCAGGGTACGCGCTAGCGTCCGATGACCACTGCCGCTCCTTACCTAACCAGCCGCGCATGGCCTGCGCGTAGGCGTCTTCTTGCCGCATCTTTTCAGCCAAAATTTCACCAACCAGCCGAGACACGCTTGAATTGCGCTTGGCGGCTTCAATGCGCGCCCATTCAAGTGCTGATTCTTCAACCGTGATGGTGACGTTTTTCATAAACTGAATTTTACACTGAATTCGTGTTGCACGAAGTTCGTGTAAATTTTTGCTGCTTTTGTTTAGAATAAAGATCGCGATAAAGACAAATCGCCTGCATGCACGGAAACCGAGTAAGCCGCCCCCTTGCGCATAAAACCAGACCCAAAGATCGGCAGCTTGTGGCGGGTAGATGCGACAGCAAACCCCATCGGTGTTGCCTCGCGCCGTCTCGTCTCTCATCTGAATCTCAATAGCTTGTGTCTTGACATCTACCGACATTTGCGCGCTGGGGCCAGGCTGACTGTGCCAAGCTTAGACGGCCTCTGATCGCTGATCCATCGGCCTCCCGTCATGGGTTTGCGCGCAGCTTAATGGCTGCTCTGCGATGTCATACTCGGATGGACAAATTTCACAAGCCATTCCGTTTTCCAAGCTCTGACTGCAAAAGGCCTCTTCCCACATGACCCAACTGACCATTCGCAACATCCACGCACGGCCTGTTGTTGTGCCATTAGCGCGCTCGGTACGCACCGCATCTGGCACCATTGATGTGTCGCCCTTGATCCTGCTCGACGTCCTGACCGACGAAGGCATCACCGGCAGCGCCTATTTGTTTGCCTACACGCCGATGATGTTAAAGCCGCTGATGGCGTTAATTGAAGAGGTCAAGCTCAAGCTGATTGGCCAGCCATTGATACCCGCTGAACGCATGCAGCAACTTGAAGGGCATTTTCGGCTGCTCGGCGTACACGGCCTGCTCGGCATGCTCATTTCCACTCTCGATATGGCCTACTGGGATGCGCTTGGTAAAGCGGTTAACGTGCCGGTGGTGCAATTGCTGGGAGGCGCACCGAAGCCGCTTTGGGCTTACGACAGCTACGGCATGGTCGATCCTGCCAAAGACGCAAAGGCGCTTGAGCACTCGCTAGCGCAAGGCTTTCGGGCCATTAAAGTCAAGATTGGCTACGCTGAGGCTAAACAAGATGTTGATGTTGTCCGCGCCGTGCGAACCATCATCGGCGCCGATGTTGCGCTGATGGTCGATTACAACCAGAGCCAGTCGCCGACAGAGGCCATTCGCCGCATCCGCATGCTTGAACCATTCGACCTGTGCTGGGTAGAAGAACCCGTCATTGCCGAGGATTTGCAAGGACACGCGCAAGTTAGGGCGGCCGTCAAGGTCAACATTCAGACAGGTGAAAATTGGTGGTTTCCGCGCGCTGCCGAACAGGCATTGAGCGCCGGCGCATGCGACTTGATGATGCCAGACCTGATGAAAATCGGCGGCATTTCAGGCTGGCTCCACGTCATAGGCATGGCGCGGGCAGCGTCCATGCCGGTATCCAGCCATTTGTTTATTGAAGCCAGTTCCCATGTGCTGGCTGTGACGCCTACCTGCCACTGGCTTGAATTCATGGATTTTGGCTCAGGCATCATGGCCAATCCTTATAAAATTAATAACGGCCAGGTCACCGCCCAAGGCCCGGGCTTGGGCATCCAATGGAATGAATCGGCAGTCGCGCGCTACGCTGCAAAGTAAGGCTGCACTTTAAAAACCCGAGCCCATGAAAGCCACGCGGTCCAACATTTGCTTTTAAATGCAACTGGGGTCTAAATTCAACTGGAGTTCGACCCCAATTCTTTCTCAATTCTTTCTTGGTGCTGGCCTTTTTTGGTTGGACTATTTAGATGGTCAAGTAAAAGTTTGACTGGCGGCAAGGGCTTG
>JBBAPP010000172.1:2809-5036 GCA_040400775.1 Polaromonas sp. | reverse complement strand
GTTTCGCGTTTTACGCGAAACCATGCAGCGTACATAGCCGGCAAAGCCAGCAAAGTCAGCGCAGTGGCTACCATCAAACCGCCCATGATGGCGACCGCCATCGGCCCCCAAAATACGCTGCGTGACAGTGGGATCATGGCCAGTACGGCAGCTGCTGCCGTTAACACAATAGGCCGGGCACGCCGCACGGCTGATTCAACAATTGCTTCCCATGCCGCGACACCGCGCGCGCGTTCACGCTCGATCTGATCAATCAAGATCACCGAATTACGCTGGATCATGCCCATCAGCGCAATCACGCCCAGCAAGGCCACAAAGCCAAATGGCCGGCCCAGCAGCAGCAATGCACCGGCCACACCAGCGATGCCGAGCGGCCCGGTTAAAAACACCAGCATGGCACGGCTAAAGCTTTGCAGTTGCAACATCAGCAATGTAAAGGTTAAAAACAGCATGACCGGTACGCCAGCCAGGATGGAAGCTGAGCCCTTGCTGCTTTCCTCCACCGCACCGGCCACCTCAACACGGTAAGCGCCAAAGCCTTGGGCTTTCCATTTTTCTTCCAGTGTTTTGAGTTGCGGAGCCAGCTCGTTGCTGACAGTCGCGCCTTGCAGACCCTCCACAATATCGCTTTGCACAGTGATGGCGTAATTGCGGTTTTCACGCCACATCACGCCCGGCTCCCAGGCAAACACCGGCTTTGCGATTTGGCTCAAAGGTATCGACTTACCCGACGCGGTGGGCAAATAAGCGTTGGACAGGTCAGTGATGGCGTTGCGTTCATCCAGCGGCTGGCGCAGCACGATGTCAATGAGTTTGTCGCCCTCGCGGAACTGCCCAACATTGTTGCCCGTCAAGAGCGTGCGCGAGGCCTGCGCAATCGACTGGCTGGTCACCCCCAGTGTGCGTGCTTTGGATTGGTCGACCTCCAGGCGCAGCACTTTAACGGACTCGTTCCAGTTGTCGTTCACGCCGCGCGTGTTACGGTTATCACGAAAGATGGCTTTGACTTCATCCGCCCGCTCCCGCAACACCAGCGGGTCTGTGCCCAGCACGCGAAACTGCACTGGGTACGGCACTGGCGGGCCATTGGGAAGCAGCTTGACACGGCCCCGCAGCTCAGGAAACTCTTGCGCCAAAAGCGCTGGCAGCTTGATGCGCAAAGATTCGCGCACTTTCAAGTCTTTGGGCAACACAATCAGCTGCGACACATTGGTTTGCGGAAAGACCTGGTCCAGCGGCAAATAAAAGCGCGGCACGCCCGAGCCAACCCAAGTCGCTACCGATGTCACGCCCTCCTCCTTCAAAAGGCGCGCTTCAACACGCTTGGCATTAGCCTCGTTAGCGGCAAAGGAGGTGCCTTCTGGAAACCAGAGATCGAGCATGATTTCTGGCCGGCTTGAATCCGGGAAAAATTGCTGCTGCACCTTGCCCATACCGACAATACCCAGCGCAAAAATCAATACCGTACTGCCAATCGTGACCCAGCGGTACTGCACGCACCAGTTCACCAGCCTGCGAAAGCTGTTATAAAACGGCGAGTCAAACATCTCATGGTCGTCGTTACCAGCGTTGAGGTCAATATCCGTTTTTTCGACCACATGGGCTGGTTTTTTAAGCAGCAAGGTACCCAAGTACGGCACAAAGTACACCGACACCATCCAGCTCAGCACCAGCGCAATCACCGTGACGGCAAAAATCGCATAGGTGTACTCACCGGTCACTGATTTGGCCAGGCCGATCGGCAAAAAACCTGCGGCGGTGATCAGCGTACCCGTCAACATCGGCATAGCCGTCATGTCATATGCAAAAGTAGCGGCACGTACCTTGTCGTAACCCTCTTCGATTTTGCGCACCATCATTTCAACCGCAATGATGGCATCGTCGACCAGCAAGCCCAGGGCAATGATGAGCGAGCCGAGGGAGATTTTATGCAGACCAATACCCAAATACAGCATAGCTAAAAATGTCAACCCTAGCACCAGCGGGATCGTGATACCTACCACCAAGCCGGGGCGCATGTCGATGACATAGCGCTGGTACCAAGGCAAGCTCTGGCCGGGCGGCGCAGCGCGTTTGTGAAAGCCGAGGGCGATGAAACTCACCGCCAGCACAATCACCACCGCTTCAATCAACACCTTGACGAATTCATTGACAGAGGTGGCAACCGCCGTCGGCTGGTCTTGCACCTGCACCAGCTTGATACCTGCTGGCAAACTCCGGCTGACGT
>JBBAPP010000172.1:0-2709 GCA_040400775.1 Polaromonas sp. | reverse complement strand
CCGTCAGACTCCAGCGCATAAATCACGCCGAACACATCGCCAAAGTCGTCGTTGAAAAACGGGCCCTGTATGCCGACTGGCAGCGTTACGCGCATGTCGCCAATCTTTTTACGCACCGTGTACCAGGTGTTGGTCACGTCCGTGCCTTTTATGACGTCTTTGACCTGAAAAATAATGTGCGATTCACCAGGTTTTGAGTAACTGCGAATTTTGTCGGCGTACGGTACTTCTTGCAGCGTACGCTCAATTTTGTCTGTCACCTGCTCGGCTACTTGCTGCGCTGTGGCGCCTGGCCAGTTGGTGCGCACCACCATGGCGCGAAAGGTAAACGGCGGGTCTTCATCTTGGCCGAGCTGAAAATACGCGGCCACGCCCAGCAGCATCAGCACCACCATCAGGTAGCGCGTCAGCGCCGGATGGTCAAGCGCCCATTTGGACAGGTTGAAACTTGTTTTTTCAGATGTGGGTGTCATGCTGGCCTACTTGGATACAGCCAAAGCAGGCGTCGGCAGTGTTTTTAATGCTACTGAATTGTTAGCAGCTTGCACCCGTATTTGTTGGTCTACAAGCACTTTTTCTTGGTAAATACTGACCTTTTGACCAGCCGACAGCACATGTACGCCGGCGCTCACCACCAACATACCCGGTTGCAGGCCAGAAGCAATCACGGCCTCGTTGCCATCGGCGGTAAGCACTTGCACGGCTTGCGATGTGATCGTCATACTGGCTTTGTCCAGCAGCCACACAGCGCTGGTTTGCCCCTCTTGCCTAAGCGCGCTGGTCGGCAACTTGATGACGGGCAGGCCCTGCACGCCGCCCAAGCCTTCAGGCAGCACGACCACCGTGGCACCTAGCGGTGGCGACACCGTTTTAGCACCCAGCGCCAGCTTGACCTGGTAGGTGCGCGTGACTGGGTCGGCGCTAGCTGATAGCTCGCGGACTTTCGCGTCAGCTGCTGCCGCTTGCGCGTCTTGCGACCAGCTGCGTACCTTGACGGGCATGCCGAGTTTGATACCGGCCACTTTATCTTCAGGTACTGAAAACACCACATCGCGCACGCCGTCCGCTGCAATCCGCACTACCGGCGTACCCGCCATCACCACCTGGCCGGGCTCGGCCTCAATGGCTGTGACAACGCCAGCCACGTCGGCCACCAAGACTGCGTATTTGGCCTGATTAGCCTGCACGTTCAATTGTGACTGCGCTTGGTCAACTTGCGCCTGTGCGGCTTTTAAAACGCTTTCGCGCCGTTCTAGCTCTGCACCGCTGATAAAGTTTTGCTCTTTCAGCGTGGCAAATCTTTTGTAGTCGGCAGCGGCCAAATCGCGCTGGGTGGCAGCGACTTGCAACTGCGCCCGGGCTGCATCAGCGGCCAGTGTGTAGTCTTGCGGGTCTAACTGGGCCAATACTTGCCCGGCTTTAACGCGCTGACCCAGTTCGGCCTGGCGCTGGATAATTTTGCCGCCTACCCTGAAGCCCAGCCTTGACTCGACCCGGGCTTTAACCTCGCCTGAAAACTCATAGCCAGACGCGAAGCTACTGACTGTCACGGTCATGATTTTCACGGCACGAATCGGCTCATCAGGGGGTGTGGGCTTTGAACAAGCTGCCAGCATGACGCTGACTGCGGCCAACGCCAAGGTTATTTGTTTCATGATGCTTGGGTATAAATTTCTATAACTGACTGACTGGTTAGTAATTTAAAATAATTCCGCTTATTTGTCAAGCGACAATCTAAAAAATGAACAATGCGGCGCACAGCGTAGACCATTACGAAAACTTTCCGGTGGCATCTTTTTTATGCCCACCCGCACTGCGACCAGCCGTTACCGCGATTTATTGGTTTGCCCGCACCGCCGATGACTTGGCCGACGAAGGCAACGCACAGCCCGCCGAGCGCCTGGCAGACCTGGCTGCTTACCGCACTGATTTAGCGGCTTGCGCGTCTGGTCAAGCTGCCTCAAACCGCTGGCCGGCAGTTTTTAACCGCATGCAAGCCATCATTGCGCAATTTGAATTGCCGATTGATCTGCTCTCAGACTTGCTCAGTGCTTTTGAACAAGACGTCAGCAAAACCCGCTACGCAAGCCAAGCCGAGCTGCTCGACTACTGCCGACGCTCGGCCAACCCGGTGGGGCGGCTGTTGCTGCATTTGTACCAAGTCACTGATGCCGTATCGCTGGAGCAAAGCGACTGTATTTGCAGTGCGCTGCAATTGATTAATTTTTGGCAAGACCTGAGTGTGGACATTCCGCGCGGGCGCATTTACCTGCCTGCGGATGGGTTTGCGCCGCATGCTGTGGATAAAGCGCAATTGCTGCGGCTTGACGTGACCCCAGCCACCACCGCCTTGGTGGCGGCCAACCTGGTTTGGGCCCAGGCAATGATGCGGCAAGGCGCAGCGCTGGTACATAAAGTGCCAGGCCGTGCAGGCTGGGAGCTGCGGCTGGTGGTACAGGGCGGTTTACGGATTGCCGAGAAGATCGAACAACTTGGCTTTGCAACTTTGCGGCAGCGGCCCAAACTGAATGCTTGGGATGGCGTGGTGATGTTGTGGCGTGCTGTGTGGATGTAAAAGAAAAAAGTTTGAACAAGGCGACAGGCAAGTCAATGCGCAGCTTGAACCCAGTTCTCCACCAAGAGGCCAGGCACCCGCTCAAACTCAGGCAGATTGTTCGTCACCACCACCAAACCCTGGCATCTAGCGTG
>JBBAPP010000171.1:2464-5045 GCA_040400775.1 Polaromonas sp. | reverse complement strand
AAACGCTGACGCTGGCACACAACATCGTCGGCTTGCTCACTGCGCCAGCTAGCCGCACCGCAGACTGGAGATTTAATGACGCGAATGTGCCTGTCAGCGTAGCGCTGCAAGACCGAATCTACCGGGTGGTTAAAGCGGTTTCGATAGCCCGCCTGGGCCAATGCAAACTGCGGCTGCACGGCATCTAAAAAAGAGCCGGTCGATGAGGTTTTGCTGCCGTGATGCGGCATGAGTAAAAAATCAGCCTTGAGTTTTGGGCTCAATGCGGGGTTGGCCACCAGTCTCAACTCTTGCGCCGCTTCCAGGTCACCCACCAGCAAAGCGGTTTTCAAGCCATTGGTAATTTGTAACACGCAGCTCATGGCATTCGACTTGGCCGTGCTGCCGTAATCGCTGGCCTGCGGGTGCAGCACCTCAAAATCAACGCCGTCCCAACGCCAGCTTTGCCCCGCGACGCAGCGTTCAGACTTGCGTATGGCTTGCAGTTCGTGGTCTTCCGGAATCGATGACAGCAACCGAGCCTGTGGCTGCATGGCCAGCACAGCGGGTGCGCCGCCAATATGGTCTAGATCACGGTGGCTGAGCATCAACAGGTCAATCTTCTCGCCCATAGCGCGTAGCAGCGGCACCAGCACCCGGTTACCGGCATCGCTCTCGCGCGAGAATTTTGGCCCCGTGTCGTACACCATGCTGTGACTGGCAGTGCGAATGATCAGGGCATTACCCTGCCCAATGTCTGCGCCCAAGATATCGAATTGTCCTGCTCCTGGCCGCTGCGGCTGCCACAGCAGCACGGGCAACAGCAAGGGCAGACCAAGTAAGCGCCAATGCCAAGGCAGTCGCATCGACAGCAAAGCGCCACCAACGACCCCGGCTATGGCACACCACAGCGGCGCAGCGGCCACACTGATGGAGGCCCACGACCAAGCTGCCAGCCATTGCAAGCCAAATGTCAAAATCTGAACGGCCACTGCTGCTGCGTCCCACAATGCAGGCCACAGTACCCCGAGCATGGCCAACGGCGTCACGACCAGCGTGACCCACGGAATCGCCACCGCGTTGGCCAGCAAACCCACCAGCGACACCTGGTTGAACAGCAAAAGCGACAGTGGCGTGAGCGCCAGCGTGATGACCCACTGCTGGCGTGCCGTTTGCAACAGGTTTGCACCTACATGGGGTAAAAAGCTGCCTAAAAACCCTGTTTTAAGCCTTTTTTCACCTTCATTTAGGCCTCCAGACCAATGATTACGGGCGTCGTTTGCTCCTGAATAATGAGCGTTTGTATTTTCGGCTTGGGGCGACCCCGTGGCAAACAGTACCCCCACCGCTACAAAAGACAACCAAAACCCAGCCTGCAGCAGCGCCCAAGGGTCGAGCGCAAGCACCACAACCATCGCCAGCAGCCAAACCACTGGCCAAGGCCACTGCCGGCCGCTTTGCCTCAAAAGCACCACAGCTGCCAGCATCCAGATGGTGCGCTGGGCTGGCACGCCCCAACCTGAAAACAGCGCATACACAGCCGCCAGCAGCAGGCCGCCCAAAGCGCCGGCCGTGCTGGCTGGCAGCGCGTGGGTAAACGCAGGCGACCACTTGGCCGAACGCCGCCACAGCCAACCCACCAGCAGCGAAGCCAGCCATGCAAACATGGTGATGTGCAAACCTGAAATACTCATCAGATGCGCCACGCCGGTGGCTCTGAAAACATCCCAATCGGCGCGCTCAATGGCGTTTTGATCACCCACCACCAGCGCAGCCAGCACACCTGCCAGCTGGCGGTTATCAACCCGCTCAAATATGGCTTCACGCACGGTTTGGCGGGCGCGTTCGACCGGTTTTGCCCATGAATCCTTCAACTTTTTAGGCAGCGCATCGCTTTTGCCAGTGCGCACATAGCCGGTCGCCTGAATTCCCTGCTCCCACAGCCACAGCTCGTAGTCAAAACCGTGCGGATTGCTGTTGCCGTGCGGCGCTTTCAAGCGCACCGTCATTTGCCAATGCTCGCCCGCACGCAAGGCTTGCGGCTGGCGCTGCAGCTCCCATAAGAACTCGGGGGGTTCCGGGTCACCATCCGCCGCAGCTGGGTTTCTCGGTCGAGCCCCAAAACCCGCATACCAGCCCAGGTAAATTTGTGGCGGCAAACCCACAGCTTCGCCCTTTATACGCGCTGACGCGACTTGGAACCGAAAGCGAACGCCGTCTTCACCAAACTGCGGCATTGCCAAGACTTGGCCAGTCACTTCTATGTCCTGGCCTTCCAGCGCAGGGTTCAAGGCGGTGGCTGCAAACGACGTTGCTCTTAACCCCGTCAAGCCAAAACCAAAAAGTCCAGACAGCGCAAATAGCGCACACAAAATGCACAAATTAACCCTGAAAAGTCCAACCATCAAACCGAGGCTCAGCAAAGCTACAGCCGTTAAAGCCAGGTAGCTTTTCATCTCAAAAAGGCTGGTTTGCTGAAGCTGAATGGCCACACCTGCCACAAAGCCAAGCAGCAAGCCCGTCAAAAGCCGGGCCAGAGGGATGCGCAGAAGCGATGTGAATTGGTCCCCCACGACGTCCTTTTTTAGCTGCCATGCGCCAA
>JBBAPP010000171.1:0-2364 GCA_040400775.1 Polaromonas sp. | reverse complement strand
CAAATTTTGTCGTATTCGCTGAAGATTGAACCATCGGATCACTTCATCAATTGGCAGCAAGACCCATTTGCCAACTACCAGGCAAGGCTGGTCTTCCCCAAGCCGACACGTGAATTTAAGGTCACCGTCGACATGGTGGTTGACATGGTCACGCTCAACCCGTTTGACTTTTTCCTCGAGCCTGAGGCAGAAGAATTCCCCTTTAAATACGCCAGCGCTATGGCGCAAGAGCTCACGCCGTACTTGGCCGTTGAGCCCGCTACGCCGCTGCTAAAAGCCTATTTAGACAAGATCGACCGCACGCCGCGCCGCACCAATGACTTTTTGGTTTATCTCAACCAGCAACTACAAAAAGACATCCAATACACCATTCGCATGGAGCCTGGCGTGCAAACGCCTGAAGAAACACTTGCATTGGCTTTAGGCTCTTGCCGCGACACCGGCTGGTTGCTGGTACAACTGCTGCGCCACATGGGATTGGCAGCACGCTTTGTCTCGGGCTATTTGATCCAATTGAAGGCCGACGTCAAATCACTCGACGGCCCCAGCGGCACCGAAAAAGACTTTACCGACTTGCATGCTTGGTGCGAGGTGTTTTTGCCGGGTGCAGGCTGGGTTGGAATGGACCCCACCTCCGGCCTGATGGCGGGCGAAGGACACATCCCGCTGGCCTGCACACCAGAACCATCCAGCGCCGCGCCAATTGAAGGTGGCGTGGATGATTCTGAAGTCGAATTTGCGCACCATATGGGCGTGCAGCGTATTTTTGAGTCCCCGCGTGTCACCAAGCCTTACACCGACGACCAATGGGCTAAAGTGCTGGCACTGGGTGAAGCAGTAGACCGTGATTTGGTCAATGGCGATGTGCGTTTGACGATGGGCGGCGAGCCGACCTTTGTAGCGACCAACGACCCCGATAGCGCTGAATGGAACATCGATGCACTGGGCCCGACCAAGCGCGGTTACGCAACTGAGCTGGTACAAAAACTCCGGGCTGAATATGGCCAAGGCGGCTTTTTACATTTTGGCCAAGGCAAGTGGTACCCCGGTGAGCAGTTGCCACGCTGGGCGCTGAGTATTTTTTGGCGCAAAGACGGCCAGCCCGTTTGGCAAAACCCTGAGCTGTTTGCCAACGAAAGCCAGCCCTGCAACTACACCGCGCAAGACGCAGCCCGCTTTAGCGCCACACTGGCCGATAAATTAGGCCTGAGTCCGGACCACATCACGCCAGGCTTTGAAGACGTTTGGTACTACCTGTGGCGCGAACGCCGCTTGCCTGTGAATGTTGACCCGTTTGAATCAAAGCTTGACGACGCGATGGAGCGCGAGCGCTTGCGCCGCGTATTCATGCAAGGCCTGGACGCGGTGGTGGGTTATGTGCTACCGCTTAAAGCACGCCCGTTTATTCCAGGCGCAAGCGCAGCGTTGGCCGGACCTGCATGGACCACCGGGCCGTGGTTCTTCAGAGATGAACGCATGTACCTGATGCCAGGCGATTCACCAATGGGCTACCGCCTGCCGCTAGATTCTGTTCCCTGGGTATCAAAAACCGACAACCCGTACACGCCCGAGGCTGATCCATTTGCACCGCGCGACGCGCTTCCTGCGGCGACCGCTTTTGCTGGGCGCTACAACGCCAGCCTGGCTATTAACCAGCAGCTGCAATCGACTGCGCAGCGTGTTGAACACTACCTGTCAGGCTTTAAACAGGGTGTACCGCCGCGTTATGAGGCCAAACGGGTGATGCAAGCAGCCACCGCACCGCAGCCCATGGCGTCACAGACGGTTGACGCGACGGCTCGTACGCCGGATGCATTTGAGTCTGCCGCCTGGCTAACGCGCACCGCGCTGTGTATTGAAGTACGCGACCCGCAGCGAGCCAACGGCCCGAAAGCAAAAGCCGAGGCCGATGCCAAGATGGCCGGAGTGAAATCGGTGCGCGGTGAAACCGGCGCGCTGTACATCTTCATGCCGCCAATGGAGCGACTCGAAGACTACCTCGACTTGCTGGCCGCGGTTGAAGCCACTGCACAATCATTGCGCTTCAAAATCGTACTCGAAGGCTACCCACCACCACGCGATCCACGCCTAAAAATGCTGGCCGTCACGCCTGATCCTGGCGTGATTGAAGTCAATATCCACCCGGCTGAGAACTGGGGTCAGTTGGTGGCACACACCGAATTTTTATATGACATCGCGCATCAAACCCGCTTGTCGGCTGAAAAATTCATGACCGATGGCCGCCACACGGGAACAGGTGGTGGCAACCACTTTGTGCTGGGCGGTGCCACGCCTGCCGACAGCCCGTTTTTACGCCGGCCTGAATTGCTGGCCAGTCTGGTCGCTTATTGGCACAACCACCCG
>JBBAPP010000170.1:0-5050 GCA_040400775.1 Polaromonas sp. | reverse complement strand
CATCGGTATCGCCCACGCCAAGCGAGTCAAAAACTGTGGTGATGCCAGCGGCTACCACTTCCGCATCATGGGCCAGCAAAGCCGGTAGCTCAGCCCACCGAACCTGGGGGCGGGGCAGTAAATGCCGCTCAAAGTTATCTGTATGAATTTCCACAAGGCCGGGCATCAAATAGTCGCCGTCCAGGTCATGGCCGCCTGCACCAGCACCTGTACCTGCACCGTCGCCGGTGCCGCTGTCAACACTGGCAATGCGCCCGTCTTCAACCCGGACACTGCCATGCACCACCTCATGGCTCATCACAATGCGGGCGTTGCGAAATGTCATGCTGGGTTTCATGATTTGCTCCTGAAGCAGGAAATATCAATGCGCCGGGTGGCGACGTCGGAACCCACGTCGGGGTCGTGGAAGATGCCCACTACAGCGCTGCCGCGCGCCACGGCTTCCTGGATCAACTGCACCACCGTGCGCGTATTGGCAACATCGAGTGATGCCGTCGGTTCATCCATGAGCAGCAATGCGCGTGGCTTAATAAGACTGCGGGCAATGTTGATGCGCTGCTGCTCTCCGCCCGAGAATGTGGCTGGAGGCAGTGTCCACAGTCGTTCTGGAATTCGCAGGCGCTCAAGCAATGCAGCCGCTTGTGCCCGGGCGTCCGCGACCACCGCTGGACTGGCGATTTCGCCATCGGTCAACGCAGCAGCGACCACATCAAGCGCGGCCACCCTTGGAATGACGCGAAGAAACTGGCTCACATAGCCTACTGTTTCACGCCGCATTTGCAGCAGTTCGCGTGCGCTGGCCTGGGTGACTTCAAGCAGTCTGCCTGAATTGCTAAGCACCTGAATGCGCCCTGAGGTGGCACGGTAGTTTGCATAGGCCAGCTTGAGCAGTGTGCTCTTGCCCATGCCCGAAGAGCCGTCGAGCACAACACATTCGCCTGGATTAACTTGCAAATCGACGTTGTCAAGGACGGGTAACTCAACGCCGTTTTGATGATGGAGGGTGAAGCGTTTGCTCACCCCTTGCATGGAAAGAACGGGTGCGGTCATGGTTGGAGTACCGAAGAAACCAAAAGCTGGGTGTAGGAATGTTGCGGGTCGTCGAGCACCTGATCGGTCAAGCCCATCTCGACAATGCGGCCACGCTGCATCACCACCATCCGGTGCGCGAGCAACCGGGCCACGGCCAGATCGTGGGTGACGATGACCATTGCCAAACGCAACTCTTGCGTCAACTGGCGCAGCAGATCCAGCAGCCGGGCCTGTACCGAAACATCCAGGCCCGACGTGGGCTCATCCATAAAAATCAGGCGGGGATTGGTCACCAGGTTACGTGCAATCTGAAGGCGTTGGCGCATACCGCCCGAGAAAATGCGTGGTGTGTCGTCAATACGCAGCGGGTCAATCTCGACGCGTTGCAGCCATTCCTGCGCGGTGGCCCGGAGTTGCCCGTAGTTGCGGTGGCCCAGCCCCATGAGACGCTCGCCAACATTGGCGCCAGCTGACACATCCATGCGCAAACCCTCGGCTGAATGCTGATGCACAAAGCCCCAATCGGTGCGAGCGAGCAGGCGCTGCTCGGCCTGGGTCATGGCATGGACGTCTTTGACCGCACCATCTCGCATCCGGTAGTGGACCGATCCATGGTCGGGCTGCATCCGGGCTGCAATCACGTTGAGCAGCGTGGTTTTACCGGAGCCGGACTCGCCGACCACAGCCATGACTTCACCGGGCCACAAGTCAAAGGCGGCTTCATGCAGGGCCGTGAAAGATCCGTAGCGTTTGCTTAAGCCTTGAACGCAGAGCAAGGGGGAGGCTTCAAAGTGCATCATGCTTTACTCCAGCGCTGGTTGGGTCAGCCTGGCGCTCCTGACAGAAGTCTGAGTCCGAACACACATGCATGCGTGAGCCTTGATCGTCGGTGATGATCTCATCCAGAAAACTGTTGGCAGACCCACACAGTGCACAAACGGCGTTCCACTTCTGGACTTCAAACGGGTGGTCGTCAAAGCCGAGACTTTCGACACTTGTGTAGGGCGGCACAGCATAAATACGCTTTTCGCGGCCAGCACCGAAAAGCTGTAACGCCGGGCTCATGTGCATCTTGGGATTGTCAAATTTGGGGATCGGTGACGGTGCCATCAAATAGCGGCCATTGACCATGACGGGGTAGTCATAAGTGGTGGCAATGTGGCCGTAGCGAGCGATGTCTTCGTACAGCTTGACATGCATCAAGCCGTACTCCGCCAGCGCGTGCAGGGTACGGGTTTCGGTTTCGTGTGGCTCCAGGCGCTGCATGGGCTCAGGCACCGGCACCTGATAGACGATCATCTGACCTTCTTGCAAGGGCGTTTCGGGGATGCGGTGGCGCGTTTGAATGATGCTGGCCTCGCGTGTGCGCGTGGTGACATGCACACCCGTGGTGCGCTGGAAAAACCGGCGGATGTTGACGGCATTAACGGTGTCGTCGGCGCCCTGGTCAATCACTTTGAGCGTGTCGTCTGGTCCGATGACCGAGGCAGTAACCTGAATGCCGCCCGTGCCCCACCCATAGGGCAGCGGCATTTCACGAGAGCCAAACGGTACCTGGTAGCCGGGAATCGCTACAGCCTTGAGAATTGCACGCCTGATCATGCGCTTGGTGCGCTCATCGAGGTAGGCAAAGTTCACGTCAGGTGCTGTCTGCACCTGAACATCCGTATGACTTGCTGCCATCGCATCAGTCTGGAGGTCCGTGCTCATGCGAGATCCTTTTCGCTGCCAGTCGCCACCAGCGCAGCCTGTTCCCGCATGCGCCGTACCAGTTCCAGCTCGGATTGAAAGTCAACATAGTGCGGCAGCTTCAAGTGCTGCACAAAGCCCGAGGCCTCCAGGCTGTCGCTGTGTGACAGCACAAATTCCTGTTCCTGCGCAGGAGCCTGTACCGCCTCGCCCAACTCGGGCGCACGCAGCGCACGGTCTACCAGGCTCATGGCCATGGCTTTGCGCTCGCAATGACCAAACGCCAGCCCATAACCACGGGTGAATTGCGGCGGCTCTGTCTTGCTGCCAGCAAACTGGTTGACCATCTCGCACTCGGTCAATTCAATGTCACCTATCGAAATCGTAAAATCCAGTTCTTCGGGCATCAGCTCGACGGCTACTTCACCCAGCCGGATTTCACCCACAAAGGGATGGCTGTGCGAATAACCGCGCTGGGTGGAATACGCCATTGCCAGCAAAAAGCCCTCATCACCCCGCGCCAGATTCTGCAAGCGCGTGGCGCGATCAGCCGGAAACCGCAGAGGTTCGCGTGTCAGGTCTTTTGGCGCAGGATCGTCTTGCGGCGTTGGCTGAATCTCGATCAAACCCTCCTGATTGAGCAAGTCCACCACACGGGGCACAACAGGCGGCTTGCCTGATGGGGCGGCCAGGCTTTCAAGCGTGTGCGGCATGGCTTGCTGCTCAGCCATGAGTGTGAAGTCCAGCAGCCGCTGGGTGTAGTCATAGGTAGGCCCCAGCACCTGGCCGCCGGGCAAGTCCTTGAACGTCGCCGAGATGCGACGTGACAGAACCATGTCGGATGTGCTGAGTGCGCAGGTTTCGCCCAGGCGCGGCAAGGTGGCACGGTAAGCACGCAGTAAAAAGATGGCCTCCACGAGGTCGCCACTGGCCTGCTTGATGGCCAATGCAGCCAGATCAGGGTCATACACCGAGCCCTCCGTCATGACGCGATCAACGGCAAGTTTCATCTGCTGGCGGATCTGCGTGACGCTGAGCTCTGGCACGGTTTCGTCACCGCGTCGCTGCTGCGCAAGCAACTGATAACTGTTGAGGATGGCGGTTTCCCCGCCTTTGACGGCTACATACATCTAGGCCTCCGACATTTCAAACGACTGCAGCAGGGTGCTGCGCGGCAAACCCAGGACTTGTGTGGCGGTTGTCAAAAAGACATCCACACCACGCGGAAACGCCGCATGGTTGCCAGCCCACTGGGCTGCAAAATCTGCTGGCAAGTCCTCTGTCGTCAAACCCACTGGCGAAGGTATGCCTGGCCCGGACAATGACCAAACCCGAGAACCTTCGCCTGTCTGAATACTGCTGGTTTCCATGATGCAGGTGGCCGATTGATCGGGGTATTCATCGGTTCCAGCCTGCATGTCACTCATGTGCGGCCAACGGTCTTGCGCACACAGCCATAAAAAGTTGGCCTGCGCAGGCTCTTGCACAAAGCGGCAGCCGGTGTGAAAGCGCAGCCATGTCTGTGCATCCGTGCCTGCGAGGCTGGGCGAAAGCCATAACGTGCAGTCGCTGTCGACCAGCGCCAGCAGCAGCATGGCTGATGCGCTGTGCCCTTGCCTGGGTACATCGGCCAGATTTGGCAGGTCAACCAGACGACCAGGCATTGACAACGCTTGTAGAGCGCGTCGAAACACCAGCTGGCTGTTCAGGACCGGATCATCAAAGCCCGGTTGCATCTTCTGCAAGTCGTCAGCGTTCATGTGCCCTCCTCGTCATCTGTGTCGCCCGCTTCGCGCGCGACAGTAAAAAAATCAACCTTGGTCGCTTGTGTTTGGGCTTCATGCCGGGATCGCAATGCGCTGAGGTGTTGGCGCACTGGTGTGAGCAGCTCATCCGCCAGAATCTGATGGTGCGCTGACTCTTGCAGCAGTGCGTCAGCCAACGCTGCCAACTCTGCTTGACGATGATTGCGTCCCAGCACATAAGCCACGCCTACCGCGCCTTGCGTCCCATCATCAGCTTTGCTGCGCAGCGTGCAGCGCGTCACTGTTATCTCACCCAGATTGAAGCGCTCACCCGTGCCGCCCACACGACCTTGCACCATGTACAAACCGGTTTCCGGGCGGCGCAGCCATTCAGTGCGACGCTGCTGCTTGTGCATTTCAAGGGTTCGCTCCAGCAGGGGCATTGGTGCTCTTGCCAACAGTGCCATCCATTGCGCACGTGCCACCTGGTTCGAGGCTGCAGAACTGTCAAATGATTGAAACATAATTGCGTTACGCTGGCTCTTGATCTGTATAGACAACTTTATTTATCGACAGAGCTTAAA
>JBBAPP010000169.1:0-5089 GCA_040400775.1 Polaromonas sp. | reverse complement strand
CTTCGACCCCTTGCACCCCATGCAAGTGCGCTACCAGGCTGCGCCACACACCGAAATTGAAGTAATTATAGCTTGAGGCCTTGGCAAAAAATCAGTACGCAGCGCTGAGCAAATCACGGATTTCAAACAGCTCTCGGCGAACCAGCTGCAAGCGCTGCTGCGCCCTGCTGCCGTCTGGTAAATCAGAACCATCTGCGGGGATGCTGTCTTCAAAATCGGCAGAACCCGGGAAGTCGGCGATTTCTGAGTCTGATGCGCCAATCATGTCGATGCCATCCAGCATGACTTCGCCGTTGCGGCGTTTGTCAGCTTCGATCTGCACAATCTCTTGCAATTTGTTGCGGGCACCACTGATAGTGAAGCCTTGGTCATACAGCAAATCGCGGATTTTTCGAACCATCAACACCTCGTGGTGCTGGTAATAGCGGCGGTTACCCCGCCGTTTCATCGGGCGCAGCTGCGTGAACTCTTGCTCCCAATAACGCAGCACATGCGGTTTGACGCCGCACAATTCACTGACCTCACCAATCGTGAAGTAGCGTTTTTCCGGAATGGATGGAAGAGAATTGTTCAATTAAATCAATGCGCTATATGAATAAGCTCTAAATTTACTCTAAGTCTAAACTTAGCGCAAAGGGTGAGCGTCATTTTTTTAAAAATGTTGCGTACTTAAACAATTGAATCGCAGATGTGAACCGTTCGACGCCTGAAAAAGCTCAGGCCGGCAAGTCTTTGCCCTGAATCTGGTCTTTGAGCTTGTGGCTGGCATGAAAGGTGACCACGCGGCGGGCTTCAATTGGGATTGACTCGCCGGTACGAGGGTTGCGCCCTGGCCGAGGCGCTTTAGTCCGAATCTGGAAATTACCAAACCCAGAAATCTTCACATCTGCGCCCTCAACCAAACCGTCAGAGATAAGATTAAAAAACGCATCAATCATGTCTTTTGACTCACGCTTGTTCAAGCCAATCTGGTCAAACAGCAGCTCAGCCAAATGCGCCTTGGTCAGCGCTGGGGTTTCCAGGCTCTCAATTGAAAATTCCATTTTGTCCCTCGTGTCCTTGTCGCATGCTGCTTGCTTATCTGTTGTACAAATCAGCTCAACTGCGAAGTCGTGCCCCAAGACTTTGCTGCAGAGCTGAAACAACCGCTTGAACAACTGCTTCAATGGCCTCTTCTGTCAGTGTAGCGGTCTCGCTTGACAGCAGCAGACGCACTGCCAGACTTTTTTCACCTAGCTGCATGCTGGTGCTGCCTTGTTGTGGTCTGTACACGTCAAACAGCACTGCAGTTTTGAGCAAGCCCTGGGTAGGGGCCGCATGTATAGCAGCCATGAGTGCGGCGTGGGTCACAGCTTCTGGCACGATAACAGCGATGTCGCGCTCCACAGGCTGGAGCTTGCTGACGGGCTCGAAAAACGCCAGCGGGCGTTCGAGCACAGCGTCCAGCGCCAGCTCAAACAACAATGGGGCTTGTGCCAGCTCGTAGCTTTGACGCCATTTGGGATGCAGCTCGCCGACAAAACCCAGTGCCCGGCCACCGACCGACACACTGGCACATCGGCCAGGGTGCATGGCGGGGTGCTGCGCAGGCGCAAACACAGCCTGCAAAGGCGCTAGCAAGGCTTCGACATCACCTTTGATGTCAAAGAAATCAGTCATTTTGCTGGGCTGCTCCCAGCTTGGCTTATCCCGCGGCCCGTAAGCCAGACCCGACATGCGCATGGGCTGGTTAAAACCTGCCACCGTGGTGTCGGTATTTTGGCTGCTGGCGTCACGCAAAAACACCCGGCCTAGCTCAAACACATTCACGCGGGGTGCTTTGCGGTCTAGATTAAACTTCAAAACCTGTAGCAATGAGCCCAACAAAGACGATCGCATCACGCTCATTTGACTGGCGATCGGGTTCAGCAGTTTGATGGGGTTAGCGTTACCTGCCAGTTCATGTTCCCAGCGCGCATCAACAAAACTGAAGTTGATGGTCTCGATGTAGCCCAGCGCAGCCAACCTCCGACGCACGGCAAAAGCTGAGCGTTCAGCTTCTGGTCGTAGTTTGGCAGTGATGGGAGCCAGCGGCGGTGTGTTGGGTAGCTTGTCGTAACCCAGCATACGCACGACTTCTTCAATCAGGTCTTCTTCAATTTGCAAATCAAAGCGGTAGCTGGGCGGCAGCACCGTTAACGTGCCTTCGCCTTCTGTAACCTGCAAACCAAGGCGGTTGAGCGCATCCAGGCATTGGGCTTGGGTCAAAGGCATACCAATGACTTTGCACGCTCTGGCAACCCGTAAAGTAACTGGCGTGGTGGTTGGCATATTGGCCTGCACATCATCGATCGGTCCGCAAACCGTAGCGGCTGTGCCGCAAATATCAAGGATCAGTTGCGTGATCCGCTCGATGTGATCAAGCGTATTGCCAGGGTCAACGCCACGCTCAAACCGATGCCCTGCGTCGGTTGAAAAGTTATAGCGGCGTGAGCGACCCGCAACCGCTTTGGGCCACCAAAAAGCCGCTTCAACATAGACATTTTTAGTGTCGTTCGATACTGCCGTCGCATCACCGCCCATGATGCCAGCGAGTGACTCAACCTGCGCTGCATCAGCAATTACGCCAACTTTTTCATCGACTGTGACGGTGTTTCCGTTGAGCAGCTTGAGGGTCTCGCCGGTTTTGCCCCAGCGCACGTCAAGCCCGCCGTTAATTTTGTCAAGGTCAAAAATATGCGATGGTCTGCCCAGTTCAAACATCACGTAGTTTGAAATATCCACCAGCGCGGTCACGCTGCGCTGCCCGCAACGCGCAAGCTTGTCGACCATCCACTGCGGCGTTTTGGCTTGTGGGTTGAGGTTTTTGACGATGCGGCCTGAAAAGCGGCCACACAAATCGGGCGCGCTGACTTTGACGGGCAAGTGTGACTGATCATTGACAGCAACCGCTGGGAATACCTGCGCCTTGAGCGGCGCCCCTGTTAAAGCCGCCAGCTCTCGCGCCACGCCATACACGCTTAGGCAATGCGCCAGATTCGGCGTGAGCTTGAGGGTCAGCAACGTGTCATCTAAATGGAGGTGTTCGCGGATGTCCTGACCCAGCGGCGCATCCAGCGCCAGTTCCAGCAGCCCGCCGTGGTCATCCGATAATTTAAGCTCACGCGCCGAGCACAACATGCCCTGGCTTTCAACGCCACGTAATTGACCGACTTTGATCAAAAAAGGCTTGCCATCTTCGCCCGGTGGGAGTTCGGCACCGACCATCGCGCAAGGCACTTTGATGCCCACCCGCGCATTGGGAGCGCCGCAAACGATACGCAGCAAAGCGCCCTGCCCTACGTCAACTTCACACACTTGCAGCTTGTCAGCATTCGGGTGCTTGGCGGCTGACTTGATTTCAGCGACGACGATTTTTGTGAACGGCGGTGCCACGGGTTTGAGCTCTTCAACCTCCAGCCCAGCCATCGTCAAGGTGTCGGCCAATTGCTGGGTGGTGAGCGCTGGGTTGCAAAATTCGCGCAACCAGGATTCTGGGAATTGCATGCTATGCCTTGAATGTTTCGCTTGAAAATGTGCGTTGTGAGGTTTAGTTTTGAAATTGCGATAAAAAGCGAATATCGCCATCAAAAAACAAGCGCAAATCATTCACGCCATAACGCAGCATGGTCAGCCGGTCTGGCCCCATGCCAAAGGCAAAACCGATGTACTTTTCAGCATCCAGACCCATGTTGCGCACCACGTTCGGGTGCACTTGGCCAGAGCCAGCTACCTCTAACCACTTGCCCGCCAGCGGGCCGGTCTGGAATTGAATATCGATCTCAGCGCTGGGCTCAGTGAAAGGGAAAAAGCTGGGTCTGAAACGCAGCACCAGGTCGTCACGCTCAAAAAACGTGCGGCAGAAATCAGTGAAAACAAACTTCAAGTCTTTGAAGCTGACGTTGTCGCCAATCCACAAGCCCTCGCACTGATGAAACATGGGTGAATGCGTAGCGTCGCTGTCAACACGGTAGGTTCGGCCAGGCGCGATGACGCGAATCTCAGGCATAGCGCCGCCACTGTCGATCAGGGCGCGGTGCTTTTTAACGTGTTGCACCGCATAACGGATCTGCATCGGGCTGGTGTGGGTGCGCAACAGGTTGGGTGCAGCTTCAGTGCCGCCCTCAACGTAAAAGGTGTCGTGCATGGACCTTGCAGGATGGTCCTCAGGCGTGTTGAGCGCGGTGAAGTTGAACCAATCGGTCTCAATTTCTGGGCCTTGGGCCACATCAAAACCCATCGAGCCAAATATCGCCTCGATACGCTCCAGCGTGAGTGACACCGGGTGCAAGCCACCTTGAATTTGCTGGCGACCAGGCAAGCTTACATCCAAGGCTTCAGCTTTTAGCTGCTTGTCAAGCTCGGCATCTGCCAGTGCCTGGCGGCGGTCGTTGAGCGCCGTTTCAATCGCTTGTTTGGCCAAGTTGACCGCCGCGCCACGTGACTTTTTCTCATCCACCGTCAGCTGCGCCATGCCCTTCATCAGCTCAGTGATGCGGCCCGTTTTGCCCAAGAAAAGCGCCTTGGCGTTTTCCAGCTCAGCAGGTAAGGCGGCGGCGACGAACGCGGCTTTGGCCTCAAGAACAATCGTTTCCAGATCAGTCATTCAAACAAACCTATTTCTACAAATGAAGCTGTACAAAACAAAAAGCCAGAGCCTTTTCAAGCACTGGCCTTTTGTATGTTGAGGTAAGCAGCTACTGATTAAATAGCGGCCAGCTTAGCCTTGACTTGGTCAACGATAGCGCCAAAAGCAGCGCTGTCGTGGATCGCCATATCGGACAAGACTTTGCGGTCAATCTCGATACCGGCTTTGCGCAGGCCATTGGCAAACTGGCTATAAGTCAACCCGCAAGCGCGGCTAGCGGCGTTGATACGCGTGATCCACAGGCGGCGGAACACACGCTTTTTGGTACGGCGGTCACGGTAGGCATATTGCCCAGCCTTCATGACCGCTTCTTTGGCGACCCTAAAGACATTACCGCGGCGACCACGGAAACCTTTTGCAAGGGCTAGAACTTTTTTGTGGCGGGCGCGAGCCGTTACACCACGTTTGACGCGAGGCATGTGA
>JBBAPP010000168.1:0-5172 GCA_040400775.1 Polaromonas sp. | reverse complement strand
TGTCAGCCAAGAGGTGATCGCCAGCGACGCTCAAAAGCTGAACCTTCATGCGGTCTGCCAAAGGGCTGCCAGCGGTCAACTGCTTTTTCTAGGGTGACAGCACCTGGCTGCTGCCGGTTAGGGTTTTCGCGCACCAAACCAAGGACTACATGCGCTTTCGCCCTGTTCCAGTGCAAAAAACCGGCGCGTCTTGGTGCGCAAGGACTCAACCTGCTGGCATAAGCTTTGCAAGTAGTCAGGCAATCAATCCTGATTAACTGCAACTTTGGAGAACACACAATGGATCGTCGCGACACACTGAAGTCCTTAAGCGCCGCCGCTGCTATCGCCTTGACGGGCGCATCAGGCCGCGCTTTGGCACAAGCTGGCAGCACCATCAAGGTCGGCATTTTGCACAGCCTTTCGGGCACCATGGCCATTTCAGAAACGGTACTCAAAGACACGGTGATGATGGCGATTGATGAGATCAATGCCAAAGGTGGCGTGCTGGGTAAAAAGCTCGAAGCGGTGGTGGTGGACCCGGCGTCCAACTGGCCTTTGTTTGCTGAAAAAACCAAGCAATTGCTGACGCAAGACAAAGTCTCGGTGATTTTCGGCTGCTGGACTTCGGTGTCACGCAAGTCGGTCTTGCCTGTGGTTGAAGAGCTCAACGGCTTGCTGTTTTACCCCGTTCAGTACGAAGGCGAAGAATTGAGCAAGAACGTTTTCTACACCGGAGCAGCACCCAACCAGCAAGCTATTCCGGCGGTTGATTACCTGATGAGCAAAGACGGCGGCGCGGCCAAGCGTTGGGTCTTGTTGGGCACTGACTATGTGTACCCGCGTACCACCAATAAAATTTTGCGTGCTTACCTCAAGTCCAAAGGCGTGGCCGACAAAGACATCGACGAAAAGTACACGCCGTTTGGCCATTCAGATTACCAAACCATCGTCGCTGACGTGAAGAAATTTTCAGCCGGCGGCAAAACCGCTGTGGTGTCCACCATCAACGGGGACTCCAACGTGCCTTTCTACAAAGAGCTGGGCAATGCGGGCCTGAAAGCCAAAGACGTGCCGGTGGTGGCTTTCTCGGTGGGCGAAGAAGAGTTGCGCGGTGTCGACACCAAGCCGCTGGTCGGCCACCTGGCTGCCTGGAACTACTTCCAGTCGATCAAGAATCCAGCCAACGACGAGTTCATCAAAAAGTGGAGCGATTACGCCAAGGCCAAGGGCATTGCCGGTCACAAAGACAAGGCTTTGACCAATGACCCGATGGAGGCGACCTACATTGGCATCAACATGTGGAAGCAAGCGGTTGAAAAAGCCAAGTCCGTGGAGGTTGACAAAGTCATCGCCGCCATGGCGGGTCAGACCTTCAAGGCACCATCCGGCATCACCAGCAAGATGGACGAGAAAAACCACCACCTGCACAAGAGCGTGTTCATCGGTGAAATCAAAGCCGACGGCCAGTTCAATGTGGTCTGGAAGACCCCTGGCCCAGTCAAAGCCAAGCCATGGTCGCCGTACATTGAAGGCAACGACAAAAAGCCTGACTTTCCAGCTAAAAAAGCCTGATGGGTTTTTTATTGAGCTCTTTTGAGTTCAGTTGTATTCGCTGGAGCCGTCGCGTATAAAAGGCAGCATGGGCTGCCTTTTATATTTTTACGATTTTTCGTGAGCGTATGCGCCTGCAAAATGGCGTGTGGTTTGGTGGCGTGCTCACATGACAGGTTTTCATGATTCAAAAAATAGTTTATGCAAGCTTGCTGTGCCTCGCTTCGCTTCTTTCAGCGCCAAGCTCGGCACTGACCCTGCAAGAAGCGCTAGGCATGGCGGTCGGCGATGCCGATGCGCGCATCCAGGCGCTGAACCAGGCCATCGTTGCTGCCGATGACAAGACAGCAGCGTTGATTCAGGCTTTGGCTGACGATGCGGTTAAAACGGCTGGCGACAAAATTTTTATTGTTCGCGACGGCAAGGCTACCGACCCGGTCTCTGGCCTAGCCGTGGTGTTGCCCGATGGCGCGGAAGACGTGATCAGCAACAACCGCATGCGCGGTGAGTTGGAGGGCGCGCAGGCCGTCCTCAAGCTGTTTTCAAAGGACGACAAGCAGCGGGGACAAGCGATTGCGTCCTTGCTCAAGGACCCTGACGCGTCCAAACTTGCCTTGCTCGACAAGGCATTGGCCGTTGAGGCCAATCTTGCGCTGAAAGCCAAGCTCGGTCTGGCGCGCGCGGCAGCAATGCTGGGCAGTACGGACAAGGCCAAGCGCCTGGAAGCCGCCAAAGCGCTGGCTGAAAGCAAAGAGCCCTCCACCCAGTTGCTGCTCAACGAGCGCCTCAAACTGGAGGAGGATGCTGCGGTCAAAGCCCAGTTGCTAGCATCGCTGGCCAAAATCAAATCAACCTTGGGTCTGGGTGAAACTCTGGGCGTGATGTTCACCGGGATCAGTTTGGGTTCGATCTTGCTACTGGCTGCGCTCGGCCTGGCCATCACCTACGGGCTGATGGGCGTGATCAACATGGCGCATGGCGAGTTGATCATGATTGGCGCTTACGCCACTTACGTCGTACAAACGGTTTTTCGCCAATATTTGCCTGGCGCGTTTGATTGGTATTTGATTGCGGCGATTCCGGTAGCCTTTATGGCTTCAGCCCTGGTGGGAGCGGTCATGGAGCGCAGCGTGATTCGCTTTTTGTACGGCCGCCCGCTGGAAACGCTGCTGGCTACTTGGGGCATCAGTTTGATTTTGATGCAGTCGGTGCGGACCCTTTTTGGTGCGCAAAATGTGGGCGTTGAAAACCCGTCCTGGATGAGTGGTAACTTTGCGCTGTTGCCGAATTTGTCATTGCCATACAACCGTTTGATGATTGTGCTGTTTGCCGCGATGGTGCTGGTCGGCGTGGCGCTGGTGATCAGCAAAACGCGGCTCGGTCTGTTTGTGCGTGGCGTGACCCAAAACCGCCCGATGGCGGCCTGCATGGGCGTGAACACTGCCCGCATTGACACCTACGCCTTTTCCCTTGGCTCAGGCATTGCGGGCTTGGCAGGTTGCGCCTTGAGCCAGGTTGGTAACGTCGGGCCGGACTTGGGGCAAAACTATATTGTGGATTCGTTCATGGTGGTGGTGCTGGGCGGTGTCGGGCAGCTGGCCGGAACGGTGTATGCGGCGCTTGGCTTGGGCGTGCTGAATAAATTCCTGGAAGGCTGGCAGGGCGCGGTACTGGCCAAAATTGCGGTACTGGTCTTCATCATTGTGTTTATTCAAAAACGACCTCAAGGAATCTTCGCCTTGAAGGGAAGGAGTGCTGAAGCATGAACACCGCATCACACATTCTCGAATTGCCTAAGGCCGCTCCTTTGATGAGCCGCAGCGGCTGGGCGGTATTCTTGGTCGCCTTGATCATGGTTTGCCTATGCGCACCCTTGCTCAATATGCTGGTGCCCGAGAGCAGCGTGTTCCACCTCAGCGACTTCGCCATCAGCCTGATCGGCAAAATCATGTGCTATGCCATTTGCGCGCTGGCGATGGACTTGATCTGGGGCTACACCGGTATTTTGAGCTTGGGTCACGGCTTGTTTTTCGCACTTGGCGGCTACGCCATGGGCATGTACCTGATGCGCCAGATCGGCCTGGACGGCAACTACAAAAGCGGCCTGCCCGACTTCATGGTCTTTTTAGACTGGAAGACCTTGCCGTGGCATTGGCTGGGCAGCGCATCGTTTGCTTTTCAAATGGCGATGGTGGTGCTAGCACCGGGCTTGCTGGCTCTTGTGTTTGGCTTTTTTGCCTTTCGCTCGCGTATCAAGGGAGTGTATTTTTCCATCATCACGCAGGCCTTGACGTTTGCCGCCATGCTGCTGTTTTTCCGCAACGAAACCGGCTTTGGTGGCAACAATGGCTTCACCGATTTCAAACGCATCCTGGACATCCCGATTGCCCAGCCGAGCACCCGCATGCTGCTGTTTGTGCTGACCGGGCTGACGCTGCTGGGATTTTATTTGTTCTCGTGCTGGCTGGTGCAAAGCAAGTTTGGCCGTGTGCTGCAAGCGATTCGCGATGCTGAAAGCCGCGTCATGTTCTCAGGCTACAACCCGGTGGCTTACAAGCTCACGATTTGGGTGATTTCAGCCATCATGTGCGGCATTGCTGGGGCGCTGTATGTGCCGCAGGTCGGCATCATCAATCCAGGTGAAATGAGCCCGGCCAATTCGATTGAAATGGCCATTTGGACCGCTGTGGGAGGACGCGCCACATTGATTGGGCCGATCGTCGGAGCGTTTGCTGTGAACGGTGCCAAAAGTTGGTTTACCGCGGCTTTTCCTGAGTACTGGCTGTACTTTTTGGGCGCCATCTTTATAGCGGTGACACTCTACTTGCCGCAGGGCATTGTGGGTCTGGTTCGCAAAATAGCCGGCACCTCAGACGGGCGCAAAGCATGACGCCCGATTTGATGGAGCAGGGCGCTAAACGCCTGCAAGCCTTGACCGAGTCCAAGGCCTACGGCAACACCGAATCCGGCGGTCGCCAGGCCGGCTTTTCCCGCATCGCCCAAGCCGGCGAGGTCGACACCGCCCACGGCCGCATCTTGTACCTGGAAGACGTTAGCGTGAGCTTTGATGGCTTCAAGGCGATCAATGGTTTGTCGCTCGATATTGCCCCTGGCGAGCTGCGCTGCATCATTGGGCCGAACGGTGCAGGCAAAACTACCATGATGGACATCATCACTGGCAAAACCCGGCCCAACAGTGGGACGGTGTTTTTCGGCTCCACCATTGACCTGCTGCGCTTCAACGAATTTGAAATCGCACAAATGGGCATTGGCCGCAAGTTTCAAAAACCCACCGTGTTTGAGCAGCTCAGCGTGTTTGAAAATCTGGAGCTGGCGCTGAAAACCAACAAAGCCGTGAAAAGCGCAATTTTCTTCAAGCTTGATTCGGCGCAGAGTGACCGACTGGCCCAAGTGCTGCAGACCATTCACTTGGCCAGCGACGCGCGTCGCATGGCGGGCAACCTGAGCCATGGCCAAAAGCAGTGGCTGGAAATCGGCATGTTGCTGATGCAGGACCCCAAGCTGTTATTGCTGGACGAGCCGGTGGCGGGTATGACCGACGAAGAAACCGTGCGTACGGCAGAGCTGTTTATCTCGCTTAAAAAACACCACAGCCTGATTGTGGTGGAGCATGACATG
>JBBAPP010000167.1:0-5189 GCA_040400775.1 Polaromonas sp. | reverse complement strand
CCGCCCTTTTTAGGACGCTTGCCGGGGTTCTTTTTGCTGCGGGTAGAGGTGCCGCGCTCGAGGCTGACCTTTTGGCCGTGTGGCGACGACGTGCTGTGGCCTTTGGGTGGGATGGGCTTAGGGGCGCAGATGTCGGCTTCGACTCTGATTTTTTTGGGCATGAAGGGCTCCGGGTTGAAATAAGGAAAACCTGCTATTTTAAGCCAGAGCGCGCAGCGGCAAATTAACCAGCAAGTTTTGAGGTTTCAGCTTGACGATGCCCTGCGCATTCATCATCAGCCCCAGGTACACCGGCTTGCCTGCCACGTCAGGCCGAACGTCGCGCGGGTCAGCAAAGTCCAGCCTGAACAAGCTCACCAGCCGCTGCAAACGCTCGGGCTCAACCTCACTGCCCGCATACAAGTCGTTGAGCAACTTGGTCGACTCTGCATCCAGCCCCACATGCCAGCGCCAGGCCGCGTCGTCGATTTTTTGCAGCGGGCGAATGGTCACGGCCAGACCCAAAAAGTGCTGCACCCACTTTTGCAGCACGCTGGCCAGTGCTTTAAGGCCTGAGCGGGCGCGTGTCATGGTGAATGTCAAGCCGTGGCTCAGGTCGTTGGTCACTTCATGCGTCAGGTCAAGCAAGAAGTCGTGGCGGCCAGTAGCCTGCTGAAAGTAGGCCGCGGCGTTCTCGTCTGTCAGCACCTGCATGTTGACAGTGGCCATGGGCGCTTTGGCCTCTGCCAGAAAGCGCCCCATGTCGCCCAGGCCACCGGTTTCGTTCAGCATGTCCAGCGTCAGCTGGTCGCCACTTAAAACCTGGCCGTTTTGCGTGCTGATGCGCTGGCTGCGATACAACACCTCGCGTGCTCTGGCCTCATATGCATCGGCTGCACCGCCCAGCATGCTGTGCGTGATGGCATCGACCAGCATGTCAACAAACAAGGGCGGAATATTGACCTGGCCTGCACCGCTGCGCGGAAACAGTTGCAGGTAATACGCCTCCAGCGTGCCAGCAACCAGTAGGCGATCACGAAAATGCAAAAAATGCGCATAGCTTTCGCGCGCATCCAGGTCTGTCAATGCGCGTAATTCTGCAGCTGTGACGGGTCTTGCGGGTGCATCCTTGAGCGCCGCATGCAAGGAGAGTTCAGCGGCACAAGATTCGGGCACGGGTACGAGCTCAGGCCGGGACAAAAAACGCCGCAAATAATCATCGCTGGGCGCAAGCCAGCCGTGTTCTATATGGTCCAGATTTGACAGCTTTGGGCTAATTACAGCATGATGGTTTTGCATGGCTCCAATGGTCGCACATCACAGCATATTTTTTTCCAGATGCCAGAAATTGATGCCGCTCGGGCTGCGGATGTCTCAGACCCAGCCGTGGCACAAAACCACCTAATGGTTTTACCCGGTAGCGCGACACGGTAAAGTTGGTTAGTATGATGGGTTAAGTTTTGCGGGGCCAAAAACAACACCGCCCCACCCTTTTGCCGGAGAGTCATTTGTCAGTTGAGTTCATTCTTGAAACGCGCGACCTGAGTAAAGAGTTCAAGGGATTTGTAGCCGTTAACAACGTGGACCTGAAAGTCCAGCGCGGTCATATTCATGCACTTATCGGGCCCAACGGCGCCGGAAAAACCACGTTTTTCAACCTGCTGACCAAGTTTTTGCCGCCCACACGCGGCAGCATCACCTTTAACGGCATAGACATCACCCACGAGAAACCAGCACAGACGGCCAGGCGTGGCATTGTCCGTTCGTTCCAGATATCAGCTGTTTTTCCGCATATGACGGTACTGGAAAACGTACGTGCAGCATTGCAGCGCAAGCTCGGCACATCGTTTCATTTCTGGAAATCAGAAGACTCACTTTTTCACCTGCACGAACGCGCACGCGAATTACTTGCCGAGGTGGACCTCAGCAGCTTTGCTGACGAAATGACGGTGAACCTGCCCTATGGCCGCAAACGCGCACTCGAGCTGGCCACCACGCTGGCACTTGAACCCGAACTGATGCTGCTCGACGAACCAACCCAGGGCATGGGCCACGAAGACGTGCACCGCGTGACCCAGCTGATTAAAAAAGTATCGGTAGGCCGCACTATTTTGATGGTCGAGCACAACATGGGTGTGGTGTCATCGATTGCCGACCGCATCACGGTATTGCAGCGCGGAGCCATCATTGCTGATGGGCCGTATGAGGACGTGGCTAAAAATCCGTCGGTGATTGAAGCGTATATGGGTACGGCAAATACCGAGCTGCAGGGAGCGCACTAGATGGCCCAAGAACTCCTAAAAATAGAAAATCTCCACGCCTGGTACGGTGAGTCGCATATCCTGCATGGCGTCAACCTGACCGTCAACCAGGGCGAGGTGGTAACGCTGCTGGGCCGCAACGGCGCGGGCCGCACCACCACCATGCGCGCCATCATGGGCTTGACTGGTACGCGCAAAGGCGTCATCAAAATCAGCGGCGAAGAGTCGATCAAACTGGCGCCGCACAAAATCGCCCGTATGGGTATTGGTGTCGGTTACTGCCCGGAAGAGCGCGGTATTTTTGCCTCCTTAAGCGCTGAAGAAAACCTGATGCTGCCGCCCACCATTGCAGCGGGTGGCATGGGCATTGATGAGATTTACGCGATGTTTCCCAACCTTAAAGAGCGTGCCAGCAGCCCCGGCACACGGCTCTCGGGTGGCGAGCAGCAAATGCTAGCGGTTGCGCGCATTTTGCGCACCGGCGCGCGCCTGCTGCTGCTCGATGAAATCTCCGAGGGCCTGGCACCTGTAATTGTGCAAAAGCTGGCCGAAATGATCCTCACCTTGAAAGCCAAGGGCTACACCATCGTGCTGGTAGAGCAAAACTTTCGCTTTGCCGCACCCTTGGCAGACCGCTTTTACGTGATGGAGCATGGCACCATCGTCAAACAGTTTGCGCAGGCCGAGCTGACCCAGAACATGGGCATGCTGCAAGAGTATTTGGGGGTCTGACCTGTTCCAAGGGCAGACCTATTTTTTTGTTAACTTAACCACCTCTTCCTCTGGAGATATTCATGAAATTCACATCACTTAAACCACTCATTGCTGCGATGGCCCTTGGCCTGGGCGCTGCCACTTGCATGCCAGTTTTGGCACAAAACACCGGCCCGGTCAAAATTGGTTTTATCACCGACATGTCGGGTCTGTATGCCGATATTGATGGCCCGGCAGGTGCTGAAATGGTCAAGTGGGCGGTGCAAGACTTCGGCGGCAAGGTACTCGGACGCCCGATTGAAGTGCTGACAGCTGACCACCAAAACAAGGCCGATGTGGCGTCGTCCAAAGCGCGTGAGTGGGTCGATAAAGACGGTTTGTCGATGCTGATTGGCGGCACCAGCTCGGGCACGGCAATTGCCATGTCCAAAGTGATGGCCGAGAAAAAACGCCCTTTCATCGCCATTGGCGCAGGCTCTGCCCGCCTGACCAATGAAGACTGCACGCCCTACACCGTTCACTATGCCTACGACACCGTGGCTTTGGCCAAAGTAGCTGGCACCGCGCTGGTCAAGGCGGGCAACAAAAACTGGTTCTTTTTGACGGCTGACTATGCCTTTGGCTATTCGCTTGAGGGCGATGCCTCGACGGTCGTCAAGGCCAACGGCGGAACCGTTGCCGGCGCTGTACGCCACCCGCTCAACGCGTCTGATTTTTCATCTTTCCTGCTGCAAGCACAGGCCTCCAAAGCGCAAATCCTTGGCCTGGCCAATGCCGGTGGCGACACCATCAACGCCATGAAAGCCGCAAAAGAATTCGGCATCACCAAAACCATGAAGGTGGCAGGTCTCTTGGTCTTCATCAACGACGTGCACAGCTTGGGTCTGGCCACCACCGAAGGCCTGCAACTGGCCGACAGCTGGTACTGGAACCAGGACGACGCATCGCGCAAATTCGCCAAACGCTTTTTTGAAAAATACAAGCGCATGCCATCCAGCATTCAGGCTGCTGATTACTCTGCGGCATCCAACTACCTGAAGGCTGTACAAACCGCAGGAACCACCGACGGTGACAAGGTGATGAGCACGCTCAAGACCATGAAGTTTGATGACTTCTACGGCAAAGGGCAAATCCGTGCAGACGGCCGTATGCTGCGCGACATCTATTTGTTTGAAGTGAAGGGCGCCAAAGAATCCATCACCCCTTGGGACTACTACAAAACCATTGCCAAAGTGCCAGGCGAGCAAGCCTTCACCACAGTGGCCGAGTCCAAGTGCGCGTTGCTTAAAAAATAATTGGCATTTACTTACTCCTCGACATCCATGGGATGCGAGGAGCAAGCAACTTATTTGACAACCCCATGGAAATTTTCGGTATTCCCCTGCAAGCTTTTTTAGGCCAGCTGCTTTTAGGTCTGGTCAATGGCGCCTTTTATGCCATGCTGAGTCTGGGTCTGGCGGTCATTTTTGGCCTGCTCGGCATCGTCAATTTTGCCCATGGCGCGCTCTACATGCTGGGCGCCTTCGCCGCCTGGATCATGATGGACCAGCTCGGCATCAACTACTGGGCGGCACTGATTCTCGCGCCGCTGGTGGTGGGTATCCTGGGCATGCTGATCGAGCGCGTATTTCTAAAGCATCTGTACAAACTCGACGAAATTTACGGCCTGCTTTTAACGTTTGGCTTGACCTTGATCGCAGAAGGCATATTCCGTGAGCTGTATGGTGTTTCAGGCCAGAGCTATCCGGTTCCGGAGCTGCTGCAGGGCGCGACCAATCTTGGGTTTATGGTGTTGCCCAACTACCGCGCCTGGGTGGTGCTGGTGTCGTTGGTCGTTTGCCTGGGCACCTGGTACCTGATTGAACGCACCCGGCTCGGTGCCTATTTGCGCGCCGGCACAGAAAACGCAGCGCTGGTGCAGGCCTTTGGCATCAACGTGCCGATGATGGTCATGCTGACCTACGGCGCTGGCGCCGCACTGGCCGCACTGGCCGGGGTGCTGGCCGCGCCCATCATCCAGGTTAATCCGCTGATGGGCTCAAACCTCATCATCGTGGTGTTTGCCGTCGTGGTGATTGGCGGCATGGGGTCGATTTTGGGCTCGGTGATTACCGGCATAGGACTGGGTCTGGTGGAAGGCCTGACCCGGGTTTTTTACCCGGAGGCATCGAGCATTGTGGTGTTCGTGATCATGGTGCTGGTACTGATGGTGCGCCCCGCAGGTCTTTTCGGCAA
>JBBAPP010000166.1:3095-5346 GCA_040400775.1 Polaromonas sp. | reverse complement strand
AGGGAGAGGGAGAGGCAGTTCATTGCGGCATCCGCCGTCAGCAAACGGCTGAGCGACCTGGAAGCGACTTTAGGCAAAACCCGCCTCTGCCGGCTCCCACGCGGCATGGGCGCTGCGCACGACGCACCGCAAGACACTTAAAATAAGCAATATTCGAAAGAAAAACATGGCAAAAACACTTTACGACAAAATTTGGGACGAGCACGTCATTCACACCGAAGAAGACGGCACGTCAGTCTTGTACATTGACCGCCACCTGGTGCATGAGGTCACCAGCCCGCAAGCCTTTGAAGGCCTGCGTGAAGCCAAGCGCAAAGTCTGGCGCATCAGCTCCATCGTGGCCACGGCTGACCACAACACACCGACCACCGGGTGGGAGCTGGGCTACGACGGCATCACCGACCCCATCAGCAAAGAACAAATCACCACGCTCGACAGCAACATCAAGGAGTTTGGCGCAGCGGCGTTCTTCCCCTTCATGTCAAAACGCCAAGGTATTGTGCATGTCATGGGGCCTGAAAATGGCGCCACCCTGCCGGGCATGACCGTTGTTTGCGGTGACTCGCACACGTCTACCCACGGCGCTTTTGGCGCATTAGCACATGGCATTGGCACGAGTGAGGTGGAGCATGTGCTGGCCACCAACACGCTGCTGGCGAAAAAAGCCAAAAACCTGCTCATCAAGGTTGAAGGCACGCTGCCACTAGGCTGTACTGGCAAAGATATTGTGCTGGCCATCATCGGCAAAATCGGTACAGCGGGCGGCACCGGCTACACGATTGAGTTTGCGGGCGCTGCCATTCGGGCACTGAGCATGGAAGGCCGTATGACGGTCTGCAACATGGCGATTGAAGCCGGTGCGCGGGCCGGGCTGGTGGCGGTAGACCAAAAAACGCTAGATTACTGCAAGGGCCGCTTGCTGTCGCCTACCGGCGTCGAATGGGACATGGCGGTCCGCTACTGGTCAACGCTGCAGTCTGACGCTCACGCCGTGTTTGACAAAACCGTCGAGTTGGATGCTGGCCAGATTTTGCCGCAAGTGACCTGGGGTACATCGCCTGAAATGGTGCTATCCATTGAGGGCATCGTGCCCGACCCTGACAAAGAAAAAGACGCGAATAAACGCGATGCGATTGAGCGCGCACTGAAGTACATGAACTTGGAGCCAGGCAAGGCACTGAACGATTTGTACGTTGACAAAGTTTTCATCGGCAGCTGCACCAACAGCCGGATTGAAGACATGCGTGAAGCCGCTGCGGTGGTCAAAAAGATTGGCCAGAAGGTGGCCAAAAACATCAAGCTGGCACTGGTTGTGCCAGGCTCAGGTTTGGTCAAAGAGCAAGCCGAACGCGAAGGCCTGGATGTGATTTTCAAAGCCGCAGGCTTTGAATGGCGCGAGCCCGGTTGCAGCATGTGCCTGGCCATGAATGCTGACAAGTTAGAGCCTGGCGAGCGCTGCGCCAGTACCAGCAATCGCAACTTTGAAGGCCGCCAGGGCGCGGGCGGCAGAACGCATTTGGTGTCACCTGCAATGGCTGCTGCGGCGGCTGTGCATGGGCATTTTGTTGACGTGCGCAGATTCGTTTAAAAGATCATCATGCAAAAATTCACCCTCCACACTGGCTTGGTCGCTCCTATGGACCGCGAGAACGTTGACACCGACGCGATCATCCCAAAGCAGTTTTTAAAGTCAATTCGCAAAACCGGTTTCGGCCCGCATCTGTTTGATGCCTGGCGCTATCTGGACACCGGCGAGCCAGGCATGGACCTGTTGAGCCGAAAACCCAACCCTGACTTTGTACTAAACCAGCCGCGCTACCAGGGCGCATCGGTGCTGCTGGCGCGCAAAAACTTTGGCTGTGGCTCGTCACGTGAACATGCACCTTGGGCGCTCGACCAATACGGCTTTCGGGCCATCATCGCGCCGAGTTATGCCGACATCTTTTTCAACAACAGTTTTAAAAATGGCCTGTTGCCCATCGTACTGCCAGAGGCGCAAGTAGCCGCTTTATTTGACCAAGCGCTGGCCTTCCCCGGCTACAAGCTGACGGTTGACCTGGAGCGCCAGGTGATTGTGAAACCGCAGGGTGAAGAGATTCCGTTCAGCGTCGAAGTTTTCCGCAAATACTGCCTCATCAACGGCCTCGACGACATCGGGCTGACGCTTCGGCACAGTGACAAAATAAAAGCCTTTGAGGCGGAGCGTTTGGCGACCAAGCCTTGGTTAAACCATACGATTCCGACTTGATTC
>JBBAPP010000166.1:0-2995 GCA_040400775.1 Polaromonas sp. | reverse complement strand
TAGAGCTGAAGCTTGAAACCGAAAGCGCTCTCGTCGGTGGCGCCGCTTACGAGGCCTTTGGCCACCCGCTGCCAGATGCGACGCTCAAACTCGCGCAACAAGCGGATGCGGTTTTATTTGGTGCAGTCGGCGATTGGAAGTACGACACGCTAGAGCGCCCCTTGCGCCCAGAGCAAGCCATATTGGGTCTGCGCAAAAACCTGGGCCTGTTCGCCAACTTTCGGCCTGCCATTTGCTACCCGCAACTGGTCGAGGCCTCCAGCTTGAAGCGTGAACTGGTCAGCGGTTTAGACATTCTTATCATCCGCGAGCTGACCGGCGACATTTACTTTGGCCAGCCGCGCGGTCGGCGTATTTCGCCTGACGGGCACTTTCCCGGCAGCGAGGAAGCGTTTGACACCATGCGCTACGCACGGCCCGAGATTGAGCGGATTGCGCATGTGGCATTTCAAGCCGCACGCAAGCGCAAAACTTCGGGCGGCGAAGGACGTGTCACCAGTGTCGACAAAGCCAACGTGCTGGAGACCTTCCAGCTTTGGAAAGACGTGGTCACTGAGATTGGCCTGCAATACCCCGACGTGGCGCTGGACCACATGTACGTGGACAACGCGGCGATGCAACTCGTCAAAGCGCCGAAAAAGTTTGACGTGGTGGTCACAGGAAATATGTTTGGCGACATCTTGTCTGATGCCGCCGCCATGCTGACCGGCAGCATTGGCATGCTGCCCTCGGCCAGCTTGAACGCCAAAAACCAGGGCTTGTATGAGCCTAGCCATGGCAGCGCACCAGACATTGCGGGCAAAGGCGTGGCAAATCCTCTGGCGACGATTTTGAGCGCGGCCATGATGCTGCGTTTCAGCCTACATCAACCAGAAGCCGCCGCGCGAATTGAAAAAGCCGTGGACGCGGTATTGTCGCAAGGCCTGCGCACGCCCGACATTTACAGCGACGGAATGACGAAAGTTGGCACCGCACAAATGGGTGATGCGGTTGTCAAAGCCTTAGTCTGATTACAATGACTTGGTGAACAACAATTTGACAGCCATTAAAACGACAGGCACTCACGGCTAGCAAGCCCGCTTCGTCGTGCCCGATGGCTCGATGGGCCGGGTCAAAAACAGGGCACTTTGATAAATTCATTTTCCGGGCAAATTGCCGCATTTCGCAGCGCTCGCAATCCTCATGTGCTGCGAGCATATTCCGTTTGCTGCGCTCCGTGCGCCTTGCATTTCATCCCGAAAATCTGAATTTCTAGAAGCACCCTGAATCATTTTTTGGATAAGGGCAACGCAAATGAAAAACTCTGGAAACACCGTCGGCCTGGTTGGCTGGCGCGGCATGGTTGGCTCGGTGCTGATCGACCGTATGGTGGCGGAAAACGACTTCGCGCTGATCGAGCCGATTTTCTTTTCTACCTCGAACGCAGGCGGCAAAGCACCAGCACACGCCAAAAATGAAACCACGCTGAAAGACGCGATGGACATTGCCGCTTTGAAAAAATGCGACATCATCATTACCGCGCAAGGCGGCGACTACACGGCAGAGGTTTACCCAAAGCTACGCGCTGCAGGCTGGCAAGGCCACTGGATTGACGCGGCATCCACCCTGCGCATGGCAGACGATGCAGTGATTGTTTTAGACCCGGTGAATTTGCCTGTGATTCAGAACGCTTTAACCAAAGGCGGTAAGAACTGGATTGGCGGCAACTGCACCGTCAGCTGCATGTTGATGGGCGTGGGTGCGCTGTACAAGGCCGGTTTGGTCGAATGGATGACCAGCATGACCTACCAGGCGGCATCGGGCGGCGGTGCGCAGCACATGCGCGAGCTGCTGACACAATTCGGCACGCTCAACGGCGAAGTCAAAGCGCTGCTGGACGACCCAAAATCTGCTATTTTAGAAATCGACCGCCGAGTGCTGGCCAAGCAACACGGCTTGTCAGCTAGCGACACTGCCAACTTTGGCGTGCCGCTGGGCGGCTCGTTGATCCCTTGGATTGACAAGGATTTGGGCGATGGTTCGAGCAAGGAAGAGTGGAAAGCTGGCGCTGAGACGAATAAAATCCTCGGCCAAGGCAGAGGCTTTAGCGTACCCGCAGTCCCCGTCGACGGCTTTTGTGTGCGCGTCGGCGCGATGCGCTGCCACAGCCAGGCGTTGACCTTCAAGCTGAAAAAAGACCTGCCGCTGGCAGATATTGAAGCCATGATTGCGGCTGATAACGCATGGGTCAAAGTCGTGCCCAACAACCGCGAAGCGACCATCAAAGAGCTGACACCTGTGGCCGTGACGGGCACCATGTCGATTCCGGTCGGTCGCTTGCGCAAACTGGCGATGGGACCAGACTACCTGGGGGCCTTTACGGTTGGCGACCAACTACTCTGGGGCGCTGCCGAGCCACTGCGCCGTACGCTGCGGATACTTTTGCAAGCTTGAAACTATATTGCCAATAAACAAGTTTTAACAAGTTAGCAAATACCCACATTTAAACCTGTAAAAACCCGGCTAAAGTATGAAGATGTCACCTCACACGGCAAACCCATATCAATTGATACGTGCTAGCCATAGCCGACGGGCTGTGTCAAAATTTAAGTGGTGTCTTAGCTTGCCAGCGTAATAACTTGATGCTAAGGTTATATTTTCGAAAATTTGCAGTAGGTTTTTTGTGCGCTTGAACAACATAAAGTTACATGCAGAACGAGCACACGGGGCTCGAAACCCCATGGTTCGTCACTATTCTTGGCGCTTGGGTGCTTTGGCTGGTGCCATGGCGCTGCTGGTCGCGCTTGCGAGCAACCCGGCGCATGCCTTGGGTTTGGGTCGAATCACAGTCCAATCAGCTCTCGGTGAGGCACTGAGGGCTGAAATTGATGTTCCTGAAATCACCGCTGAGGAGGCTGCCAGCTTGCGGGTTGGTATCGCCTCAGCCGATGCCTTCAAAGCTGCTGGTTTTGAATACACCGCCGCTGTGGTGAGTGTTCAGGTTACTCTACAAAAG
>JBBAPP010000165.1:3682-5379 GCA_040400775.1 Polaromonas sp. | reverse complement strand
TCGACCAGCGCGACTTTATGGCCTTGCGGTACTTTTTCAAGCAGTACCAATCCACCGTCAAACGACGTGCCCGCTGGCAAGCCGCCATCATTGGCAACGATGGCGACGTTGTCGCTGCCGTGCATTCGAATGTAAAGCGGTTGGGTCATTGTCGGGCTCATTTAGACAGCAATACGCTTGGCAGCCAAAGGGAAAATGCGCACAAATACCTCACCTGTTTCAGTGCAAATGAGGTCATGCACAGAATTGAAAAAGTTCGACACTGTGCAGTTGCAGCTACCGCGCGGGGACACCGACCCGCCGCGTATGCCCCGCGGCGGGTAGCGCGTGGCCGATACTGCGCTGCGCCCTTCTTCAGCGCTCATGACAAATGGAATCAGGAAGTTATAAAAGCCCGCGTCGAGCAACTGCTTGATCTTGACCGCTGTGTTGCACGCAGGGCGCACGACGGGCGCGGTCGGGCCGTCCTTGAGCGCCATCATCTGCGTGATGAAGCTACGCACATTGTTGGGCGAGTGTTCAGCGTCAAGCACCACCCAGTCAAAACTGGCCACACCCAGCACCGAGGTGCTGATTTCGTTGGCCAGTGAAGACCCTTTACCGAACCGTTTTTTAACGGCCAGCAAGTTGCGCTGGAAGCTGCTGGGAAATGATTGGTAAGGAACGCCCTGGATCATGAATCACCTAAAAAAGGAAAAAATCTTTACGACTTAGTCTTCAAAGCCGTACAGGGACTGCGGGTTGTCTACAAGAATTCGCTTGTACACGGCAGCGCTGGGTACCCAGCCGGTCAGCAGGTCTAGCATGGCCTGGTCATCCGGCCTTGGCACGCGGTTGGGGTGCGGCCAGTTGCTGGCCCAAAGGCAGCGCTCAGGAAAGTCCCGCGCCAGCGCCGACGCCAGCGCAGTCACATCGCCGTAAGCGGGTGGGCCAACCTGCGAGCTTTCATAAGGCGCAGAGAGCTTGACCCAAACGCGCCCGCTCTCTAGCAATGTGCACATGGAGCGGTAAGCCGCATGCGTCGTCGTAACCGGACAAAGAAATTTGCCGATATGGTCTATCACCAACGGAGTAGGCAGCGCCCGCAAGCGCGTTTCGTAAAGTGGGAAGTCGCAACCGTCCATCTGGAAATTGATGTGCCAGCCCAAGGGCCTGATGCGCGCAGCCAGTGGCTCGAGTTGATCCCAGCCCAGCGCACCGCCGGGCAACATCATGCAGCGCACGCCGCGTATCCCCGCCTGGTGCAAGTGCTGCAGGTCTGGCTCGCTGATGTCCGGCTTGACTACGGCAATACCGCGTGCCTGATCACCCAGTGTTTTCAAGGCAGCCACGGTGCAGGCATTGTCAAAGCCGTAGCCCGTTGGTTGGACCACGATGACGCGGGACAAGCCCAGGTCCTGTTGAGTCTGCTGGTAGGCCTTTACTGGCCCGGGCGGCGGCACAAAGCTGGCCGTCGGCGCCAGCGCGTAGCCAGGCTCGTAAATATGAATATGGCAGTCACAAGCGCCGGCAGGCAAATGCGTTTGACTTGGGGGCATGGCGCTTGTGGTCGCTTGTTGCTGCATAGTTCAGACCCTCGCGGCGGTTTTCAACTTGGCCAGCCGATGCGCTGCATCAGCGTTCACGGCGCCGATAGGCACTTGCCCGCGCAGAATGCTGTCGGTTTGTGCCACGGTTTCCAAGGCTTGGTGTTCAAT
>JBBAPP010000165.1:0-3582 GCA_040400775.1 Polaromonas sp. | reverse complement strand
GGGTCATTCACCAGCACCCGCAGACCAAAGGCAGCCGCCAGCGGGCACAGGTAGCGGCTGATCTGGCCATAGCCAATCACGCCCAGGGTAGCGCCCCGCAGTTCGCGGCCCATCTGCGGCACCGGTTGACGGCCTGCACTGAAAATCGCTGCGGCCCGGCTGATGCCGCGACTGAGGTCAATCATGGCCGCCAGAATCCATTCGGACACAGAGGCCATGAACCCGGCACTGGCCTGGGTAACCAGAATCCCCTGCCCGCTCGCTACTGCCACGTCGATGGTGCGGATGTCCACCGCGCAACGCACCACGGCCAGCAGCTCTGGCATGGCCTGCAGGGTGACTGCATCCAGGCTGGTCTGCCGGTAAGCGATCATCACCTGGCAGCCTTTCGCGGCTTGCACCAGTGCCGGACCTGACAGGTCGACATTGGAGAGGTTCAGCCTCACCTGGGCGATGCGCCGCAAACGCGCCAAGGCCTCGTCGCCAAAGTACTCGCGCAGTCGGTCGGCCGGGTGGCTGACTAGAACCCCAGGCAGGCTCATGGCAGCATCACACGCCCATGGCGCGCGGCAGCCACAAGGTCATCGCCGGCCAGTAGGTGACCAAGGCCAGCAGCAAGAGCAAGACGCCAAAGAAGGGGTACATGGCTTTGACCAGCGCCTCAATCGACAGTTTGCCCACCGCGCTGCCCACAAAGAGCACCGAGCCGACCGGCGGCGTCAGCAAGCCGATGCCCAGGTTGACCATGATGATGATGCCGAAGTGCACCGGATCCACACCCAGCATTTTCACCACTGGCAGCAGTATCGGCGTCAGGATCAGGATCAGCGGCGCCATGTCCATCAGCGTGCCCAAAATCAGCAGCATGACGTTGATGTAAAACAAAATCAGGTAAGTGTTGTTGGTGAGTGTGGTGAACATCGTGGTGATCTTCAGCGGTATCTGCATCAGGGTCATCACGTAGCCAAAGCTGGCGGCAAAACCGATAAGGATCATCACCACGGTCACCGTCTTGACGGTGCGGTGAACCAGCTTAGGCAGGTCGCGCCACTTGTAGTCGCGGTACACAAACATGGTGACAAAGAAGGCCCACACCACGGCGATGGAGGCAGACTCGTTGGCGGTAAAAACCCCGCTCATGATGCCACCCAGAATGATGACCATGGTCATCAGGCCCCACATGGCTTCTCCGCAAATCTTCAGCGCCGCACGCAAAGGAATCACCTCGCCTTTGGGAAAGTTGCGCTTGCGGGCCACATACAGGCAATAAATGGACAGCATCAGCCCCAGCACCAGACCCGGCACCAGACCCGCCAAAAACAGCGCCGCCACCGACACCGAGCCGCCGGCGGCCATGGAGTAAATCACCATGTTGTGGCTGGGCGGAATCAGGATGGCCTGAATAGAACCGCTGACTGTCACTGCCGTCGAAAAATCGCGTGGATAACCCTTGCGCTCCATCTCGGGAATCAACACCGAACCGATGGAAGCAGTGTCAGCCACGGCTGATCCGGAAATACCGCCAAAAAATGTGGATGCCAGGATGTTGACCAATGACAAGCCGCCGCGCACGAAGCCGACCAGTACGCCGGCGAAAGCCACCAGGCGGCGCGACATGCCGCCCTCGGCCATCAATGCACCAGCCAGTACAAAAAACGGAATCGCCAGCAGTGAAAATTTATTGACGCCGTTGGCCACCTGGATCATCACCGCATCCAGTGGCAGATCGATCCAGACAGCGCCCACCAGGGAGGCCAAACCCAGGGAATACGCCACGGGCATACCCATGAGCATCAGCAGCATAAAGCTTCCCAGTAATACAAGCATGTCCATGACTCAGGCTCCCGCGGGTTTGTTGTCAGATTCATCAAGGCCGTGGTCATAGGTGACGACAGCTCGCCGGTGCTGTGGCCCGAAAACCATTTTTTCCAGCACAAAAACCAAGGTAAAAAGTGACCCCAGTGGCAGTGGTGCGTACGTGATGCCCACCGGCATCCAGGGCAGCTCACCGAGGTTTTGCCCCATGGTCCCTAGGCACAAGGACGTACCGTAGACGATGCCAAACAGACAGATGATGACCATCGCGACGTCGACCATCACCTTGCAAGCAGCCTGCATCGGCGGGCTAATACGGTCTGTCAGCATGGCTACGGCGATATGGGCACCGGCGCGGTAAGAGGCAGCCGCACCCAGAAATGTGAATACAACCATCAACAAGATGGCGATAGGCTCGGGCCACTGCGCTCCAAAGCCCAGTACGTAGCGGGCGAAAACACCCACCGGAATGATGATGCTCATAATAAAAATGGAAATGCCGGCTGACCAGATACAGGTCAGGTAAAGGCCGTCCATGGCTTTGAGGATTTTTTCTTTCATGGCTAACCCGGTAAATTACGTAAAAACATCAAGGCCCCCTGCGCCATGTTTGCGCATGCGGGGCCAGAAAATCAAAACATCAGGACCGCGTTCACTTCACTGCCTCGATGCGCTTGATCAGCTCGGCGTACTGAGCGCCGTGCTTGGCACGCACAGGGGCCGTAGCGTCATAGAAGGGTTTTTTGTCAACATTGACAAACTGAATGCCGGCGGCCTTGAGCTTGGTGCTGTATTCAGCCACGCTCTTGTCCCACAAGGCGCGTTGCTCCATCTGGGCTTCACGCGAGAACTTCATCACCATCGCCTGCTCGTCCTTGCTCATCTTGTCCCAGGTGACCTTTGACATTACAAAAATTTCAGGAATGATCAAGTGGGTGGTCTGTGCGTAGTACTTCACGCCGGTGGTGTAGTGATTGGCCGTAAACAGGGTAGGCGGGTTGTTTTCAGCACCATCGACCACATTGGTCTGCAAGGCACTGTAGGTGTCGTTGTGACCCATGGTGATACCGTTGCCGCCCATGGCATTCATGGTGTCGACAAACAGCGGGTTGCCCATGACGCGAATCTTCAGCCCCTTGAGGTCGGCTGGTGTCTTGACTTCTTTTTTGGTGTAAAGGCTGCGCGAGCCGCTGTCCATCCAGCCCAGCGCCACCAGACGGGCCGGGCTGGCCGAGATCTTGTCCATCAGCTCCTTACCGATAGGGCCGTCAATGACGGCGCGCATGTGCGCCTCGTCACGGAAAACGAAAGGCATGTTGAACACGTTCACATCGGGCACCACAGGGCCGAGAACGCCCAGCGAAATGCGTGCGATCTGGATAGCGCCGACCTGGGTCTGCTCGACCACTTCTTTTTCACTACCAAGCACGCCGCCGGCGAACATTTGCAGCTTGAACTTACCGTTGGTGGCGGCTTCCAGTTTCTTGCCCAGGTTCTCGACAGCGACCACATTGGGATAACCAGCGGGGTGCACATCGGAAGCCTTGAGCACGGTTTGTGCCTGCGCCGTCATGGCGGCGGCAAAAGAGAAAGCAGCTAATGCAGCTGCGGCAATGATTTGTCTGCGAAAGGTCATGGTTGTCTCCTGAAAACAGGGTTGATAAAAAGTACTGACGGAAAACTCAAACGAAAGCCGGCTCGGGCAGGCCGCGTACGCCGGGGCGTAATGCAAACACACCACCGGCCAGCGGCTGGTCTGTCAAGTCG
>JBBAPP010000164.1:2943-5443 GCA_040400775.1 Polaromonas sp. | reverse complement strand
CCCGTTTTCATCATCGCCGAGGCGGGTGTTAACCACAACGGTGACATCGCTTTGGCTTTGCAGCTGTGTGATGCTGCTAAAAAAGCTGGCGCTGATGCGGTCAAGTTTCAAACTTTTCGGGCTGAAGATTTAGTTGTTCCCGGTGCACCGACGGCCGAGTATCAGGCGCGCCAGACCGGTGATCAGGACCAGTTTTTAATGCTGCAGCGGCTGGAGCTGTCTGAAGCACAACACCAATTAATCAAAGCGCATTGCGATGCTGTGGGTATTGAGTTTTTCTCCACACCGTTCTCGGTCAGCGCCGTGGATATGCTTATCAAGCTGGGCGTGAAGCGGCTGAAACTTTCATCGGGTGAGTTGACGCACCGTGCGCTGGTAGAGCATGCTGCAGCCAGCCAATTGCCCTTGCTCATGTCTACCGGTATGGGCACCATGGAAGAAATCACAGAGGCTATCACTTGGGTCAAGGCCGCGCGCGGCAATTTGCGTGATCTGGTGGTGCTGCACTGCACCTCCGCTTATCCGGCGCCTGACGACACACTGAATCTTTTGGCCATGAACAGTATGGCGCGAGACTTGGATATTGACATAGGCTATTCGGACCATAGCTTGGGAATTGAAGCGCCGCTGGCAGCTGTCGCGCTGGGCGCCTGCGTGGTTGAAAAGCACTTGACGCTTGACCAGAAAATGGCTGGGCCTGACCACAGTGCATCGCTGGTGCCTGAGGAATTTGAGCGAATGGTTCAGGGTATTCGCCGCGTCAGTGCCATGCTGGGTGATGGCGTCAAAGTGCCTTTGCCGGAAGAGCTGGACACCGCGCGCGTTGCCAGGCGCAGCGTTGTAGCGGCGGTGAACATTGCTGAAGGCGAGATCCTCACTGCCGGGATGCTGAACTGTCGCCGCCCTGCAACGGGGATCGCACCACGCGATCTACAACGTGTTGTTGGTCAATCTGCTCGCGTCGCAATTGTTGCCGGTTCCGTGTTGCAGTGGGAGCAGTTGCGCCCAACAAACCAATGAGTGCCTTGGCCCAGCCCTTGCGAAAAATTATTTACCTGAGCGGCACGCGCGCCGACTTTGGTTTGATGCAGTCGTCGCTTCTTTTGCTGGCAATGCAGGCTGACCTCAGCATTGCAGTAACGGGCATGCATTTGGCCCCCGGTTTCGGCCAGACGATGGATGCCGTCCGCGCTTCTGGTTTGCGTATTTGCGGTGAAGTGCCGGTTGACGTGACAAGCCGTACAGCAAACAGCATGTCTGTTGGTATTGGCCAGTGCCTGATGGGCGTAACAGCCCTTTTGCAGCGCGAGCAGCCCGACATGTTGGTGTTGCTGGGTGATCGCGGGGAAATGCTGGCTGGCGCAATTGCCGCCTTGCATCTGGGTATTGTCTGCGTCCACATCCATGGTGGTGAGCGCTCCGGCACAGTCGATGAGCCAATTCGCCATGCCATCAGTAAATTGAGCCACTACCACTTGGTGGCAACAGCCGATTCAAAAGAGCGCCTGATACGCATGGGTGAGCAGCCAGGTGCTGTACGCATTACAGGCGCACCGGGTTTGGATGGCTTGGCTGCGATGGCTGATAAATCAATCAACGATGTGAAGGCCGCTTTAGGTTTGCCTTTGGACTCGCCCTTTATATTGGCTGTATTTCATCCTGTGGTGCAACAAGCAACTAACGCTTATACGCAAACGAGCAGCCTGTTGCTGGCTTTGAAAAAAGCCGGATTACCGGTCATCTGGATAGAGCCTAACGCCGATGCAGGATCGAACGACATACTCAAAGCGCTTGCCGACATGGGGTTGCCGGCAGGGTCGAAGCAGTTCAAGCACATAGACCGGGACTTGTTTGTTGCCGCCATGCGGTACTGCGCCGTCATGCTTGGAAATTCCTCTGCAGGCATCATTGAGGCAGCTTCGTTCGCAACACCAGTCATCAACGTGGGTGACAGGCAGCGGCTGCGTGAAAAAAGCGCCAATGTGATAGACGTTACGGCTGATGCCGATGCCATCTATGCGGCTATTACCAGCGCGTTGCGTGTTGGAAAAGTAGCGTGTGACAATAGCTACGGTGATGGGGCGGCAGGCCCCCGCATTGCCCATCTTTTGACAACATTGTCGTTAGACTCTTCAGTGCTGGACAAGTCCAACAGCTATTAGGTCATAAACCTTTACATAACCTCAACGTGAGTTTCCCCAAACCATTTGATAGCAACTCCACTTTGTTGATATTTGGAGCGGGCGGTCATGGGCGGGTGCTGGTGGATGCTGCGCTTCTTGCACACAAATGGGAGCGTATTGTGGTGTCTGACCGCAAATTGCCTGAAAACCTAAGCGAGTTGTTGCCGGGCATCCGCTTGCTGGTTGCGGACGCCGCTGTTGCGCTAGACCCATCCATTCATATCGCTATCGGCAATAACCAGTTCAGGCAAAAAGAGGCCAACGCACTGGGGTATGGGCGTTTGGTGAGCGTTGTGCATCCCGCTGCGGTGGTCTCC
>JBBAPP010000164.1:1336-2843 GCA_040400775.1 Polaromonas sp. | reverse complement strand
GATGATGTGACTGTCGGCGCTGGTTCTGTCGTCAATGCCAACCTTTTAGAGTCTGGTACGTATGCCGGCATTCCGGCCAGGAAAATCTTATGAGCCCAAACGAGCTTGAATTGCTGTGTGTCAAGCCAGAAATGTGCATGCGTGATGCACTTGTACGCATGGATTCAGCCGCCCGAGGAATTTTACTGATGATCGGTAAAGACGGCATCTTGACTCGTACCTTGACGGATGGTGACTTGCGCAGGGCTATTTTGAAGGGTTTCGGTGACACGGCTTTATTGGGCGCCTTGCCAGTAGCCAGCCCGATCATCGCGCATGAAGAAGCCAATGCCGCTGACGTCCTTCGCATCATGGATGCACATCAAATTGACCACCTGCCCGTGCTGGATGTTGCTGGCCGGCCGATAGATATTATTTTTCGCCGTGAGTTGACCCAGCGCATCTGGTTATCTTCACCGCACTTGGGCGATGAAGAAACCGCTTTCGTTGAAGAGGCCTTTAGGACCAACTGGATTGCACCGCTCGGGCCGCACGTCAATGCTTTTGAGACCGAGCTTGCCAGCCATGTCGGTGTCGGATATGCCGCTGCCGTCACCTCAGGTACGGCTGCCATCCATTTGGGTCTTCTGCTTTTGGGTGTCAAGCCAGGCGATACGGTTTTTTGCGCATCGCTGACCTTTGTTGGCAGTTGCAACCCGATTCTTTACTGCGGTGCCCGACCTGTTTTTATTGACTCGGAACCTTCTACCTGGAACATGTCGCCGACCGCACTTGAGCAGGCCTTTGAATGGGCAAAACGTGAAAATCGTTTGCCGGCATGCGTCATTCTTGTGAACCTATACGGGCAAAGTGCCGATATGGATGCACTGCTCCCGATTTGCGAACGTTATGGCGTTCCCGTGCTGGAAGACGCCGCCGAGTCTTTGGGTGCCAGCTACAAAGGTAAGGCCAGCGGTGCCTTTGGCCGGATTGCCGTATTCTCTTTTAATGGCAACAAAATCATTACCACCTCGGGTGGCGGTATGTTGGTTGCCGATGACCCGGATCTGGTGGTCCGTGCCCGAAAGCTGGCCACGCAAGCGCGTGAATCCGCTTTGCATTATGAGCATGTTGAAATGGGTTTTAACTACCGCATGAGCAATGTGCTGGCAGGTATTGGCAGAGGCCAATTACGTGTTTTAAAACAGCGTGTGGTGCAGCGCCGACGGGTGTTTGAGCGTTACACAGAAGCTTTTGCCGACTTGGCGCAAATGCAATGGATGCCCGAACCTGACGGCTACCACTCAACCCGCTGGCTGACCTGCTTCACTTTGAGCGGGCCAGATGCCAGCCAGAAATGTCGTCAAGTCATGAAGTCCCTGGAGCGCCATCTGATTGAAGCCAGGCCGGTATGGAAACCTATGCACTTACAGCCTTTGTTCAAGGACGCACCTTACTTTGCACATGCTCGCGGCACGGATGTATCTGCCCATCTTTTTCAGGCCGGTATCTGTTTGCCGTCCGGCTC
>JBBAPP010000164.1:0-1236 GCA_040400775.1 Polaromonas sp. | reverse complement strand
GATATTTCAAAGTCGACAGGCGCTACGACGGCCTTGATTGCCAGCCCCCCGGGTTCTGAGGACCGGCGCGACGTGTTGTTGCAATCTTCTCAAGCCGGGCTGACGCTGCTCACTATGCCCAGGCCGGACGAATGGCTACGCACAGATAGCAGCAGCCCGCGAAAAATCGAGCTTGAAGATTTGTTGGGCAGGCAGACGGTAGAGCTCAACATACATGGCTTGGCCGAACTGTTTTCAGGGCAAACCGTGTTCGTGTCGGGCGCGGGTGGCTCGATCGGTTCTGAGCTGTGCCGCCAAATTGCGCGCTTGGGTGTGGCGCGACTGGTGTGTGTTGATGCATCAGAAATCGCTGTTTACAAATTGGAGCAAGAGCTGCAAGAGGCGCATCCGCAAATGCAGGGTCTGTACTACACCGCCAATGTGCGCGAGCTGGACCGTCTGCGGGCGATTGCCATGCTGTACAAGCCGTCGGTGTTCTTTCATGCTGCAGCCTACAAGCATGTACCGCTGATGGAGTCACACAACGAGATTGAAGCCATTCGCACCAACATTCTGGGCACGTTGCACGCGGCGCGTATTGCGGGCGAATGCGGTGCGCAAAAGTTTGTGCTGATCTCGACCGACAAGGCCGTCAACCCGACCAACATCATGGGTGCAACCAAGCGCATGGCCGAGCTGGTGGTGCAAAGCGTCGCGCTTGAGCATCCGAAAACGTCCTATGTCTCCGTACGCTTTGGCAATGTGCTCGGCTCCAGTGGTTCAGTGGTGCCGCTGTTTACCGAGCAAATCGCCAAGGGCGGGCCGATCACCGTGACGCACCCCGACATCGTGCGCTATTTCATGACGATTCCAGAAGCCGCGCGCCTGGTGTTGCAAGCCGGCCTGATGGGCAGTACCGGGCAAATTTATGTGCTGGACATGGGTGAGCCGATGAAGATTGCCGATTTGGCCCGGATGATGGTTCGTTTGTCGGGCAAGAGTGAGCACGACATTGCCTTGTCGTTTACTGGCCTGCGCCCCGGTGAAAAGTTGTTTGAAGAACTGCTGGCCGACGACGAAACCACCGAACCTACCCAGCACCCCAAGCTGCGGGTGGCCAAAACTTCAGGTCAGCAGGCGGTAGCGATTGACGCTGTGATGCAGTGGATTGATGCGGCGGGGCCAGCGCCATCCAGCCGCGACGTGCGTGCCTGGCTATGCAGCCATTTGCCGGAATACAAAGCGCAGAATTAAAAA
>JBBAPP010000163.1:0-5473 GCA_040400775.1 Polaromonas sp. | reverse complement strand
GTCTTGCCTGGGTCTTTCATGTCTTTAATCACATCAAACTCGACGTTGAACAGCTTGCCATCTTTCTTTTCAACCTTGCGCAGGTACATGTTGTGAACCACGTCGCGGGTTTGCGCGTCAATAAACATGGGGCCGCGCGGACTCTCGAAAATTTGGCCCTTCATGGCGGCCAGCAGTGCATCGCCACCGCCCACACCTTTGGTGACGCGCAGGGCCTCGTAAATCACGCGCATGCCGTCGTAGCCACCAACCGCCATGAAGTTGGGGCGCAAACCCTTATTGGCTTTTTCAAAAGCCTCAACAAATTTCTTGTTTAACGCGGATGGATGCGCAGCTGAGTAGTGATGCGAGGTGACCACGTTCAACGCGCCATCACCCATGTCATTCAGCTGGTCATCATCGGTCAGGTCGCCCGTGCCGATCAGCTTGATGCCAGCTTTGTCCATGCCGCGCTCTAAAAACTGCTTCATGACCGCTGCACCTGCGCCAGATGGCACGAACACAAACAGGGCGTCGGGCTTGAGGTCGCGCACTTTTTGTAAAAACGGCGCAAAGTCCGGGCTACGCAACGGCACGCGAAGTGACTCTGTGACCTGGCCACCGTTGAACAAAAGGCGGTCTTTGAAAAACCGTTCCGCGTCAATGCCTGGGCCGTAGTCGCTGACCAGTGTGACGACTTTTTTGATGCCGTTTTTGGGTGCCCAATCAGCCATCGCTACCGCTGATTGCGGGATCGTGAAGCTTGTACGAATAATGTAGGGCGAAGCCTCGGTAATGATAGAGGTAGCGGCTGCCATCACGATCTGGGGGGTCTTGGACTGCGTTGCAATCGGCGCCACAGCCAGCGCAATTGGCGTCAGGCCAAAGCCTGCCAATACGTTGACCTTGTCGTTGACAACCAGCTCTTGTGCGATGCGCTTTGACGCATCAGGCACGCCACCGTCATCTTTAACGATCAGCTCGATTTTTTTACCCGCAACGGTTGCGCCGTTTTGCGCGATGTACAGTTTTGTTGCGGCTTCAATTTGTTTACCCGTCGATGCCTGCTGGCCCGTCAACGGCAAGATCAGGCCGATTTTGAAGGTGTCGGTTTGCGCCATGGCCGAGGTTGCAGCAAAAGATGCAACTGCACATACGCTAGCGGTTAAAAAAATTCTTTTTTTCATGCTCTTTCCAGATAATTTAAAACAGGTGCAAACACCTTAATCCATCGACCCATCAACCTAACAACTTTAAGTCTCGTTCATAGCCTGTAGATTCGCAAGTGTTATTTCACAATGGCAGTTATCGCAAATCCGTATAGCAATGATGCCGCTCTGTCCATGATCGATTTACTTGCCCGTCTTGGCCGGGTCTTTCACATCCTTGATCACATCGAACTCCATGTTGTAAAGCTGTCCGTTGACGCGCTCGACTCGACGGATATACACGTTTTGCACAATGTCACGGGTTTGCGCGTCAATATAAATTGGCCCACGCGGGCTTTCGAAAATCTGGCCTTTCATGCCTTCCACCAGTGCCTGCCCATCGCCTTTGCCCTTGGTAGTTTTGATGGCTTCGTAAATCACCCGCATGCCGTCATAAGCCGCTACGCCGAAAAAGTTGGGGCGGATGCCCTGGCTCTGCTTGAGGTAGGCCTCGGTGAATTTTTTGTTGGCAGGCGAGTTGTGTGACACTGAATACGGGTGCGAAGTCACGATACCGAGGGCCACATCACCCATGTCGTTCAGAATTTCATCGTCCACCACACTGCCTTCACCAATCAGCTTGATGCCTGCCTTGTCCAAACCGCGCTCGGCATATTGTTTGAGCAAGGCCGTACCCGCACCCGCTGGCACAAATACAAACAGCGCATCGGGTTTGAGATCACGCACTTTTTGCAAGAAAGGTGCGTAGTCCGGACTGCGCAGTGGCACTCTAAGCTCAGCCAGAATGCGCCCGCCATTAAAGCTAAAGCGGTCACGGAAAGTTTTTTCAGCATCAATGCCAGGGCCGTAGTCAGTGACCAATGTCACCACGGTTTTGATGTTGTTCTTGGGAGCCCATTCAGCCACGCCGAGCGTCACCTGCGGTATCGTCATGCTGGTGCGCACAATGAAAGGCGACGCTTCGGTGACGATGGATGTCGCTGCCGCCATCACCACCATTGGCGTCTTTGACTGGGTGGCAATCGGTGCGGTGGCCAGCGCCAATGGCGTGAGGCCAAAGCCTGCCAGTACATCAACCTTGTCATTCACGACTAACTCTTGTGCCAGGCGCTTAGTCACGTCGGGCACGCCAGTGTCGTCTTTCAGAATAATTTCGACCTCGCGCCCGGCTACCTTGGTACCAAACTGCGCCATGTACAGGCGCACACCGTTTTCAATTTGCCGGCCGGTTGAGGCAAAAGGCCCGGTCATGGGCAGCAGCAGGCCGATCTTAAATTTTTTGTCTTGCGCGAGTGCAAAGTTACCCAGGCTTGTTTGGGTCGCCAGCGCGGCAGCGGCTGCACTGCGCAAAAACATTCTTTTTTTCATCGTCATGGGATCTCCTGTTTGTAATTCTTCAAAGCTTTATCTAACATCTAAAACATCTAAGTCGTCTCAAGCAGCTTCAGGGCAATAGGCGATTTCCAGTGTCACGCTGCCCAGCACCCGCGACACACAAACGCACATGCGCTGGTTGTCGGCTTTTTCATGGTCACTTAAAAACACGTCGCGGTGGTCAATCTCACCTTCCAAGGCCAGCACATTCATGGCGCACAGCCCGCATTCACCCCGCCTGCAGCCATACATTGCCTGTACGCCTGCAGCTTCCAGAGTTTCAAGCAAACTGGCCTCTCGCGCAACCGTGATGTTGATGTCATGCCGGGGTATCAACACCTGAAAGGCCTGCGGTGCAGAGCGTCCGCTGCTGCCAAAGGTTTCAAACCGCAAGTCGGCTAATGGTCTGCCTGAACGCGCCCAGGCTTCCCGGGCTGCGTCCAGCATGGGTAGCGGGCCGCAAACGTACATGAGCGCAGCTTCGGGCAGATCAGCAATTTCTTTGTCAAATACCATCTGCTCGCCCTGCTCTGCCGCCGCTGTTTGCAAACGGCTACCCAGTTGCGCATGCAGCACATCAGAAAACGCCAGCTCAAGCTTCGACCGGGCACCAAACAGCATGCGGACATTCGCACCCCGTTTTACAAGCGTTTGCGCCATCAGCACCAGCGGCGTGATACCAATACCCCCCGCCACCAGCAAGTAGCCGGGTGCTGACAAGTCAAGCGGGAAGTGGTTTTGTGGCTCGGTGATGCGCAACCTGGCACCCGCCTGCAACTGCCACATCGCCAGTGAGCCACCCCGGCCAGCGTCCAGCCGCTTGACGGCAATGCGGTAGCAAGATGGGTCAGGCTGGCCGACCAGCGAGTAAGAGCGCGTATGCGGTTTGCCATTGACCAGCACTTGCAGCTGCAAGTGCGAGCCCGGCGCGTGGGGCTGAACGCCATCAACGGGATGAATCGTAAACTCGCGCACGGTGGGTGTCACGTCACGCTGCGAAACGACCAGCGCATCAAGCCATAAAAGCGTGGTTGCCATGGTGTTGCTTAAAAAATTAACCGCGCTTGCGGATCAGACGCACACCGGGGATGGAGGCGGTGTCAATACTGCCTGGCGCGTAGCTGCTGCGCAGGGTGTCATGCAGGTTTCGCTGGGCTAGCCGGGAATGCTCGCGCATGATGGCCTCAGCCCGGCTGCCCTCGCGCTGCTCAATCGCGCTGAGCACCTGCCAGTGCTGGTCTTGCGCCACCACCAACATGTCACGCGCCTGCGGCGAGTTAGCCTGCGCCACCACAAACGCTGAGGGCGATGCAAACGGCATGCTGATGACGCGGTCTAGTTCACGCGCCATCACGCTGCTGCCCGACATTTCGCTGAGCAGCGCGTGAAACTTGGCGTTCAGTTCAACATAGCTTGAAAAAGACTCGTCATTGAGTGCCGGCTGACCCAATACCGCATCTATCTGGCGCAAACACTCGCGCGCCTCACCCAGTACCAACGCGGGTGCAGCGCGTTCAGCGGCCAGACGCGCCGACAGACCTTCAAGTGTGCCGCGCAGCTCAATCGCGTCCATCACTTCGCGTTCTGAAAAAGTACGTACTGCGTAGCCGCCGCTGGGCAAAGCTTCAAGCAAGCCCTCTTGCGCCAGCCGCATCAAGGCCGCACGGATGGGGGTACGCGAGACACCCAGTTTTTCAACAATCGACAGTTCAGCAATCCGTGCGCCACCGGGTAGCTCCCCCGCCAAGATCATTTCACGCAGTTGTAGTAAGGCACGTAGCTGCGCACTCTTGTGGCCAATTTCAGGCGTGTTTTCACTATCTTTTAGTGCTACAACGCTTGTTTCATGGGCGCTAGCTGCTCCTAATTTAGGAGTATTCGCTACCATGTCAAGCCACCAACCGAACGGGGATTACTGCCTGCGCTGGCTGCTCTTTGGCAATCAGGCCATCTATCAGCCGCCTTGCCCACATGGATCCCGCATCAATATTCAAGTTGTAAAAAGTACGCTCTGGCCGCTCATCCATGGCGATCTGCTGCGCCTCCAGCACGTATTCGTCTTCCCTGAAAATGCTCGCTACACCCTCGCGTAACTGGTGTGTCAGGCGCTGCTCTGTCAAGCGGTAGTTGCGTGCAAAAGCCCAAAAGTAATGGCAAGTGCCGTTGGTCTCTGGTGTGACGGTGTTCAGCACAAAACCATTCACGCCCTTGCTGCGGTCGCCTGGCTGGCCGTCTTTGGGCGCTGCGCCTGTGCCGGTTTCAGCCACACCCACGTCAATGTTCACCGAACACGGTGCTTCAAATTTGATGATTTGCCAGCGGTCGACCTTGCCCTGGTAGCCACGTGCGTCCTTGATTTGACCGGCCCAAAACGGCGGTGCGTCGATGTCTTCCATCCATCGGGTCACGCTGGCGGTGCGGTCGCCATGGGTGGCGACAAACGGTGCCTCAGCGACGGCGCGATTACCGATACTGGAGCCGTGGACAAAGGTCTCATGCGTCAAGTCCATCAGGTTATCAACCACCAAGCGATAGTCGCATTTGACATGAATCATCTTGCCGTCACCGGCCCATTCGGCATCGTCGTTCCAGTGCATATCAGGCACCAGCGCCGGGTCAGCCTTGGTCGGGTCGCCGGGCCACATCCAGACAAAACGATGCCGCTCTACCACCGGAAAGCTACGCACGCAGGCCGACGGGTTCAGCGTTTCCTGGCTGGGCATGTGCACACAGCGGCCCTGCGCGTTATAGACCAGCCCGTGGTAGCCGCAGGTCACTTCATCACCTTGCAAATGCCCCAAGGACAGCGGCATCAGACGGTGCCAGCAAGCATCTTCCAGCATGGCGACCGAGCCATCAGTTTTGCGAAACATCACAAGCTTCTGGTTGCAAATGGTGCGCGCGAGCAGCTTGCCCACCACCTCAACGTCATAGGCGGCAGCATACCAAGC
>JBBAPP010000162.1:4370-5576 GCA_040400775.1 Polaromonas sp. | reverse complement strand
TCATGCGGTCTGCGAAAGGGCTGCGAGCGGTCAACTGCTTTTTCTAGGTTTAATGACCACCCATGACCCAAAAAACTAAAGCAGCGCGGCCTGCTTATACGACTCTGCCGCTGCTGCCTCATCACCACGCTGCTCAGCCAGCACAGCCAGAGCTCGCCAAGCGTTGCGGTGTAGTCTAGCGTCTTGCAAACCCAGCACAGCCAGCGACAACCATTGCCGCGCCTTACCCCACAATTGATGGCTGAGACAGGCCATCCCTGCCAGGTACTGCAGATTGGCATCGCGTGGGCGACTTTGCTGGGCGGCTTCAATCCGGGCTAGCCAGGGCGCGTCCAGTGTGTCAAGGCCAGGCTCTAGTGCGCCAATCAATTTAATCCGCAGGCTGTCGCTCAAGGTCGAGCCGCTGTGCATGGCTTGCTCCCATACCAATAGCAGCCAGGTGCGTGCAAGAAAGGCATCACCATGCAACGCCATCAGCCTTGCGGCGGCATGCACGACCAACTCAGGCATGGCACGTTCGCTGCCGTCGAGTGTGCCCCATGCTTGTTCGAGTTGCGTGGGGTCGTGGGCATCGCCCAGCAGTTCCAGCCCCAAGCTGCGCACAATACTTTGCGCAGCCGCGGGCGAAAACGCCCGATGCTTGGCCAAAAGGCGAGCTGTTTCTAGTGCCAACTGGGTAGACCGCAGTTGGCGTGTGGCGCGCAGCCTCATGCGCAGCGCCAGCGTCCGGCGTGTGACACCTTGCGGCAGCTGCATCAAGACATCCAGTGCGCCTCTGGGATCACGGTCGTCGAGAGCCCAACGGGCAGCGCGCAGCTGCACGCCTTCACGCACCTCTTGCGCATGGCGCGGAGCTGAACTTTGCAGCGCCAGTTGCAAGTGCGCATCACGCAGGGTTTTGTTTTGCAGCGCCTGGGCGCTCTCTGCCACCAACAGGTTAGCCAGTGACTGCAACTGGCTGGCTCTGCTCAGGCTGTAGCCCGGTACTTGACCAGATTCAGCAGCCAAACGGGACAGGCTTTTTTCTTGCGTCAAGGCGTTTTGTGCCGACTTGGTGGCACGAATGTAGCGCCCGGCCAGTTGGTGCGCCAGCGCGTCCATCAGCGCGCCATACATGGCGCGCTCTTTTTGCTGGGCACGCCAGCGCCTGACCTCCAGCGGCAGGCTGACGACAGCCGACAGCGCTCGCAGCGCGGCATACACCAG
>JBBAPP010000162.1:0-4270 GCA_040400775.1 Polaromonas sp. | reverse complement strand
AGGCGCGGCAGCTCGCTGGTTTTGAGCTGGCTTTGTATTTGCTGCAGCAACTGGGTGGCGGCCTGGGTTTTGCGCGACGCTGGATCAAAATATTTAGCCAGCCAAGTACCCGCACTGGCCAAGTCAGCCCGTGCGGTATCGGTTTGCCGAGACAACAAACTGAGCCGCGCATTTAACAGCCGCAGTTTGAGGTTTTCACGCAAGAAAAACGATTGCTCCGGCGACAACAAGGCCGCCTCAGGCTGCTCAATTCGGCTGACGCGCAGTAGCGCTCTAGCTTCTTCACGAACCGCATGCACCGCGTTGCGTGCCGCAGCCTCCAGTCGCTGCCTGTCAAACCAGGCCAGCAGCGAGGCTTGCACTTGCCCTTTCGGGCCAGCGGTTGGGGTGGCTACTGTCGGCGTGTTTTGCCTGGCTGACGTGTTCGCCACCATGGCGTTGGCCACCGGCAGTTCATCGGCCATGCGGGTCAGCTCATCGATCTTGATCATCAGCACCGGCACGTCGGTCAGACTGGCGGCTTTGATGCGCTCCAGGTCTTTGGCCAGCGCGCGCTGCAAGGGGTTCAGCCGGGGTTGTGCGGCACGTTGTAGGCGCTGGGCAGCAGTTGTCATGGCAGCTATCAAGGGCACGGCACTGCCGGTTAATTGGGCCTGCTGCTGCGCCAGCCGCAAGGCGGACTCAATGTCCACCACCAGGTTTTCATCACGCGAGCGCGACAGGCTTTGCATCAGCTCTTCAAGCTGGGCGCGCTGCAAGCTGACCTCGCTGATACGGTTTTCTTGCAAGGCCAGCCGGGCCGTGAGTTCGCGCGCGCTGTCTTGCGCAGCCTTGGCCAGCGTACGCGCTTCAATCGACTGGGCACCTGAATCCAAACTGCGGCGTGCCAGTTCTTCTTGAATAGTGCCCAGCTTTTGCCACAGCAAGCCGCTGACCAGCAAAGCAGCGCCCGCCAGCAACGCCAAGGCCACGACCCAGCTGCGCGAAATGCTCAACAGGTGGGTCGGTGCGCTGGGCGGCGCCACATCAAGGGCTTGCGGTGCAGGCGCCGACGCGGGGGATAGGTTGGGACTTTCGCTCATAAAGACTTAGATTCTAGCTAGGGATGCCTCGCATAAGCCCTGCAAGGTGTGATGGCGCGGGGTTGGGCCATCTGCGGCTAACGTGTCTTGCAGGGTATCCAAGCCACACAGCACCTATTTGCAGCGAGTTATGCAAGGCCGTCCTGGCGCAATGCGTTGACAATATCTGAGAGTATGGGGCGTGACTCCTGCACAACACCCCAGCCCGCACTGCGCAAGGTCTGGGCAATCCGAGGATGGGTGGCGAGGGCTCGCGCAAGCCGCCAATCGACGCCCGCCAATGGGGGTTGTTGGGTTAAATTGGCCACCGCTTCAGAGCTGCTGAACAACCAGACCGAGCCATTGCGGCTGGCGGCTTGCGCCTGTTGAATCTGACTGCCGGTTAATTCAGGCGCAAAGCGTTGGTACACACTGAGCATGTCGACTTGCGCGCCCGCAGCTAAAAACTGCTGGGCCAGCCACTCACGGCCTACAGCAGCTTGAGAGGCAGCACCGCTGGTTTGTCCACGCAGCACTAAAACGCGCTTTCCTTGCCAGTCGCGCTGTCCCACCAGCTGCCACAGCGCCTCAGAATCAAACTGACCAGCATCGGGCGGCGGCGAGTCAATGTGGCCTGCAGGTAAGCCCACAGCCAGCAGCGCCGCGGCTGTACCAGGGCCTGGAGCCAAAAAACGCATGCCGAAGGGGAAGCTATTTATTGGCTCTTTTGCTATAGTATTTATAGCTAAGTACGCTTTATTTAATTGGCCTGCAGCCATTATTTGCTTGAAAAAATAATGCACAGCATTCGCACTGACAAACATGCAGGCTGTGTAGTCGCCGAAACGACCCCACGCTTCTTGGAACGTCTTGGTATCTGCTGAACCCAGCATGGGCCCAATCTCTATCAACGGCAAAGCCAGTGTCTCGAAGCCACTGTTTGTCAGCGTCTTGACCCACTGCGCGGCGTCCCGCGCCGGGCGGGTGACGATCACGCAGCTTGGTTTGCTGCCCACACCGCACCCCCTGCACGCAGCGCGCTGGCTACAGCTTCGCCCAGCGCCTCAGCCTCAGCAAAGGTGTTCACCAAGCTGGTTTTCTGCGCATGTACCAGCGGCATCATCGGCGTCGCAGCATTGCCTGCCTCCAAACTGGCCGGGTCGCCCCAGGCAGCTTGCAACAACATGCCTTGGCCGCCAGCCGATGTTGGCCCGCGGGTAAAAGCCGCCAGCGGCATGGAGCAACTGCCGCCCATGGCGCGCGACACCGTACGCTCGGCCGTTACCGCCAGCCAGGTAGGCATGTCCGCCAGCGTGGCCAGGCCTTCCAGCAAATCAGGCCGGTCGGCACATACCTCAATGCCCAAAGCGCCCTGCCCGGCTGCTGGCAACATCTCGGTGATGGCAAAAGTGCTCCGGATGCGCTCAGGCATCTGTAGGCGCTTCAAGCCCGCAGCTGCCAACACAATCGCGTCGTACTGGCCTTCGTCCAACTTGCGCAAACGGGTGTCCAGGTTACCGCGCAAGGGGTCAATTTTCAAATCAGGACGCAAGGCTTTGAGCAGTACCAGGCGGCGCAAGCTGGATGTGCCCACTACGGCGCCATACGGCAAATCGGCCAGTGATGCGTAGCTGTTCGAGACAAACGCATCGTGCGGGTCTTCGCGTGTCATCACGCAGGCCAGCGCAAAACCTTCGGGCAAGTCCATCGGCACGTCTTTGAGCGAATGCACGGCAATGTCAGCACGGCCGTCTTGCAAGGCCACTTCAAGTTCTTTTACAAAAAGGCCCTTGCCGCCGACTTTGCTGAGCGAGCGGTCCAAAATCTGGTCTCCCAGCGTGGTCATGCCCAAAAGCTCAACCTGCCAGCCAAGTTGTGTTTCTAGCAGTGCCTTGACATGCTCAGCCTGCCACATCGCCAAGCGACTTTCACGGGTGGCTATCACCACTTTTTTAACTGTTTTTTCGTCCATCGGGTGCATGTCTGTCGCCTTGTAACCTATTTGTAATCATGTGCAGGGTGGCAATGCTAGCATGCAAGCCAGCCCTTCAAAAGTTCAAAACACAGTTCAAAACACATGCCCAATAACGCCACCAAAAACAACGAACGCCCGCTGGTGGAAGACATCCGCCTGCTAGGCAGAATTTTGGGTGATGTGATTCGTGAACAAGAAGGTGTAGCCGCCTATGATCTGATTGAGCAAACCCGCAAGCTGTCGGTGGCCTTCAGGCGTGATGCAGATATGGAGTCTGACAAGGCTTTAAAAAAGTTGCTCAAAGGCCTGTCAGGCGACCAAACCGTCAGCGTGATTCGCGCGTTTACCTACTTCAGCCATCTGGCCAACCTGGCAGAAGATCGCCACCATATTCGCCGCCGCGCGATACATGAACGCGCCGGAGACACCCAGGAAGGCAGTATTGACGTAGCCCTGGCACGCTTGCGTTGGGCAGGTATTACACCTAAAACCATAGCCAACACCTTGGCACACAGCTTTGTATCCCCGGTTCTCACCGCTCACCCAACAGAAGTACAGCGAAAAAGCATATTGGACGCAGAACGCAACATCGCCCAAATGCTCACAGCGCGCGATGACATCAAAGCCCTGGCCTTGGCGCTCAGTGCCATCAGCCCCGCATTGGCCGCCAAAGACGCACTCACTCCGCGCGAACTGGCCGCTAATGAGGCGCAACTGCGGGCCAGAGTCATGCAGCTCTGGCAGACCCGTCTGCTGCGCTTTACCAAGCTGACGGTGGCCGACGAAATTGAAAACGCATTGAGCTACTACGAGGCGACTTTCTTGCGCGAAATCCCCAAGCTGTATGCCAACCTTGAACGCGAACTTGGGCATCAAAAAATCCACAGCTTTTTGCGCATGGGTCAATGGATAGGCGGCGACCGCGACGGCAACCCCAATGTGAGCGCCGACACCCTCCATTACGCGCTGAGTCGTCAGGCTGAAGTCGCACTGCGCCACTACCTGACCGAGGTACATTTGTTAGGCGGCGAGCTGTCGCTGTCGGCCATGCTGGTCGACATCAGCCCGGCCATGCAGACCTTGGCCAACAGTTCACCCGACACCAATGAACACCGCCAAGACGAGCCCTACCGCCGCGCCCTGACTGGTATCTACGCGCGCCTGGCTGCCACACTCAAGCTATTGACAGGTGGCGATGCCGCACGCCATGCCGTTGCACCGCAAAACGCCTATG
>JBBAPP010000161.1:4050-5590 GCA_040400775.1 Polaromonas sp. | reverse complement strand
GTCGTGCTAGAGCACTGCCTGCGGCTTCGCGCCTAGACACAAATGATTTGGAAACAGAATAAGCCCAATATTGCATTAAAAAAATGAGAGAAAGCAGGAGTTAAAAAATGTCATCAGCCACTACAACAGGTACCCCACACTACTTTGTTCCCGAGCCATCTAGCCACCCGGTGATGGCCTCCATTGGCCTGTTATTCGTCGTCCTGGGTGCTAGCCAGTGGGTCAATGGATCGTCCTGGGCTCCTTATCTGGTTGGGTTTGGTATGGTGTGGTGGTTGGTGACTTTGTACCGCTGGTTCAGCGAATCGGTGCGCGAGAGCGAAGGCGGCCTGTATGGCTACAAGATTGACCTGTCGTTTCGCTGGTCTATGAGTTGGTTTATTTTTTCTGAAGTCATGTTTTTTGGTGCTTTTTTCACTGCCCTTTGGTGGGCTAGGGTGCATTCAGTGCCGGCACTTGGTGGTCTTGAAAATTCGTTGTTGTGGCCGGATTTCAAGGCCGTTTGGCCCACTGCTGCGGTTGGTGCTACGGCTTCGCCGGCTGATATTGTTGAGCCTTTCCAAACGGTTGGCCCCTTCTGGTTGCCTACCATCAACACCGCTTTGCTGCTGACCTCTGGCGTGACCATGACGATTGCACACCACGCACTGCGTGAGGGCCAGCGGGTCAAAACCATTGCATTTATGTGGTTGACGGTGATTTTGGGCTTTACATTTTTATGCGTTCAAGGCTACGAGTATTACCATCTCTACACCGATTTGAACCTCAAGCTGAATTCAGGTATTTTTGGTTCCACCTTTTACATGCTGACGGGTTTTCACGGCTTTCACGTGTTTGTCGGGATGTTGATGTTGTTTTTCATCACCCTGCGCCTGCAAAAAGGCCATTTCAGCGCAGACAAGCATTTTGGCTTTGAGGGCGCGGCCTGGTACTGGCACTTTGTTGACGTGGTGTGGCTGGGCTTGTACATCCTGGTCTACTGGCTGTAAAAGGCGCTTTGCCCCAACATGCTAAAGGCCGCATTGTGCGGCCTTTGTTGTTTTTTAAAAACTAATTATTTAACCCATCCTATTTTCCAACAGGTAAACCCGTCGGCTGGATCACCCCCATTTTCCAGGCAATCAAAATGCACACGAACAGCAGCACTGAAAAGCCAATCCTGAAAGCCAGTGCCTTGGCCATGCCGCTGGTTTTTGTTTTTCCATTGGTGCCATCTTTCAGCATGAAAAACAGCGCAACGGCGAGGCTCGCAATGATGGCTAAAAAAGCAAGGGCTACAAGGTATGTCATGTACGGGATTATCTGCTGATGGCCAAACTTTCGCCCCAAGCCAGGTTTTGGTTGGTCACAGCAGCTGCAGTACTGGTCGCTGGCGTCACTTTTTCGCTTGGCCAGTGGCAGTTGCGCAGGGCTGCGCAAAAGCAGAACCTGCAATTGGCTATCGAAACGCAGAGCAACCAGTTCATCCTCAAAGCCGCTGACCTGGCCGACCCCAGCGTTTTGAAAGATGCGGTGCATCGCCGAGCAACCCTTAAAGGCC
>JBBAPP010000161.1:2218-3950 GCA_040400775.1 Polaromonas sp. | reverse complement strand
TGCGCGACTGGGCCGCGCCCAATGTCGGCATTGACAAGCACTACGGTTATGCTTTCCAGTGGTTTGGTTTGTTCGCGCTGGTGCTGGGCTTGTATGTCTGGTTTCAACTTATTAATCCTTGGCGCCTGAAGCGCAAAAAATCTTCTCATGCCTGAATCACTCCAAAAGCCGGTGGCTGCTCTTCAAGACGAGCCGCTCAGCCTGACCGTGCACGATGTATCTCTGCCACATCAAGAGAGCGCGCGCAGCCGTGCCGGTCGCTGGAAAATGATTGCTGTGCTGCTGGTCTGTGCCTCGCCCGTCATTGCGTCCTACTTTACCTACTACGTTGTGCGCCCTGATGGCCGCAGAAACTATGGTGAGCTCATCACACCGCAGCGGCCGCTTCCTGCCGTGGCCACTGTTGATTTGAACGGTAAAGCGGCCGAGCTGACGGCGCTAAAAAATCAGTGGCTGCTGGTAAACGTCGCTAGCGCAGGCTGCGATGCAGCCTGCCAGCAGCGACTGTATTTTCAGCGCCAGTTGCGCGAGTCTCTGGGTAAGCAAAAAGGTCGCCTGGATCGGGTCTGGCTGGTGACCGATGCCGCTCAGGTTGATGTCCAACTTCAGCCTGCACTCCAGGAGGCAACGGTGCTGCGGGTTGCGTTACCAGCACTGCTGCAATGGCTACCACCTGCTGGCAGCCAGCGCCCCGAAGACCATTTGTACGTTGTCGATCCGATCGGCAATCTGATGATGCGCTTTCCAGCCAATATGGACGCCGCAGGCGCGGCCAAAGCTAAACGTGACCTTGACCGTTTGCTGCGCGCTTCTGGCAGCTGGGACACCGACGGGCGCTAAGCACTATGCAAACCACCGATCTCTACAACTTAAGCCCCACGCTGCAGCTGATGCTTATGGGCCTGGTCATTGCTGTCGGCCCACTGGCCTGGGTTGGCTTAAAAAGCCGAAAAGCATCGCCTGCCAAGCGCTTGCGTACCCTGACTTGGGTGACGCTTTTTCTGACCTTTGATTTGGTTATTTTTGGTGCGTTCACGCGCTTGACGGACTCTGGTTTGGGTTGTCCTGACTGGCCAGGCTGCTACGGTTTCGCCAGCCCGGTAGGCGCTGCCCAGCAAATCACAGCGGCGCAAACGGCTATGCCTACCGGCCCGGTCACTTTCCCCAAGGCCTGGATCGAGATGATCCACCGATATTTGGCAACGGGTGTTGGGGTTTTGATTTTGACACTGGCTGGCACCAGCTGGCTGGCGCGCAGGAGGTCTCAGCAGCCCGGCACCGAGCCGGCCCAGGGCTCGCCGGTCGGTGCCTTAGATGCAAGGATCGCGCTTGGCAGCGACATTTCGCCGTGGTGGCCAACCTTCACCTTGTTTTGGGTTTGTTTGCAAGGCGCTTTCGGCGCGCTCACCGTCACGATGAAATTGTTCCCCGCGATTGTGACCATGCACTTGATGGGTGGCATGGTTCTGCTGGCGCTTCTCAAGGTGCAAAGCGTTCGTTATGCGCAGGTACAGCGCGAGCTGTCGCCTGTGCCGTTGCAACCTGCGACGCTAGCTTGGATATTTGCCACGTTCGGATTGCTTTGGCTACAAATTGCGTTGGGCGGCTGGGTCAGCACCAACTATGCTGTGATGGCATGTACTGACTTTCCGGCGTGTCAGAACTCGTTTTGGCCGGCGATGAATTTCAGTGAAGGTTTCACGATTTGGCGTGAGCTTGGCGCTGGCCGCAA
>JBBAPP010000161.1:0-2118 GCA_040400775.1 Polaromonas sp. | reverse complement strand
CGATGAATTTCAGTGAAGGTTTCACGATTTGGCGTGAGCTTGGCGCTGGCCGCAATGGTGACAACATCAGTTTTCAGGCCTTGACGGCTATTCATTACGTCCATCGCTTAAGTGCTTACGTGGTCTTTGCCGCGATGTTGGTGGTGGCTGTTAAGCTCTACAAAATACAGGCCCTGCGCTCTTCTAGCTTGTGGCTGGCTGGCTTGGCCTGGCTGCAAGTGGCAACAGGGCTTGGTAATGTTCTGCTGGGCTGGCCGCTGGCGGCCGCGGTCATTCATACCGGCGGTGCTGCGGCGCTCGTGGTTGTACTGACAGGCATCGTTTGCGCCAGCCGCAGTGCCAGCCAGACTGCGGCTACGTCAAAATTCAGCCCACGCCGATTGTTTGCATGAGCGCGACCAACACCATCGCAGCCCCCCACGTACCGTCCAAATTCCGGCAGTTCTACGTCCTCACCAAGCCGCGTGTGGTGCAACTGATTGTGTTTTGCGCTCTGATTGGCATGGTGCTGGCCGTGCCCGGCGTGCCTAGCTTGGCCGATATAAAACTCGGGCTGATCGCCTGTGCCGGCATTTGGCTGGTAGCAGGCGCTGCGGCCGCTTTTAACTGCCTGGTCGAACAAGGTATTGACGCCCGCATGAAGCGCACCGCTATGCGCGCCACGGCACAAGGCCAAATCAGCAGTTGGTTAACTTTGAGTTTTTCCGCCGTGCTTTGCGCCATCGGCTCGGTCATTTTGTACGTCTGGGTCAACCCGCTCACGATGTGGCTAACCTTTGCTACTTTCGTTGGCTACGCAGTTGTCTACACCGTGATTTTGAAACCCCTGACACCGCAAAATATTGTGATTGGCGGCGCCTCTGGCGCCATGCCGCCCGTACTCGGCTGGGCCGCCATGACGGGTACGGTCGGACCTGAGGCACTGATCCTGTTCCTGATCATTTTTTTATGGACACCACCGCACTTTTGGGCACTGGCGCTGTACCGGGTTGAGGACTACCGCAAAGCTGGCTTGCCCATGCTGCCTGTGACCCACGGCAACGAATTTACCCGCTTACAGGTCTTTTTGTACACACTGGTGCTTTTCCCTGCGTGTTTGATGCCGTTTGTGTTTCAAATGAGTGGCTGGATTTATCTGCTGGCGGCGGTGGGATTGAGTTTTGGTTTTAGCTGGTACGGCTTTAAGTTGTGGCGTAATTACTCCGATGCGCTGGCGCGCAAAACGTTTCGCTTTTCACTGATTCATCTGTCGGCGCTGTTTGCGGCGCTGCTGCTGGACCATTACCTTATTTAGGTTTTTATGAGTACTCAAAACGCTATTAATTCAGTAGCTACTAGCACCCGTATTTATTGGTCAAAAGTCATTTTTATATCATTTTTCATGTTATTTTTAGCCGCTTGTACACCCAACAAGCCGGCATTCAAAAGCATAGACCTGACAGGCGCAGACTACGCCAAAGACTTTTCATTGCCAGACCAGTTCGGCAAAACCCGCTCTATCCGCGACTTTGCTGGCAAGGTGGTGGTGGTATTTTTCGGCTTTACCCAGTGCGCTGATGTGTGCCCGACATCGATGGTCGAACTGGCAGGCATTAAAAAGTCACTTGGCGCCGATGGCGACAAACTGCAGGCTGTCTTTGTATCCGTTGACCCAGAGCGCGACACACCCGAAATACTCAAGTCCTACATGGGCAACTTTGACCCCACTTTTTTGGCATTACTCCCCAGCGCTGAGCAATTGCCTGCGGTCGCCAAAGACTTCAAGATGTACTACAAAAAGGTAGACGGCCGAACCGCCACCAGCTACAGCATCGACCATTCGGCAGGTAATTACATCTACGACCCTCAAGGTCGCCTGCGCCTGTTCAGCCGTTATGGCAACGGGGCCGAGGGCTTGACGCAGGATATTAAGTTGTTGCTCCTAGGCAAATAGGTATCTACCAGCCTCTGGGGCAGAAAAAAGCCACTGCGGTTTCAAGGCAATGGCTTTTAATGGGCTGGTCAGCGCTTAGGCGTATTCCACCAATACTTTTTTCATCTTCTTCATAGCTGCCACCTCAATTTGGCGAATCCGCTCGGCGCTCACACCGTAGACCGCTGCCAGGTCATGCAGCGTCA
>JBBAPP010000160.1:0-5599 GCA_040400775.1 Polaromonas sp. | reverse complement strand
GGCGAGAAGCTGTGGGCGGTGCCGCTGTCGGTGTGGTGGGCGGGTGCGCGGTAGGGGCGCATTGGTGCAGAGTCAGACGCATTTTGGGAAACAGATAGCGAAGGTAATGTTTTAGGTCATTCTGGCTTCAATGCCACTCAGGTTGATTATGCAAAGGTCGCCGTGATGCTTGCCAATATGGGAGAAATTAACGGTCAACGCGTGCTCTCAGCAGAGTACATTGATCAAGCTACCAATGTGGACAGGCAGCCGGAAGGTTTTAAGTACGACCAAGCATCCAAGCTATCAGGGTATGGATACCAATTCTGGCTGCAAAAAAGTAGCGGCCGTTACGCGATGGTTGGATCGTACGGCCAATATGTATTTGTTGATCGTGATTCAAAATCCGTACTTGTCGTCCATACCGCAGACCCTGTACGTGTGAACGGAATAAGAACGCTGAGAACAAGAAGGCTTTTCGACAGCCTGATCACAGCAACTAATCCGCAATAAGGGAGGATTGAGGGTCAGATACCAATTAATCATGTATAAATGGATGACTGTGGCGAAGTGACGCGCTATGGCAACGCTGGTGGAGTGACAAAAATGCAAGCAACCAACTCAATTCGAACCCCTATGCACACCATGGCGACTATTGAAGCGCGCGTTGACGCGATTCAGACCGTGCTGCACGAGCACGGCATGCAGCCCGCCGAATTCATTGAGCAGGCCAACCATTTGATCGAAGAGGCGTGGCTGCCGCAAAACGGCGCGCGCGTGGTTGCCAAAGCGTGGACGGATGCAGCCTTCAAGCAGCGCCTGTTCGCCAACGGGATTGAAGCTGTCGCGGAGCTGGGCCTGGCAATGCCCAAGCACCACCGCCACCTGGTCGCGCTGGAGAACACGGCGACGGTGCACAACGTGATCTGCTGCACGCTGTGCTCCTGCACGGCGTTCACCATCATCGGCCTGCCGCCCGATTGGTACAAAGACCTGGAGTACCGCGCCCGCGCCGTGCGTGAATCGCGCACAGTACTCAGGGAGATGGGGCTAGATTTGGCACCCGATGTCGAAATTCGCGTGTGGGACACCACAGCCGATACACGCTATATGGTGCTGCCGATGCAGCCGCCAGAAACTATCGGATGGCCCGCTGAGAAGCTGGCCGAACGCGTCACGCAGGACGGGATGATTGGCGTGGCGCAGCTCTAAAAATAAAGGGACTTGAATCATGGACGGCATGCACGATCTCGGTGGCAAACAGGGCTTTGGCCCGGTGCGTCATTCACCCAAGGCACAGGTGTTTCACGCGGACTGGGAGAAGCGCGTCAACGCCATGTATGCATTGGCGGTGAAGCAGGGCGTGTTCAACATGGACGAGTACCGCCACGCCATCGAGCGCATGGAGCCGCGTCATTACCTGGCCGCTGGCTACTACGAGCGCACGCTGACGAGCCTGGCCACGCTGTGCGTTGAGAAAGGCTTGGCGACGCGCGAGGTGCTTGAACACCGCGCGCAAGGGACGTTTCCGCTGTCGTCACCCAGCGCTGCAGGGCGATCAAATCGGGAGCAGCGTACACGATTCCAGCCGGGTGACCGTGTAACGGTGCTCGCTGACTACGTACCCGGCCACAACCGAATGCCCGCCTATGTTCGCGGCAAATGCGGCGTGGTGGTCAGCGAGTCGCCCGCGTACCCGTTCCCGGATGCCCACGCGCATGGCGTGCAGGCCGCTGACGAGCCGACCTACGACGTTCGCTTCAACACCGCAGAGCTATGGCCCAACGCAGCGGATGCGGCGTTTGTGCATGTAGCCGTGTTCCAGAGCTATTTGCAGCGGGCATGATCCGCTAGTTGAAATCACTCAACTACGCTGGAGGCTATATGAAAGTCCACTCAAGAATCCCAATGAAAATCCCCCGTTCGCCCTGAGCTTGTCGAAGGGCTAGCGAGGGCTTCGACAAGGCCTGTCCTGAGCCCGTCGAAGGGCTCAGCCCGAACGATGACTGCTTGAGGTAGTGCCATGAGGGTCAGATTCAATGCAGCAATGACGCAAGCCGCCCAATTTTTGGGACAATACCGGTATGACTACCCCAGCACCCCTGAAGAGTTCCCCCGATACCATCACCATCACCCGCCCCGACGACTGGCATCTGCATGTACGCGACGGCGATGCATTGCACACCGTGGTGCCGCACACCGCAGCTCAATTTGCCAGAGCCATCATCATGCCCAACCTGCGCCCGCCCGTGACCACGGCGGCACAGGCACTGGCGTACAAAAGTCGTATTCAGGCGGCCGTGCCTGCTGGCGTGACGTTCGAGCCTTTGATGACGCTTTACCTGACCGACAACCTGCCGCCAGACGAGATCAAACGGGCAAAAGACGCGGGTGTGGTCGCTGCCAAGCTGTACCCGGCAGGTGCCACCACCAACAGCGATGCGGGCGTCACCGACCTGCGCAAAACCTATAAAACGCTGGAGGCGATGCAAACCGAAGGCTTGCTGCTGCTGGTGCATGGTGAAGTGACATCGCCCGAGATTGATCTGTTTGACCGAGAAGCCGTTTTTATTGACACGCAATTGATCCCGCTGCGGCGTGATTTCCCTGAACTGAAAATCGTGTTTGAGCACATCACCACCAAAGATGCTGCACATTACGTTCGTGATGCTGACAACTACACCGCCGCCACCATCACTGCGCACCACCTGCTGTACAACCGCAATGCAATTTTTACCGGCGGCATTCGCCCACACTACTACTGCCTGCCGGTACTCAAACGCGAAACGCATCGCCTGGCATTGGTTGAGGCGGCGGTGAGCGACAACCCACGATTCTTCCTGGGTACCGACAGTGCCCCCCACCCCGCCCACCTGAAAGAGCATGCCAGCGGTTGCGCAGGCTGCTACACCGCCCATGCCGCCATGGAGTTGTACGCCGAGGCCTTTGAAGCCGCTGGCGCACTGCACAAGCTGGAGAGCTTTGCCAGCTTCAATGGTGCTGATTTTTATGGCTTGCCGCGCAACGCGGGCAGCGTGACCTTGAAGAAAGAAAGCTGGACACCGCCCGAGAGTTTTGCTTTTGGCGAGAGCCAGCTCAAGCCGCTGCGCAGTGGGGAAAGCCTGGCCTGGCGCATGCTGTGACACATGGGGTGATCGACTGGGGCGCGGCTTGGCTGGCACCATACCAAGCCGCTGGGCAAGCGCTTCCCGATTGGTCAGAGGGCAGCGTTGCCGCGGCACTGAACACGCCTGGCTGTTTGCCTGTTCAATTTGTCACGCAATCAGCCTTGCCCGACGGCCAAGCCTACGAGCAGTTCATCTTCGACACCCAGACTGTTCCCACGCGCGACAACCTGCACGACTTTTTCAATGGCCTGTGCTGGCTGACTTTTCCGCAAACCAAGAAAAAACTCAACCAGTTGCAAGGCGAGCAGATAGCCATTGATGGCGTGCAACAAACGCGTGGAGCGGTACGTGATGGGCTGACGCTGTTTGACGAAAACGCGGCTTTTTTGCTCGCCCCACAGCCGCTGTGGGATGCCTTGATAGCCAGAGACTGGCAACGGCTGTTTGTTGCGCTGCGCCCGATGTGGGCGGACGCCCAGCTGATTTTGTTTGGCCATGCGCTGCTTGAAAAACTGGTGTCCCCAAGAAAACCCATCACCGCCCATGTATACCTGGCGCAACCCGCTCTTTTTTCCATAGCATCTCTTGATGCTTGGATAGCGGCTGACATCAGCGCCAGCAAGCTGGCGCGTAAACCTTTTGCGCCGCTGCCCGTGCTGGGCGTGCCGGGCTGGTGGGCGGAGAATGAAAAACTTTCCTTTTATGAGGACATTCTTGTGTTTCGCCCGGAAAGCAAGAGAATCAACAAGATAGTTTAAATAAGCGTCGGGGCAGAGCGCCCGGCTCTTGAGCTTGGCAACCCGCACCCCATTTAATGAATTGTTTAGTCAACTTCCACACGGAGATTCCATGAAACGTATTTTACTTTTTGTCATGACCAACCTGGCCGTCATCGTCGTGCTGGGCATCATCGTCAATGTTCTGGGTCTGAACCGCTTCATTACCTCGCAGGGGCTGAACCTCACGTCACTTTTGGGCTTTGCCCTGATCATGGGCTTTGGCGGCGCGTTTATCTCGCTGCTGATCAGCAAGCCAGTAGCCAAGTGGAGTTCAGGCGTCAAGGTCATCAACGAGCCACAAAACGCAGACGAAGCCTGGATTGTCGATACCGTCAGAAAGTTTGCAGACAAAGCACAAATTGGCATGCCTGAAGTGGGCATTTTTGAAGGCGAACCGAACGCATTTGCCACCGGTGCATTTAAAAACTCAGCCCTGGTGGCCGTTTCTACCGGTCTGCTGCAAGGCATGACACGCGAAGAAATCGAAGCCGTGATCGGTCACGAGGTTGCGCACATTGCCAATGGCGATATGGTGACCATGACGCTGATCCAGGGTGTGATGAACACCTTTGTGGTGTTTATCAGCCGCGTCGTTGGGTACTTTGTGGATAAAGTTATTTTGAAAAATACCAGCGACGGCCCCGGCATGGGCTACTACATTACCACCATCGTGATGGACATCGTCCTAGGTGTGGCTGCGCACATGGTGGTGTCTTGGTTCTCACGCCAACGCGAGTTCCGCGCTGATGCAGGCGCCGCCCAGTTAATGGGCAGAACGCAACCGATGGTGAATGCACTGGCCCGCCTGGGCGGTATGGTGCCGGGTGAGCTGCCCAAGTCAGTCGCGGCCATGGGCATCGCGGGCGGCATGGGCAAGCTGTTTTCAACCCATCCGCCGATTGAAGAGCGCATTGCCGCGCTGCAAAATGCGCAGCCTGGCCGGGTGTGATGTTTCACTCCCTCCCCTTTCAGGGAGGAAAGATTGAAATTCCCTCCCCTTCCGGGGGAGGAAAGATTGAAATTCCCTCCCCTTCCGGGGGAGGAAAGATTGAAATTCCCTCCCCTTCCGGGGGAGGGCTAGGGTGGGGGCAAGTGCAGAACGACTGCCTGTCTCGCGCCTGCCCCCATCCCAACCTTTCCCCAATAGGGGAAGGGGTAACACATTTACCCTAGAAAAAGCAGTTGGATGCTGCCGAGTGTGCCGCACACGGCGCGTTCAGCAAGCCGGGACAACGACGCGGACTTTTGCCCGCTAGGCGGAACAACGCGGCTGGGCGGGTCGGGCGGGGCGCCATCGGGTGCATAGCGTTGTCACCCAAGCGGTGATCGCCAGCGACGCTCAAAAGCTGAACCTTCATGCGGTCTGCGAAAGGGCTACCAGCGGTCAACTGCTTTTTCTAGGTTGAACGCAGAGCCCTCACCCCTGCCCTCGCCCTGAAGGAGAGGGGGAATACAGCTTACTTCACGTCCGTTTTACGCAAACGCGCAACGTCAGCCGGCAGATTGCCCCATGCCGGCTCACCCGGCGCATAGCGGCTGCGCATGTAAGTTGCAAGCTCTGCAATCTGCGTATCACCCAAGGCATATTTAAAAGCTGGCATGTAGCCGACATCTAGCGTCGCAGGCTCGCGCACGCCGTTCAAAATGGTCTGGATTAAATTGTCCGGCCTCGCGCTGTGCAGATTACTGTTGAGCGCCAGCGGTGGATTCACG
>JBBAPP010000159.1:0-5676 GCA_040400775.1 Polaromonas sp. | reverse complement strand
CCAAAGTTTCCAGCGGAAAACTGTCGCTTGCCGCTGGCCTGTATCAAGCTGCAAAACCCGGTCGTCAGCTTACAAGACAACGCCGACCGCATCACGCTCACGTTGGACACCACCGTATCCCTACTGAACCAGCCCGTGACGGGGTCAGCCGTGGTGTCGGCCAAGCCGCGTTACCAGCCCAGCACGGGCGAGATATTTCTGGATGATGCGCAAATTCAGGATTTAAAATTTCCGGGAGTCGCGCCCAATGTGAGGAATTTTGTGACGCAGTACGGATCAGTTTTGGCCAAGCAAATTCTGGAGCGTACGCCAATCTACAGCCTTAAAAATACCTCGGTAGAAAAAATGGCGCGCATGCGCATTGCCGACATTCAAGTGGTGGGCGGCAAACTGCGGGTATCGATTGACCCAGCAATGCAGCAGCAGCCCAAGACCACGCCATGACTTCAGCGCCTGATGACCTGTGGCCCTATCCACGCTGGGTAGCACACCGTGGCGCCGGCAAGCTGGCACCCGAGAACACGCTGGCAGCCTTCAAGCTGGGAGCCCGTCACGGCTACCGCATGTTTGAATGCGACGTAAAACTCAGCAGCGACGGTGTGCCTTTTTTGCTGCACGACGACACGCTAGAGCGCACCACCAACGGCCATGGCATCGCCGGCCAGAAAACCTGGGACGAATTGCAAAAACTGGATGCCGGCCGTTGGCATTCAGCGACCCACGTGCAAGACTTTTCAGGCGAGCCCATCCCCAGTCTGGACAGCATTGCCAGCTATTGCATTGAAAATAATTTCGATCTGAACATTGAAATCAAACCCACCACGGGTACTGGCCAACAAACCGGCAAAGTGGTAGCCCAGTACGCTGCCCGCTTATGGCACAACACAGCCCGCAAGCCACTGCTCACCTCATTTATGCCCGATGCCTTGCAAGCAGCGCTGGAGGCCGCACCCGAGCTGCCGCGCGGCCTGCTGCTGCATGCACTGTGGACCGGTTGGCTAGAGACTGGTCTGATGCTGGATTGCCGAGCCATCATTTGTAACCACCAGCTGTGGGACAGCTCCAGCGTCACGCAAGCCAAAAGCGCAGGTTTTAAGACCTTGAGCTATACCGTCAACGACCAAGCCGAAGTTGATCGCCTGCTGGCTTTGGGGACCGACGGCATCATTACCGACCGTGTGGATGTCTTCAAGCCTTCCAAGCTTTGAACAACACCCACTGGCAGACCGCAGCTGCCAGCACCATGGCGGCATAAGTGGCCATCTTGGCGTCGTTACCAAAAAACACCAGGCCAGCGCCGAGCACCACTACATTTACTATAAAAATAATAGCTGCTTGCACCCATATTGATTGGTTTACAGGTCTTTTTGATACCAAAAACCGGCCAAAAACACGGCCCAACCACACCAACAGCAGCGCAACCACTGCAGCCGGGGCGATAAAGTTCAGGAGGTGGTCGGTCAGCAAATAGGCGGTCATGGGTTTTTCCGGTGCGGGTTTTACCCTGGCTTGGGTTTAAATTTTATAATCTGTGGATGACTGTCTGGGCCCTCGGGCTAAACCATAACACTGCACCGCTTGATTTACGCGGTCGATTTGCGTTTTCGCTCGACCAAATGACGCCCACGCTGATGCGCTTGCGGGACGCGCATGCCGGGCAAACCAACGCGCCTGAGGCGACTATTTTGTCGACCTGTAACCGCACTGAAATTTATGGCGCCAGCGATGCACCTGCCCTCGAACACACGCTGGCCTGGCTGGCCAGCAGCGGTGGCGTGTCGAGCGACGCCCTGCGCTCTCACACCTACACACTAGAAGGTGACCAAGCAGCGCGGCACGCTTTTCGGGTCGCCAGCGGGCTGGACTCGATGGTCTTGGGCGAACCCCAAATTTTGGGTCAAATGAAAGATGCGGTGCGCGCGGCTGAAGACGCTGGCGCGATGGGCAGCACGCTGCACCAGTTGTTTCAACGCAGCTTTTCCGTCGCCAAAGAAGTGCGCAGCTCGACTGAAATTGGCGCACACAGCATCAGTTTGGCGGCGGCGGCGGTGCGGCTGGCAGGCCAGTTGTTTGAAGACCTGGCAAGCATCAAGATTTTATTTGTCGGTGCAGGGGAGATGATTGATCTGGCCGCTACGCACTTTGCAGCTAAAAAACCGGCGCTGATGGTGATTGCCAACCGCAGCTCCGAGCGCGGTGAGGCGCTGGCTGCTAAATTTCATGCACAAACCATGCCGCTGGCCGATTTACCTGCGCGCCTGCATGAATTCGATGCGGTCATCAGCTGCACCGCAAGTATTTTGCCGATCATTGGCTTGGGTGCGGTAGAGCGGGCGGTGAAGCTGCGCAAACGTCGCCCGATCTTCATGATTGACCTGGCTGTCCCGCGTGACATCGAGGTAGAAGTCAAAGAACTGCCGGATATTTACTTGTACACGGTGGATGACCTGGCCCAAGTAGTGCAAACCGGTAAAGAAAGCCGCCAAGCAGCGGTGGCGGAAGCTGAAGTCATCATTGACACCGGTGTGAAAAACTTCATGAGCTGGATGGCGCAGCGCGGTACCGTGCCCTTGATTCAACAGCTCAATGCCCAAGCCGACGAGTGGCGCGTGCTGGAGATCAACCGCGCCAAAAAACTGCTAGCCAAAGGCGAGCCAATCGACAGCGTGCTGGAAGCGCTGGCGCGCGGCATGAGCCAAAAAATGCTGCACGGTACGTTAACTGAGCTGCATACGGGCGACGCAGAACGCCGCGAGGCAACGGCGCAAACCGTGTCAAAACTATTTTTGCGCGGGCAGGCCAGATCAAAGGCCGATGACGCTGAGCGTTAGCTGAAGATTCTTCAAGCCTGTGTTGCCGGGCTTGACCCGCCATCCACAGCACCTTTATCTGTCGCAACGCGCAAAAGTCATGGATCCCGGGACTCGTCCGGACTGACCGACAAGCGGAAATAAGCCAAATGAAACCCTTTTTAAGACAAACCCTGGATCGCCAGTTACTCCGCTTGCACGAGCTGGACGCGCTGCTGTCCGCCAGCGACGTGGTCAGCAACATGGAGCGCTTTCGCACGCTCAGCCGGGAGCATTCGGAAGTCAGCGTCGTGGCCGAGCAGTACCGCAAGCTGACCAGCCGCGAAGCTGATTTGGCCGGTGCAGAAGACCTGCTTAAAGACAGCAAAGGTGATGCTGACATGACGGCCATGGCCGAAGAAGAAGTTGACGCCGCCAAAGCTGACATCACGCAGATTGACGCTGCGCTACAGCTGATGTTGATCCCCAAAGACCCAGACGACGTTCGGCCTGCATTTGTAGAGATTCGTGCCGGCACGGGCGGCGATGAATCTGCACTTTTTGCGGCCGACCTGTTTCGCCTTTACACCCGCTATGCCGAGCGCAGCGGTTGGCGAACGGAGATCATCAGCGCGTCAAGCAGCGAGCTGGGTGGCTATAAAGAAGTGGTGCTGCGGATTGATGGCGTAGCCGATGCGCAAGGCGTAGGCGTGTACGGCAAGCTGCGCTTTGAATCCGGTGGTCACCGGGTGCAGCGCGTCCCGACGACGGAGACCCAAGGCCGGATTCACACCAGCGCCTGCACAGTAGCAGTGTTGCCTGAACCCGACGAGCTGGAGGCCATCAAAATCAATCCGTCTGACCTGCGGATTGACACCTACCGGGCCAGCGGCGCAGGCGGCCAGCACATCAACAAAACCGACTCAGCCGTACGCATCACCCACCTGCCCACAGGTATCGTGGCTGAATGTCAAGACGGACGCAGCCAGCATGGCAACAAAGCACAAGCAATGAAAGTACTGACGGCACGTATCCATGAAAAAGACCGCTCTGAGCGTGCCGCTGTGGATGCCGCCATGCGCAAAGGCCTGGTCGGCACAGGTGACCGCAGCGACCGGATTCGTACCTACAACTTCCCGCAGGGTCGCCTGACGGACCACCGCATCAACCTGACGCTGTACAAGTTGCTCACTATCATGGAAGGTGATTTGGAAGACGTCGTGACGGCTTTGCAAGTGGCGCGTGGCGCGGAGCAGTTGGCCGAGCTGGAAACGGCTTCTGCGGGTTAACCAGAACCAAACTACCCCAAAATGCTTTCATTACTTATAAAATCGGTCAATAGACCAATATATTCGGGCGTAGTATGCTATTATTTTTATAGTGTACGGAAGCCCACGGTTTGACGCACATGCGCAAGCAGCAGACGATGCGCCTGGCCTTGGCAGATGCCCACGCGCTGGGGCTGGACCGGCTGGACGCGCAACTGCTGCTGCTGCATGCACTGGGCAAACAGGCCAGCCAACGTGCCTGGCTGCTGGCGCACGACGACGAGTTGTTGCAACAGCACGCTGCCGATGCGTTCAGAGCCTTGAGCCTGCGCCGCGCAGCAGGCGAGCCGCTGGCCTATATCGTCGGCTACAAAGAATTTTTTGGGCTGCGCTTTGCAGTCGATGCGCGCGTGCTGGTACCCCGGCCCGACACGGAGACCCTGGTGGACTGGGCCCTGGAGCTTCTGAACAACGTGGCCGAGCCTGCCATTCTTGACATGGGCACGGGCAGCGGGGCAGTCGCGATTGCCATTGCGCAGACCCTCAAAACCAGCGTGACAGCTACCGATGTCAGCGCAAGCGCCTTGGCAGTCGCGTCAAACAACGCCAGGCAACTGGGTGTGGCGGTACAGTTTGTTCACAGCAACTGGTTTGAGAAAGTCAGCGGTCACTATCAAGTTATCGTCAGTAATCCGCCTTATATTGCCCGCGCTGACCCGCATTTGACGGCTTTGACGCATGAGCCGCTGAAGGCCTTAACGGCTGGAGACGACGGCCTGGATGACATCCGGCAGATCGTACAGATGGCGCCCAAGCACCTGCACCTCCAGGGTTGGCTGTTGCTGGAGCACGGCTATGACCAGGCCGGTGCGGTGTGTGAATTACTCCGTCAGCGCGGCTTTGAGCAAGTCCAAAGCCGTAGCGATGTGGCTGGCATTGCCCGGTGTTCTGGCGGTCAGTGGCCGGTTTCAAAATCGCAGGATAATCAAACATTGATTTTTAAAGGATGAACCATGGATGAGACCCAAACCCGCATCGACCAAATCGTTAAATCCAGCGATGTGGTGCTGTTTATGAAGGGCAACCCGAACTTTCCGCAGTGCGGCTTTTCAGGCAAGGCGATTGCCGTGCTCAAAGCTTGCGGCGTGACCAAACCCATGACCGTGAACGTGCTGGAAGACGGCGAGATTCGCAACGGCATCAAGGAATACAGCAACTGGCCAACCATTCCACAGCTCTACGTCAAAGGCGAGTTTGTTGGCGGCTCGGACATCATGATGGAGATGTACGAGAGTGGTGAGCTGCAGCAACTACTGGCTGCGCCAGCCGCATAAAAATTAGCGCGTGTAGCCAGAGCAAGCGCCAGCGTCTACCTGGCCCTTGCATTCACGTGCCAAACGGGTGCTGCGTTCTTTTTTGGTTTCTTGCGAACCCGGGATAAATTTGGCTTTGGCGCCAGCTTGCGCCTTGGGCTTTTTTACTTTTTTCTTGGTGGCGGTTTTAGTCGGTGGGTTCAGCACCTCAGGCGCTTGCGCCTGCGCAGCGCTTGCAAACAAAAACCCGGACAACGCAGAAATCCACAAAAATTTATGCAGCATCGTTGGCCTTCATAAAGTTAC
>JBBAPP010000158.1:0-5738 GCA_040400775.1 Polaromonas sp. | reverse complement strand
TGGCGTGAGAAGTGAGGCTGGTCATACTTATCCAAGATTATCCATTGGCGTCAGATCCGTTCGGGTTGAGCTTGTCGAGGCTTTTAGCTATCGTAAAAATCCCTTCGACAGGCTCAGGGCGAACGGTCTAATAAATAATTCCGATTTAAGGCAATTCAATGAATTTATGCGCTTTGTGCGCATGTTTAAGGTTTGATGACAGCCATCTTGAAGAAAAAGAAACTTTTCTGGTGATTTTCAGGTACTAAATAATGTTGTAGCCTAATAGATACGTGCGCTAATAGCTATTTAATTCATAGCTAAAATTTTTTAGCCAGCCACCTGTAATCACACCGTCACACAGCATGCGCACCATCAGCGTTCTTAGCAACAAGGGAATGCGCACATGAACTCATCTTATTTTTCAACGCTGTTAACCGTTATAGCCGCAGCCAGCGCGCTGTTTGCGCCGCCGCTGCTTGCGCAAACGGCCTTCCCGGCAACGCTGGCAGGGCATGTGGTGATGTCTGCAAAATCTTTTATCGCAGCGCCCAAAGACGCGTCTGACGACCTGAAAGTCAGTGGTAAATTCACTACGGGCAAACGGGTGGATGCATTGGGAACGGTTGAGGGAACGTCTGCTGGCAGGCCAACGGGCGTGTCGCTGCCATTTAAGGGGCAGCCGATTCAGGGCCACTCGGGCATCAAGAAAATGCCGGACGGCAGCTACTGGATATTGACCGACAACGGCTTTGGCGCCAAAGCCAATTCGCCCGACAGCATGCTATACCTGAACCGCTACAACATTGATTTTAAAAACGGTGAAATGAAACGGCTGGAAACCATTTTCTTGCATGATCCAGACAAAAAAGTACCCTTTCGCATCGTGCAAGAAGGCACCAAAAAACGCTACCTGACGGGCAGCGACTTTGACACTGAAAGCTTTCAATTTGCTGGCGGTGCACTTTGGATTGGTGACGAACTCGGGCCGTTTTTGATCAAGGCCGACCTGAAGGGCAAAGTGCTGGCGGTGTTTGAAACGCTGGTTGATGGCAAGGTAGTTCGCTCGCCTGACCACCCGAACGTCACCACACCCGGCGCGCCTGGTGGGCCGGTTGACTTTCAAGTCCGGCGCTCACGCGGTTTTGAAGGTATGGCCGCTTCCAAAGACGGCAGCAAACTGTACGCGCTGCTGGAAGGCGCGCTGTACAACGCTGCCACCAAAGCCAATGAGAATGTTGACGGCAAAGACTACCTGCGGGTGCTGGAGTTTGACGTCAAAACTGAAAGCTGGACCGGTCGCCACTGGAAGTACCTGCTGGAGGCCAACAACCACGCGATTGGCGACTTCAACATGATCGACGGCACGACAGGCTTGATCATTGAGCGCGACAACGGCGAAGGCACGGCAGACAAAGCCTGCCCAGCAGATCAAAAACGCACGGATTGCTTTCACGACCTGGCCAAGTTCAAGCGGGTTTACAAGATTGAAATGAGCGACGCCAACGTGGGCAGCGCGATTCGTAAAATCGGCTACATCGACCTGATGGGGATTGCTGACCCGGCCAAACTGGCCCGCAAGCCCCTGAACAACGGCGTGTTGACGTTCCCGTTTTTCACGATTGAAAACGTGGACATCGTGGACGCCAAACACATCATTGTGGGCAACGACAACAACCTGCCGTTTTCAAGCAGCCGCGATCCGAACAAGGCCGATGACAATGAATTGATTTTGCTGGAAGTGGCTGAGTTTTTGAAGGCGAATTAAACAGTACCAAACTGGCGCGCATTCAGCGTGCCGCGCCAGTCTCCTTCAAACACCAGGTCACACACCACCGATTGGCTTGGCCCGACCAGCTCCAGCCCGCCAAGGGATGCGCTTGACTCGTCTGCAAACACATGACTCAAACGCTCCAGCAACTTTTGCTTGTAGTCAGTGTCGTTGTTGCCGGCCAAGTGCAAGCCCTTGGTCTCCAGCACCACCAGCTTTTGCTGGCCGTCGTTACTCAAGCGGGCAAACACAAAGTCGGGGTAGACCTTGTTACGCTTCCAGCCCTGCAGCCCGTACTGCGCTTTCGCCACGTTGCGGTGCCACCAGCGCAGCGCTGCCTGGCCGTCCAGGTAGCAGGCCACGTCGCGCTCCAAGCCGCTGTCGGTCAGCGCGGTCAGGGCGGGTTCAAACAGGCTTTTTTCAATCAGCTGGCCGTCATCAGGGCGCGTCAGGTAGTCTGGCTTACCTGACAGCTCCAGCTCAAAGTCACGCGGGATTTCATAGTCAGTCGCGTCTGCCCGCAGCCGGAACTCAATGTCGCCGCTTGACACGCAGCCATCAAATACGATTTGCGCCAGGCGGTCTCGTTCAAGCTCCAGGTCAATACGCAGACGTTCAAGCAAAGATGCGCTGCTGCCAGCGATGGCTTTTTCTGCATAGGTTTTCAAAAGCCTTGTCAGTACTCCGTCCACCCAGCTCCATACCCACCAAGCATTGGGCGCAATGTCCAGCAGGCCGCGCACCAGGCGAGCCCGGTCCAGGCTTGCGTCCATCAGCCCGCTGCGCACCAGCACGCGTTCAGGATGATCCATCACCCCCAGGCCAACTTCGAATTGCTGCCCGCCATAACGCCCCGCCTGCGCAGCCCTTGCGGCATCAGGCGCCCACTCAGCCGCCAAAGCATCAGGGCTTAACGCTGCCCAGTCAACCCGCGACAAAACATCACTCTCATACGCCAGCTCACGGCGGCGCTTGCGGCCTTGCTCGTCTAGCTCTAACCATGTCACGCGCGGCAAAAACAGCCGCAGTTGGCTAAATTCTGCACGCCGCTTGAACGGCACGGCTTTGCTCACCGCTGTGCCGCCCTCGCCCTGCACAGACAGCGCCAGGTCGCCCATACCTTCAGTCTCAAGCGACTGTTTGATGGCCTTGATCACCTCACCTGTTTTGGCGTCATGGCACAGCACGTAGCAAGCGTCCAGCGCGGCGCGGCCCGTCTTGGCCACCTGCGGCAGCCGCAAGATGCGGCCCATGAGTTGCGTCATCGACCTCACCTCTTTGCCCGCTGCCAGCGCGCACAGCACATAGGCAAACGGGCAGTCCCAGCCCTCTTGCAGCGCCTGTTTGGTGATGATGGCGCGTACCTCACAAGCCGGGCTTAGCAGATCAATGTTTTCAGGGGATTTCAGCTCGTCTTTGTCTGATGTTTTGATGGCAATTTGCGCCGCAGTAAACCCAAGTTGCAACAAATAGGCTTTGGCATCTTCAGCATGAATGTAGCCACTGTCCCGCATGTCTTTGCCCGTACGCTCTACCTGCACCAGCAAGATGGGGCGAATGTAGCGATTGGTTTCAGCTTGCAGGCTGGCGGCCTCAACGCTCAAGGCGTTCAGCCGGTCAACGCTGGCCGCCAGGCAGCTTTGCCAGTCGCTCCAGCCGCGCATGTCCACGTTGATCGGCAGCTTGATCATTTCTGCCTCGTCCAGGTCGGTGCCGCGCACATCTACCAAGATATTCGAGCCTGACAGTTGTACGCCAGACTTAACGGCAGACACACGCGGCGTGGCAGACAGCTCCAGCATAAAGCACGGGTTAAAGCCGTCCAGCGTGCGCAGCGCGTTTTCGGTATAGGCGTGGTGGCCCTCGTCTATCACCACCATGGGCCGTACCAGGCGCAGCACATTGCCCAACGAGCTTTTAACAATACTGCCTTTGGTTGCCCGCGCCTCGGCCTGGCTGGCACCCCAGGGCGCATAAGCGTCCAGGTTAGGCACATCGGCCAGCAGTTGCCAGTGCGCGTCAATATCGTCTTCACGCGGGGTAAAGCCCAGCACATTGCCCCGGTCTCTGAAGGCCTTGAGCTTTTTTTGCGCCTCGTCTTTGCGCGCCGCTGATTGCAGCATGAGCAGCATCACGCACAGGTGCGAGTCAATGTCCAGCCGCGTCAAGGGTGAGTCTTTTTCAAGTATCTTCACTCGGCCCGCGCCAGCGGTGTTCAGCATCTGCCGATACGGGTGGTCGCGGTTGGTCAGTGTTTTGAGGGTTTGGCGGTAAATCGCCTCGTTCGGCACGATCCACAGCACCAGCCCGGTGTGCTGGTTCAGGTAGCTGGAAAAGACCTGCCCCACGCTGGCCGCAGCCAGCAAAGTTTTGCCGCCGCCGGTGGGGATTTTCAGACACACATTGGGTATGGCCCGGCCTGCGCCGTCAAAACGGCTGCTGTGCGGCTGGTCTGCAAAGGCAGGCGGCAAGGCGTTTTGGGTTTTGAGAGTGGCCCAGGTTTTTTTAGGAAAGTCTGACGCTTCGCGCAGCAGGTCTTCCATTCCTTCCATCACGCGCAAGGCATTGGCTGCTTTGTCTGCCTGCGCCCGGTGCTTTTTCAGCTCCGTGATGTAGCTGCCCAGTTGGCCAAGCACCCGTGTTTGAAACACCTTGAGCTGCGTGCTACCGACGGATTCAATGTCCGCGCTGCGGCGGCGCGGTTCCCAAAAGATTTTGCGGTCGCGCGCAATGCGCCCGCGAAAGTCTGGTGCCAGTTTGTCACCCAGATTGACCAGATCGATGCGGTAAATGAGTTGCAGGTCTTCAACTGCACTCGACAAGCCGCATGGCCCGTTACCAGCTTCCCATTCAACGGCAAGGTCAATGTCTGAGGCGGGACGGTGATCGCCACGCCCCCGAGAACCGTAAACCCATACCTTCGCCAGCCCCGGCGTGGATTCAAACAAACCACGAAGGCGCGAAACTGCCCGGGGCGCAATCCCGAACAGCCAGTTTTCAGATTCCGCCGCCTTCTCGGTCATAGCCCGTTCAACTTGGCTCGCAGTTCTTCGAACTCGCGCACTGCAACGCTCCGCACAAAAGCTGAAACACTCACCGCCTTGGCTTCGTTGTAGGTATGACTGGTTTCGTCGCGCTGATCATTCATTTCCTCCCAAATCTCTGGCGACACGATCAGCTCACAGCGAAATGCCGCCTGAATGATCGGTTTTTGCATTTCTGGGATTTTTTCGCCTTGGTCCCGCATCCAATAAAACATGCTTTTCCAGGCCAGCTCATAAGTAAATTCAAAGCGCTGGATCAGGCTGTCGCGAATGATGTCTGTCTCACTCAGTGCCACCACTTCCTGCAAACGGTCAAGCGCCCGGTTGTACTGGCTACGCGCTACCTCAAAACGATCATTGTTTGCCATCATCAGCCCTCCCTGTAAAGCGCAAACGGCAGCGGCGCAAAGTCCACGCCGTGCTCCAGCAACTGCTTGTTGCTCAGGTACTTGGCGGGGGCAAATACCAGGTGCCGCTTGCCGTCGCCCTTACCGCTTTCGCGCGCCTGGCCCCAGGCGGCAAAGGTTTTGGCGCGGCTTAACGTGAGTGCCGCCTCGGGCGACTTTAAAAACATCAGCGATGGCTCATACACCAGCCACACATGCGCGTCTTTGGCCTCCCCCAAATACCAGTCGGGCGAGCCTTTGGGTTTGGCCAACAGCGTGCCGCCTGTAGCGGTATGAAACAGCCAGGCACCCAGCGCATCAAAGCCGGGCAATGATTCGCCTGACAACAGCTTGTCAATGTTCAAAGGCTCGCCCAGTGTGCAGTAAGTAAATTCGCCGCCCAAGCCTTCAGCCATTTCTGAAATGCGCTTTTCACCTTCAACCCGCAGCACACCGTCTTTCAGCTCAACGTTGATCTTGTCGAAACGTTTTTTGACGCCCTCACCCCCGGGCTTACTCCCTCGCCCCTTGGGAGAGGGCAGGGGTGAGGGCTCCCCG
>JBBAPP010000157.1:0-5751 GCA_040400775.1 Polaromonas sp. | reverse complement strand
GTTTATTGACACCCAAGTGCTACCCGGGACAGGCGTGACAGCCGCTGCTTTCTGGCAAGGTTTTGATGCCATCGTCTGCGATTTGGCACCAAAAAACATCGCCTTGCTGGCTGAACGCGACCGCCTGCAAACCGAGCTGGATGCTTGGCACAAAGCCAACCCGGGGCCAGTGATTGACATGAAGGCCTATCAAAAGTTTTTAACCAGCATCGGTTACCTGGTGCCCGCACCAAAAAAAGTAAGCGCCACGACTGAGAACGTCGACGCTGAGCTGGCCAACCAAGCTGGCCCGCAACTAGTGGTGCCGATTTTGAATGCACGCTACGCACTGAACGCTGCCAACGCACGCTGGGGCAGCTTGTATGACGCGCTGTACGGCACCGACGTGATCAGCGAGGCCGATGGTGCAGACAAAGGCAAGGGCTACAACCCCAAGCGCGGCGCTAAAGTGATTGAATACGCACGCCACGTACTCGACCGTACCGCGCCGTTGGTCAGCGGCTCGCACGTTGATTCCGCCGGCTACAGCGTGCGCGCTGGCAAACTGGCTGTAAAACTTAAAAATGGCAAGAGCGTTGGCCTGCTAGATGCCAAACAGTTTATTGGCTACCAAGGCAACATGAGCAAGCCGACATCGGTGCTGCTGCAGCACAACGGCTTGCATTTGGACATTCAAATCAATGCCTCCACGCCGATCGGCAAAATTGACACGGCCGGAGTGTGCGACCTGGTGCTGGAAGCCGCGTTGTCGACCATTTTGGACCTGGAAGATTCCGTCGCTGTGGTTGATGCAGACGACAAAGTGCTGGCCTACAGCAATTGGCTGGGTATTTTGCAGGGCACACTCACCGAGAGCGTGACCAAAGACGGCAAAACATTCACCCGAGGTTTGAATGCTGACCGGATTTACACATCAGCTACCAGCAAAAAGCCAGTCGTGCTGCATGGCCGCTCGCTGATGTTTTTGCGCAATGTTGGACACCTCATGACCAACCCGGCCATCACCTACACCGCCGCTGATGGCAAAACCAAAGAAATTCCTGAAGGTATTTTGGATGCCGTGGTGACCACCACGATTGCCATGCACGACTTAAAACTCAAGGGCAAACCAGGCATTAAAAATTCACGCAAAGGCAGCGTCTACATCGTCAAGCCCAAAATGCACGGACCTGCTGAAGTAGCTTTTGCCGCTGAGTTGTTTGGCCGGGTTGAAAAAATGCTGGGCCTGAAAGACAGCACCGTCAAGCTCGGCATCATGGACGAAGAGCGCCGCACCAGTGCCAACCTGATGGCCTGCATTGCCGCTGCCAGTTCGCGCGTAGCCTTCATCAACACCGGTTTTTTAGACCGTACTGGCGACGAGATGCACACCGCCATGCAAGCCGGCCCGATGATCCGCAAAGGCGACATGAAAACCAGCACCTGGATTGCCGCCTACGAGAAAAACAATGTGCAAGTCGGCCTGGCCTGCGGGCTGCGCGGTAAAGCACAAATTGGCAAAGGCATGTGGGCCATGCCCGACCTGATGGCCGCCATGATGACGCAAAAAATCGGCCATCCGCTGGCCGGTGCCAATACCGCCTGGGTGCCCAGCCCGACAGGTGCTACCCTGCATGCGCTGCATTACCACCAAGTGAAGGTGGGTAAAGTCCAACAAGCCATGGAAAAGGCCGTTAATAAAACTGACGCTAAAAAACTGCGCAGCGACACATTAAATGCGTTGCTGCAGATCCCCGTGACGACAACGCCGAACTGGTCAGCAGCTGAAAAAGCACAAGAACTCGACAACAACGCCCAGGGCATTCTGGGCTACGTGGTGCGCTGGATCGACCAGGGTGTGGGCTGCAGCAAGGTGCCCGATATCCACAACGTCGGCCTCATGGAAGACCGCGCCACCCTGCGTATCAGCAGCCAGCACATGGCCAATTGGCTGCTGCACGGCGTGGTGACCAAAGCGCAAATCAACGAGACCTTCCAGCGCATGGCGGCCGTGGTTGACGGCCAGAATGCTGGCGACAAGCTGTACCAGCCGATGGCGGGTAACTTTGACACGTCGATGGCCTACCAGGCGGCTTGTGACCTGGTGTTTAAAGGCCTGGAGCAGCCGAGTGGGTATACCGAGCCGCTGCTGCATGCCTGGCGCTTGAAGGTGAAGGCGGGCTAATGTTCTGGTTCTGGGTCTGGTTTGGCAATCTGCAGACCTTGCATAAAAAACCGAACAAGACCTGTTCAAAAAATTCAACCTGCATCCTCTTCATGCCGCGTACCATTGGGTATGGCAATAGACAACGACTTTATTCTTGCAACGGCTGAGCGGGTGCGCAACGCCGCTGCGGCCGGCACCAGCTTGCGCATTCGTGGTGGTGGCAGCAAAGACTTTTATGGTGAGGCGCTTGCAGGCGAACTGCTGGACACCGCGCCGCTGAATGGCGTGGTGAGTTATGAGCCCAGCGAGCTGGTGGTGACGGCGCTGGCAGGAACGCCGCTGGCTGAGCTGGAGGCGCTGTTGGCGGCACAAGGCCAGTGCCTGCCGTTTGAGCCGCCACACTTTAACCCTGGCGCGACCCCGCCACCCTTGGGTGGTGGTACTTTACTTAGCGGCACCGCCGTAGGTAGCGCAGCGACCGTAGGCGGTTTGGTGGCTGCGGGCCTGAGTGGCCCGGCGCGTGCCAGCGTGGGCGCCGTGCGTGACTTTGTGCTGGGCGTCAAGCTGATCAACGGCAAAGGTGAGCATTTGACCTTTGGCGGGCAGGTGATGAAAAACGTGGCTGGCTACGATGTGTCGCGCTTGATGGTGGGGGCGCTCGGTACTCTCGGGCTGCTGACAGAAGTGAGCTTGAAAGTGCTGCCGATAGCACCGCTTGAAGCGACTTTGAAATTTGAAATGGCGCAAGCTGAGGCTTTGACCCAACTCAACACCTGGGGCGGTCAGCCGCTGCCGCTGAATGCCAGTTGCTGGCTAGCAGAAAACGGCACGGGCACGCTGTACCTGCGCTTGCGTGGTGCAGTGGCTGCGGTAGAGGCGGCGTGCAGCAAACTGGGCGGCGAGCAGATTCCCAACGCGCAGGCTGCGCCTGACTGGCAGCGCGCCCGAGACCAGCACTTGCCGTGGTTTAAGGAGCGCAAAGACACGCAAGACCTGTGGCGTTTGTCGGTGCCGCAGACCACGCCTGCGTTTGACTTGCCAGACTCGCAACTGATCGAATGGCACGGCGGTCAACGTTGGGTACGCGCTGATGCTGCGCAAGGCCAGCAGCTTCGCACCATGGCCAAGAATGCAGGTGGATACGCTACATTATTCATAGCTTCCTGCGCACGTAAACAGGGCGATATAACCATATTTGACACTTTAAAACCGCCTCTAGACCGGATTCACCGCGCGTTGAAACGTGAATTTGACCCAGCGGGCGTCTTCAATCCGCAGCGCATGCACGCGGACTGGTAAATCAGGGCTTTAACCATGCAAACCAACCTGTCCCCTGAATTTAAAAACTCTGCCGAAGGCCTGGAAGCCGAAGCCATTTTGCGCAAGTGCGTGCATTGCGGCTTTTGCACCGCCACCTGCCCTACCTACCAATTGCTGGGCGATGAGCTGGACGGCCCGCGCGGTCGTATTTACCTCATCAAGCAGGTGCTTGAAGGTGCAGTACCCACCCGCAAAACCCAGCTGCATTTAGACCGCTGCCTGACCTGCCGCAACTGTGAGACCACCTGCCCCAGCGGCGTGCAGTACGGCCATTTGATCGACATTGGCCGCAAGCTGGTGGACGAGCGGGTGGAGCGCCCGGTCGCTGAAAAAGCCGTGCGCTGGGCACTTAAAGAAGGTCTGCCTTCGCCGCTTTTTGCACCTGCCATGGCCATCGGCCAGGCGGTGCGCGGTTTGCTGCCCGCTGCGCTTAAAAACAAGGTGCCTGCCAAGCAGTCAGCAGGTCTGCGGCCTACGCGCAGCCACGCCCGCAAGGTACTGATGCTGGAGGGCTGTGTGCAGCCCTCCATGATGCCCAACATCAACACCGCTACTGCCCGTGTGCTCGACGCAGCGGAGATTGAAGTCGTCAGCGCTAAAAAAGCCGGCTGCTGCGGCGCTGTCAAGTTTCACCTGAACGACCACGATGGCGCCAAGGCTGAGATGCGCCGCAACATTGATGGATGGTGGCCGCATATCGAGGCAGGTGTTGAATCGGTGGTGATGAACGCATCCGGCTGCGGCAGCATGGTTAAAGACTACGGCCATGCGCTGCGTGATGACGCGCAGTACGCCGCCAAGGCTGCGCAGATCAGCGCACTGACGCGCGACCTGAGCGAGTTGTTGCCGGATTTGGTGGAGTCGCTGCGGCCCAAAGTTGCCGCCAAATCCGGTCAAATTGCCTTTCATCCGCCCTGCACCTTGCAGCACGGCCAGCAACTGCGCGGCGGCGTTGAGCAGCATTTGGGGGCGCTGGGCTTTAACGTCAAAACCGCTAGCTGCGAAGCGCATTTGTGCTGCGGCTCGGCGGGCACGTACTCGGTACTGCAACCGACGATTGCCTACCAGCTGCGTGACCGCAAGCTTGGCAACTTGACCGACATGAAGCCCGAGGTGATTGTGTCCGCCAACATCGGCTGCATTACGCATTTGCAAAGCGGTACGGCGACGCCGGTGCGGCATTGGGTTGAGGTGCTCGATGAGGCTTTAACTGAAGGCTTTCAAAATCTTGCATGACAAGCAAACGCTCACCTCCGCGATGCGTGCAGCGGATGTTTTGGGCTTGGCAGCACAGCAACTTGTTTCTCTTCAGCCCAACATCAGCCGCTCCACACTGAACCGTCAACTTGCCGTGCTTGCCACTTGTGGCGCCATCATAGGCAAAAGTTTGGTGAGACGTGGCTGCTGGTTCCCGGCTGGGCCAAGCACTTGGCTGAAGCCGTCAAGGCAGAGGCGATCCACTGGAGCGCAACCGGATTGAGGGTTGGAACTGTGTCGGAACAAGGTGCTCCATCGATCTTAAATGTTCTCTGAGCAGCTTCTATTTGGCAGCGCTGGTGAGTGATTGCGGTAAACAGCATAAGTTAACCCGCAAATCTATTAGCCCTCAACCCTGTAGTTATCCCGCCAATAAGAGCCGGTCTGGCGGGTACCACTGCGGCAGGGGTCGGGACAACTGCCGTATATAGGATAAAAGGCACGACGGTCACGCCTGCCCTGCGGGCTTCGGGTGATGCGGCCAGCGGATTGCTGCCGTGGTTCGGGCGGTTGTTGGCGACGATTGCTTTCACGCCGCTTTTTTGCATGCGGGCCAGTACGTCGGCCAGGAGATGTGCGCCATTGCTTGCCTCTTCGTTGTAGTGCAGATGTGCGTCAAACAGCTGGCCGGTATAGTCGGCAGCCTGCGCTGAGAGGCTAAAAAATACTACTAAAATAATAGCTGCTTGCGCCCGTATCCATTGGTCTAGAGACCTAAAAGACATCTAAAAACGGCTATTCGAAGCAATCTCAACCTCTTTAAGCCAGCTTTTCAGCAAAAAACGCCAGCGTGCGTTCGCGCGCCAGGTCAGCGGCGGCTTCGTTGTACGAACCGCGCTGGTCACAATTAAAACCGTGGTCTGCAGCGTAGGCGTGTACCGTCACTTCAGGGTGCGCGGCGGCCAAAGCGTGCACACCGTCCATCGGGATGTAATGGTCTTTTTCGCCAAAGTGCGCCATCACCGGGCACTTTGGCTGGCGTGCGACTTCTGCGGGCGCTGTCATGCCGCCGCCGTAGTAAGGTGCAG
>JBBAPP010000156.1:0-5800 GCA_040400775.1 Polaromonas sp. | reverse complement strand
CTCAAGGAGATTGCGCGGCATCACATCATGGCTGAATTTGATTACGCGCATCCGGTGTTTGACCTTGCTGCGATCCAGGCACAAAGCCATGTCGCCGCTTTGCAAGGTCAGCAAAATACCTATTTTTGTGGTGCCTGGACGGGTTACGGTTTTCATGAAGATGGTTTGAAGTCGGGATTGCAGGTGGCCGAGCAAATCTTGAACCGACAAGAGATGGCGGCATGACAGCCGGACTGCGCAGCGACGGGCCGCCCCTGGCAAGCAGCACCCCCTCGAAGTGCAGCGCATTACCTGCAATAAAAAGCATGGATGTTGCATGTCCGTTGATTGGTTTCGGACAAGTCCGCCACAGCCGGCTGAAACCCGCAAAAAACGCTTTCGCCTACCCGACTTACTTTTTAATGTTGCCGATGCGTGGGATGCAGGCCAGCAGGACACATGCACTGGCGCATAACCGCAGCGCCTGGCTGAGTTTTTTTGACACCGACCATGGCGATGGCCGCGCCAACGCCGTCAACTGGATTGACGAACTCTTGCAGCGTCAGGGTGTTGACGATGCGCAGGGCGAAATTTGGCTCCACACCTACCCACGGGTGCTGGGCTACACCTTCAAACCGGTCAGTTTTTGGTACTGCCATGCGCTGGACGGCAGCTTGCGCGCCATCGTTGTAGAGGTCAACAATACTTTTGGTGAACGCCATTGCTACCTGCTCGACAGGCCGCAGTATGGGCAGGAACTACACGCCGACAAAGTCTTTCACGTTTCACCCTTTTGCACTTTAGAGGGCAATTACCGTTTTCGCTTTATGCGCACTGGCCACGACGGCATTGAAAAAACCGTTGCCCGCATTGACTACGACGACAAGCTTGGCCCACTGATTCAAACCAGTGTCAGCGGCACACTCGAGCCCCTCACAAAAGCCAGTTTGCGCAAGGCGCTCTGGCGCTACCCGGCCATGACGTTTGGTGTGGTGCTTCGCATCCACTGGCAAGCCTTCAAGTTATGGCGCAAGTGTGTGCCTTTTATTCCTAAACCCAAGCCACCTGAGATATTTGTAACGCGATGACTACCAGCAATACTTCACCCAGCAGCAGTGGGTTTTCTTTGCCAGCGGGCGCACCGTCGGCTGCGAAAGCGACGCTCAAGCTTTTGCTGCGCCTCAAGCACGGTACCTTGACTGTGAAATTGCCGGATGGTTCGGTTCAGCGCTTTGGCAACGGGCTAAATCCGCAAGCCAGCCTGCATTTATTGAACTGGAATGTCTGCAGCGCGGCGCTCAAATCAGGCGACATTGGCTTTGCTGAAAGTTATATCGCAGGCGACTGGACAACGCCGCATTTGACGCAACTGCTGCAAGTCTTCATCGTCAATCGAAAAGAAGTCGAAGACGTGATTTATGGCACCTGGCTAGGCCGCTTTGCCTACCGCATCAAGCACCTGCTGAACCGTAACACCAAAGCCAACAGCCAGAAAAACATCCACGCGCATTACGACTTGGGCAATGCTTTTTACGAGCTTTGGCTGGACCCTACGATGAACTATTCATCGGCTATTTTTGAAACCCCAGAAACGTCTATGCAGGACGCCCAACATGCCAAAGTGCGGCGTGCGCTGCGCATGACGCAGGTCAAGCCGGGTGACCGTGTTTTAGAAATCGGTTGCGGTTGGGGTGCGCTGGCTGAAAAAGCCACACAAGAATTCGATGCGAATGTCGTCGGTGTAACGCTAAGTACCGAGCAACTGGCGTGGGCCAATAAACGCATGGAGCGTGAGGGGGTTGCTGAAAAAGCTGATTTAAGGCTGCAAGACTACCGAGATATCGGCAAAACGACACAAGACGCACCTTTTGATGCGATTTGCTCGATTGAAATGGTCGAGGCTGTAGGGCGTGCATACTGGCCCGAGTATTTTCAAACCGTCTATCGCTTGCTCAAGCCCGGCGGTTACGCCTGCATTCAAAGCATCGTGATTGCTGATGATTTATTTGAGCGCTACCTGAGCTCGACTGATTTTATTCAGCAGTATGTTTTCCCTGGTGGTTGCCTGCCCTGCCCCAAGGCGTTTCGTGCACAAGTCGCTGCTGCGGGGCTGGAACTGGTGGATGAATTTTCTTTTGGCCAGGACTACGCCCGCACCCTGCAGCTTTGGCATGCGCAGTTTGCGGCGCAACAGGCGCATGTGCTGCAACTCGGTTTTGACCAACGCTTTATTCGCATCTGGGAGTTTTACCTGAGTTATTGCGAGGCGGCTTTTTTAGAGGCCAATACCGACGTGGTTCAGTACACCCTGAGAAGGCCTGCATGATTGCCCAGCGTTCATTGATGGGCGGCTTGCTGCTGGCCATGCTGGCTTGCACCGCATGGGCGCAAACGACCACTCAGGCAGAAGATGTCCGGGCTGAACTCGATGCAGCACTACCGCAGCACCGACTGATCGGCAAGAGCCGGTTAACGGTGTGGGGCTTTCAGGTGTACGACGCCAGGCTTTGGGCTTTGCCAGGTTTCAAGCCTGATAACCTGCTGAATCAGCCGTTTGCCTTGGAGCTGGCTTACTTGCGCGACTTCAGCAACAAAGACATTGCCGAGAGCTCAATCACAGAAATGCGACGTTTGGCCGTCATCAGCGACGAGCAGGCCAAAAGCTGGATGCATGAGATACAGCGCGTCATACCAGACATCAAAAAAGGCGACCGCGTGACGGGTATCCACCGCCCTGGTCAAGGGACGCAGCTGCTGGTCAACGGCAAATCCTCAGGCGAGATACGTGACCTTGAATTTGCTCGCCTTTTTTTCGGTATTTGGTTGTCGCCTAAAACCTCTGAGCCCAAAATGCGTGCTGCTTTACTGGCCGGAGCCAACTAGCCATGCAGGCCTTCGGCACACGCAACGGCCTGGCTTATGGCCTGCTGGGTTTGCCTTTGGCGTTTGTCGCGTTGCCTTTGTATGTGATTTTGCCCAACTACTATGCCAAGGCCTTCGGCGTACCGCTGGCCATATTGGGTGCGATTTTGTTGGGCGCGCGGCTGTTTGATGCCTTTATTGACCCGCTGCTGGGCCGGCTCAGTGACCGTTTATTTGCGCGTTCCGCAGCCGCGGTTCTGCAAGCTGGCGTGCTGGCGGCGGTGGTGCTCGCCGCAGGTTTTGCGCTGCTGTTTTTCCCGCAGGTCACAGCGCCCGATGCATTGATGGTGTGGGCAACAGTGATGCTGGTGGTGACTTACGCAGCCTACAGTTTTCTAAGCGTGTCGCACCAGTCTTGGGGCGCAATGCTGGGTGGCAATGAGTCTGAGCGCAGCCGCATTGTGGCTTGGCGTGAGGCGCTTGGGCTGGTTGGTGTGGTGTTGGCATCGGTTACCCCTGCTGCGCTGGGAATGCCGGCAACAACCCTTATATTTTTTGTCGCCCTGGTGATTGGCTGGCTGGCCTGGACGCGTGCTGTACAGCCAATCGCCAAAAAAAATGCAGCGGCTGCCCCGGGTGCTATTTGGCTACCTTTTAAGCACAGCAACTTCAAACGCCTGCTGCTGGTCTTCATGCTCAACGGCACGGCCAGCGCCGTGCCGGCCACGCTGGTACTGTTTTTCGTTCAAGACCGTTTGCAAGCGCCCAGCAGCATGGAGCCCCTTTTTCTGGGCAGCTATTTTTTAGCAGCAGCGCTGTCGATTCCAATCTGGCTGGCCATCGTCAAACGCATCGGCTTGGCCAAAGCTTGGCTTTGCGGCATGGCTTTGAGCATAGCGGTGTTCAGCTGGGCGACCCAAGTCGGCAGTGGCCAGACCAGCGCATTCTTGATAATTTGCATACTTTCAGGCTTGGCGCTGGGTACCGATTTAGCGCTACCCGGTGCGCTACTGGCGGGGGTGATTCAAAGCAACGGCGATTCCGGCAAGTCTGAAGGGGCATATTTCGGCTGGTGGAATTTTGCTATCAAGCTCAATTTGGCGCTGGCTGCTGGGCTGGCACTGCCGCTGCTCGACCTATTCGGCTATGCGCCAGGTCAGCGCAACCCGCAGGCACTGCAAGCCTTGGTCATAGCCTATTGCGTTTTGCCATGCGTATTAAAGCTCGCAGCCAGCGCAGCTTTGTACTTTTTCATTGTCCAACCTTTGTCCAAACCTTTACCGGCTACTTTATGACGTACTTCAAAATACCTGCCCGGCGCTTTTTTTGCGCCTTGGCCGTAAGCAGCATCTTGCTGGTGGGCTGTGCCGGGCCGCAGATCAGCGATTTCGCCCAAGAAAAACCAAGCTTAGACCTGCGCCAATACTTCACCGGAACCATTGATGCCTACGGCATCTTTACCGACCGTTCAGGCAAGGTCGTCAAACGCTTCAGCGTCGAGATGAAATGCACCTGGACCGGTGTGCCGGGCCAAGAGGTGGGCGTGCTAGATGAAGACTTTACCTATTCCGACGGCACCAAAGACCGCCGGGTGTGGACACTCAAGCGCGGCGCTGATGGCCAATACACCGGTACCGCAGGCGATGTGCTGGGCGTGGCCAACGGCGAAGTCAAAGGCAACGCCTTCCGCTGGGGCTACACACTGCTGTTGCCGGTTGACGGCAAAACCATTGAGGTCCAGTTTGACGACTGGATGTATCTGATGAACGACAAAATCATGCTGAACAAGGCCGAAATGCGCAAATTCGGCTTCAAGCTGGGAGACGTGACTTTGACTTTCGTCAAGCGCTGAAAAACACCATTTTCAGTCGTTTTTAGCTCTTTTGAGGTATTAAATAGTCCTCTAGCCCTTTAAATATGGGCGTAATTAGCTATTAAATTAATAGTATTTTGAAGCTCCATCATGCCCCATAACCTTCCCATCAACGACTGGCACGGCAAAACCGCTTGGCTGGTCGGCGCGTCCAGCGGCATTGGCCGTGCCACCGCCCATGCCCTGCATGCGCAAGGCGCGAAGGTCATCGTCTCAGCGCGCAGCCAAGAGGCGCTAGACACCTTTGCCGCGGAGCACCCTGGCGCCGTCGTGCTGGCCATGGACGCCGCTGATCCCGCATCGGTAGAAGGCGCTGCCCAAACTGTGTTGTCCGTTGGCCCATTGGATCTGGTGCTTTACTGCGCTGGTTATTACAAAGAGCAACGCGCTACCGATTTTGATTTGGCCAATATGCTGCGCCACAACCAGGTCAACTACGTGGGTGCGCTATATCTGCTGTCAGCGCTGCTGCCGTACTTTTTGGCACGCAAGGCCGGGCACATCAGCCTGGTCAGCAGCGTGGCGGGCTACCGGGGTCTGCCGCAAAGTCTGGCCTACGGCCCGACCAAAGCGGCGCTGATCAATCTGGCCGAAACGCTGCATGTTGACCTGCAGGACAGCCACATCAGCGTCAGCCTGATTTGCCCTGGTTTTGTTGAAACGCCGCTCACCGCGCAAAACAAGTTCAGCATGCCCGGCTTGATCAAACCCGAGCAAGCGGCTGAAGAAATCTTGCGCGGCTGGGCCAAAGGTGAGTTTGAAATTCACTTCCCCAAGCGCTTTACAGTGCTGATGAAAACCTTGGCGCTGCTGCCGCCGATGTTGTATTTTCCGCTGATTCGTAAATTCACCGGACTGTAAAAGGCCGCTTTTTCTTTTCAGCGTGTGATCCTAGAAAAAGCAGTTGGATGCTTCCGAGTGTGCACCGCACGGTGCGTCCAGCAAGGTGGGACAACGACGCGGGCTTTTGCCCGCTAGGCGGAACAACGCGGCTGGGCGGGTTGGGCGGGGCGCCATCGGGTGCATAGCGATGTCAGCCAAGAGGTGATCGCCAGCGACGCTCAAAAGCTGAACCTTCATGCGGTC
>JBBAPP010000155.1:2105-5912 GCA_040400775.1 Polaromonas sp. | reverse complement strand
GCACCCCGCCCAGCGCGCCCGGCTGCGTTGTTCCGCCTAGCGGGCACGAGCCCGCGTTGTTGTCACGCCTTGTCAGGCACGCTGGGCGGGGCCCACCCGGGCGTATCCAACTGCCGTTTCTAGGATCATGACTTTTTACCCGCTGGTTTTTATGGTTGCGCTGCTGCATGCCTTTGTCGGCTGGCGGTTGGCGCCTGAGCTGGCTGCGCCCTGGGGCTGGGTTCTGGGCGCGGGACTGGTGTTGTCAGCCGTGCTGATGCCGCTGGGTTTGCTGGGCAGCCGGGTGCTGCGCCAGCCGTGGGCTGACCGGCTGAGCTGGGTCGGTTTGCTGCTGATGGGGCTATTTTCAACGCTGTTTGTGTTGACGGCTTTGCGGGATGTGCTGCTGCTGGCGGCCTGGGCGGTTGATGCCTTGGGGGTCGATTTGCCTTTGGCAAGTTTGCGCACACTCTCGGCTGAAGTGTCGCTTTTGCTTGCTTTATTCGTCACAGCGCTGGGTTTTTTAAATGCCCGGCGCACGCCCGCCGTGGTGCGGGTCGATGTGCCGATTGCCGGGCTGCCCACTGCGCTGCACGGTTTTACGCTGGCGCAGATCAGTGACGTGCATGTGGGACCGACCATCAAGCACGCCTATTTGCAGCGCATTGTGACTAAGGTAAATACGCTGGGCGCGGATGTGGTGGCGATCACCGGCGATTTGGTCGACGGCATGGTGGCTGAGCTGGCGGAGCATGTGGCACCGCTGGCAGGCTTGCGGTCGCGCCACGGCACGTATTTTGTAACCGGTAACCATGAATATTATTCGGGTGTGAATGCCTGGGTAGCCGAGCTTCGCCGATTGGGACTGACGGTGTTGATGAATGAGCATGTGGTGTTGCACCACGGCAGGTGTCTGAGTTTGGCCGTTGATGCGCAAGATGATTCACAAACCGTAGCGCCGCTGGTGCTGGCTGGCGTGAACGACTTCACCGCGCACCACTTTGACCCTTCGCACCGCAGTGACCCGGCGCTGGCCTTGCTGGGTGCGCCGGCAGCGGCTTTGGTGCGAATTTTGTTGGCGCACCAGCCGCGCAGTGCGCAGGCGGCACTTGAGGCAGGCTTCGACTTGCAGTTGTCTGGCCACACCCACGGCGGGCAGTTTTGGCCATGGAATTTGTTTGTGCCGTTGCAGCAGCCCTTTACAAAGGGGCTGAACCGGCTGCAAAGCCTGTGGGTCTACACCAGCCGTGGCACGGGCTACTGGGGGCCACCCAAGCGCTTTGGTGCGCCGTCAGAAATCACGCTTTTACGGCTGGTGGCGGCTTGAAACAGCTCAAAACAGCTTGAAACGACTCGCTTTAGGCATCATTTAGGGTTTTAGCCTCATGAATACGGGCTCGTGTAGCTCCTGAAATAATAGCGGTCAGCGCATACTTTAAAGCTCGATCACGGCCGCCAGCGGTGCGTGGTCAGACAAATGCGACCATGGCTTGTGCGGCAGCACCACAGGCTTATGGCCGATGGCGTTGCGCACGTAAATGCGGTCTAGCCGCAGCAGCGGCTTGCGCGCCGGAAAGGTGCGGGCTGGCTGGCCATGCGCTTGTACAAACACCTCATGCAAGCCAGCGCCTTGCGCTAGCTGGTCTTTGGCGCGGTGCCGCCAGTCGTTGAAGTCGCCCGCCACCACCAGCGGTGCCTGCGGGGGAACATGGGCGGCTATCAGCTGACAGAGCTTGTCCATCTGCTGGGTGCGGTGGCTTTCGGTCAGGCTTAAATGCACACACACCGCGTGCAGGTTGATGCTGCAGCCGGGAATGGCCAGCTCACAGTGCAGCAGGCCGCGCCGCTCGGGCCCGCTGATGGACACGTCGTGGTTTTCAAAACGCAGAATAGGAAACTTTGACATCACCGCGTTGCCGTGGTCGCCTTTGTCGTACACGGCGTTGCGGCCATAGGCAAAGTCGGGCCAGATGCTGTCGGCCAAAAACTCGTAATGCGGCGTGTCAGGATAGTTGTCAAACTTGCCTGCGTGGTGGGTGTGGTTGCCGGTCACTTCTTGTAAAAACACCACATCCGCACCGATTTTACGCACCGCTTCGCGCAGTTCGGGCAGGATGAACTTGCGGTTGAAAAACGTGAAGCCCTTGTGGATGTTGACGGTCAGTACCTTGAGGGAAAACGTTTTAGCTGCGGTGGCCAGCGCTTGTTCTGCTTCGGCACGTACGTCTGCATCAGCGACAGGCCGTAGCGGTGCAAATTTGGGTTTTTTGACTTCGGGACGCTGGTCTAGCGATTCAGGCGGGTTCATGGACTGTCAGCAAGCATTAGTGGGCTATTGTCCCCCTGATAAGACATCTGTGCTTGCAAGAAGGCAAGCTAAGTTATAACCATTTTTTTAACCAACCCAGCCCGGCTGTCGTGCCGCCAGCTTGCCCCCCTTTTTTGGGACGGTATTCGCAGCCGACCCAGCCTTGCCAATGGCATTGGGTACTGACTTCGTCCATCACATCACATAAGTACGGGTAGTTCAACTCTCCTACATCAGGCTCATGCCGCGCGGGCACGCCCGCGATTTGAAAGTGGCCAACATTACCCGTTGGCAGGTATTTACGGATTTTCATGGCTACATCGCCTTCGACAATCTGGCAGTGGTACAGATCCATCTGCACCTTTAGGTTGGGTGCGCCAACCAGGCCAATGATTTCGTGCGCGTGGTCTTGCCGGTTCAAGAAAAACCGCGGTATGTCGCGCGTGTTGATGGGCTCCATCAGTACGTCCAGGCCAGCTTTGGCCGCCTCGCCAGCGGCCCAGCGCAGGTTGCTGATGTAGGTGTCTTGCACGTCTTCGCGGGTGAGGCCTTCGGGGATCAAGCCTGCCATGAGGTGAATGCGCGGGCATTGCAGTGCCTCGGCATAGGTCAGTGCCAGCGCAACACCGGCTTTGAACTCTGCTTCCCGCCCCGGCAGACAGGCCGTACCCCGGCTGCCGTCCTCCTCCCACGCCTTGGCGATGCTGGTTGCATCCATGCCGCCCGGCGGTGCGTTGAACAGCACTTGCTGCAAGTGGTTGGCTTTCAGGCGTGCAGCCAGCTCGCTTGCCAGGTAGGCGTAGGGAAACAAATACTCGACGGCCTTGAAGCCATCTTGCGCTGCGGCTTCAAAGCGGTCCAGGAACGGCAGCTCGACGTACATCATGGAAAGATTAGCGGCAAATTTAGGCATGTGTTTTGAGTCAGAGTTACCAGATTGCGCCAAAGCTTTGCCGCAGGTCTTCAATCTGTGCATCGCTCAAGGGTGATGTGCCGGGCTGCAGGATGGCTAGTTTGGCGGTTTCTTCCAGCTCTTCCAGTACGGCCATGGCCTCAAATGGGCTGGCGGCCCAGACGTTGGGCCCCAGGCGCGGCAGCATGACGGCGCGAATCGGCGTGCCACGCTCACCGTATTGGGCGATGGTGTTGGCCACTTCCAACGCCGCTGCCGTATCACCGGGGCGGTAATAACCAATGACGGGCACACGGCCAACCTTCATGACGAAATAAGGCGTTAATGGCCCCAGCAGTTCAGCGCCTGGCGACTGCAAAGTCAAAGCCACACAATGCGTGCTGTGGGTATGAATGATGCAAGCAGCGGGGGTATTGAATAGGGCGGAAGCCGTATAAATACGTGCATGTAGTGCTATAGTTTTGCTAGCCTTGTCACCACCATTCGGGCCGCTGATTTGCTGCGCATTGGCATCCAGTTTGGCCAGTTTGGCGGGGTCTAAAAAGCCCAGGCACGCATTGGTGGGTGTGATTAAAAAGCCATCGTCCAGGCGGGTGCTGATATTACC
>JBBAPP010000155.1:0-2005 GCA_040400775.1 Polaromonas sp. | reverse complement strand
GCCTGTACGCAGGCACCGGATGTTTCACCACCCGCCACGATCAACTGGCGTACGCCCAGAGCCACCAAGCCTTTGGCAACACAAGCCAAGGTGCGTTCGACCATGGCACCTGCTTTTTCGACGCCGAGTTGGCTTTGCACGGCTTTGATGGCGCTGCTTTCAGCGCTTGAATAGACCAGCACCGGGCCACTTTGTAACAGCGGCGCGGCCCATGCCAGGGCTTCTGCCGCCACATCCCTGCCGCTGGCAATTCTTAAGGGGTCAATCGCCAGTGCGGGTCGCCCAGCGGTGATGAAGGCCAGCACCTGCGCGTTGGTCGCCAGTGAGCAGCTGCCCGACACCACGGCTTGCAGGCCCGCAGCTTTGGGCAGCACGCTGGATTGTGGTGATGGCGTGATGCCAAAATTTTGCGGCAAACCAATACCCACGCCTGAACCCGCGGTGATCAGCGGCATGCCCTTGAGCGCCGGGCCCAGGCGCATCAAATCCTCGTTGCTGATGGCATCCACAATGGCGATACCCACGCCAGCTGCCCTGAGCTCTTTGATGCGCTCCGTGATGGCCTCGGGGCCGCGTGCCACCACGCTGTAGTCCAGCAACCCCACCACGCGCCGGGTTTGTGCTTGCAGCACGCGCATCAGGTTGGCGTCCACCATGGGGGTGAGGGGGTGGTTTTGCATGCCGCTTTCGTTCAAGAGCGTGTCGCCAGCAAACAGGTAGCCTTTGAAGACCGTCCGGTTGTTGTCTGGAAAGGCGGGCGTGGCAATGCTGAAGTCGGCGCCCAGCACGTCCATCAGTGCCTCAGTAACGGGGCCGATATTGCCTTGGGCAGTGCTGTCAAAAGTCGAGCAGTATTTGAAATAAATTTGCTCAGCCCCCTGCGCTTGCAGCCAGCCTAGCGCAGCCAGCGACTGCGCAATCGCGTCTTGCGGGGCGATGGTGCGGGACTTCAGGGCCACCACTACCGCATCAACATCCGCCTGCAGCGGCGACCCAGGAACACCAATCGTTTGCACCACGCGCATCCCGCTGCGTACGAGGTTGTTGGCCAGATCGCTCGCGCCCGTGAAGTCATCGGCGATGCAGCCCAGGAGAATTTTGCGCATGGCTGCACTATGCCTTTTTGGGCAACTCAATGCCGGGAAAAATTTTAATCACTGCGCTGTCGTCTTCCTTGGCAAAGCCTGCAGTGGACGCCTGCATGAACATCTGATGGGCTGTGGATGACAGCGGCAACGGGAATTTGCTGGCACGCGCCATGTCCAGCACCAGCCCCAGGTCTTTGACAAAAATATCAACGCTTGAGAGTGGCGTGTAGTCGGCTGCCAGCACATGCGCCATGCGGTTTTCAAACATCCAGCTGTTGCCTGCGCTGTGGGTGATGACTTCATACAGCGCTGCGGCATCAACGCCCTCGCGCAAGCCCAGTGCCATGGCTTCAGCTGCTGCGGCAATATGCACGCCTGCCAGCAATTGGTTGATGACCTTGACTTTGCTGCCCGCACCGGCTTTATCGCCCAGCTTGTACAGCGTTCCTGCCATGGCGCGCAAAAAAGGCTCCGCCACGGTATAGGCCTCGGGCTTGCCTGCGCTCATCATGGTCATCTCACCGCTTGCCGCACGCGCTGCACCACCCGAGATGGGCGCGTCAATGTACAAAATCCCAAGCGCTGCCAGGCGCGCTTCAAGCGCTATAGACCAGTTCGGGTCCACCGTCGAGCACATCACAAACACGCTGCCGGGCTGCATGGCGCTGGCGCAGCCTTGATCACCAAACAAAACGCTTTCAGTTTGCGACGCGTTGACGACGACGGATACCACCACGCGGCATTGGCGGGCCAATTCTGCGGGTGATTCACTGGCTGCACCGCCATTGGCAGCAAAGGCCTTGGCGATGTCGCGGCGCACATCAAAAACAACCGGGGCGTGCCCTGCGCGGCGCAGCGATTGCGCCATGCCGCTGCCCATGGCGCCAAGGCCGATCAAGCCGATTTTTGTAGTCATG
>JBBAPP010000154.1:0-5955 GCA_040400775.1 Polaromonas sp. | reverse complement strand
ACCTTGATGCCTTTTGCTTTGGCTTCGTCTTCTGTCAAACCTACCCATGCGACTTCAGGGTCGGTGTAGGCGACGCTTGGGATGACGCGAGCGTTGAACGCTGCGCTGGCGAGTTCTTTGTTACCTTGCAGCTCGCCGGCAATCACTTCAGCGGCTACATGCGCTTCATGCACCGCCTTGTGCGCCAGCATCGGTTGGCCAACGATGTCGCCAATGGCGAAGATGTGCGGCACATTGGTGCGCATTTGAATGTCAACATTGATGAAACCACGATCTGTAACAGCGACACCGGCTTTTTCAGCTGCCAGCTTTTTGCCGTTTGGGGTGCGGCCTACGGCTTGTAGAACCAGATCGTAGGTTTGGGGCGCTGGTGCTTTTGCGCCGGGCTCGGTTGCTTCAAACATGACTTCAATTCCCGCCTTGGTGGCTTTGGCACCAACAGTTTTGGTTTTCAGCATGATGTTGTCAAACCGCGGTGCATTCATTTTTTGCCAGATTTTGACCAGGTCGCGGTCAGCGCCCTGCATCAGGCCGTCCATCATTTCCACCACGTCCAGGCGCGCGCCCAGCGTGCTGTAGACCGTGCCCATCTCTAACCCAATAATGCCGCCACCCAGAATCAACATGCGTTTAGGGACTTCTTTCAAGCCCAATGCGCCGGTTGAATCGACCACGCGTGGGTCATTTGGCATAAAGGGCAAGCGTACGGCTTGTGAGCCAGCAGCGATGATGCAGTTTTTGAACTGGATAGTTTGTGATTTGCCGGTTTTTAGCTGACCTTGCGCACCGCTGGTTTCTTCAATCTGCACATGGTTTGCGCCGATGAACTGCCCGACGCCGCGCAGCGTCGTGACCTTGCGCATTTTGGCCATGGCGGCCAGGCCGCCAGTGAGCTTGCCAATAACTTTATCTTTGTGGCTGCGCAACATGTCGATGTTGACTTTAGGTGCGCCAAACTCAATGCCCAGTGCGCCCAAGTGGCTGACTTCGTCCATCACCGCCGCAACGTGGAGCAGCGCCTTGGAGGGGATGCAACCCACGTTAAGGCAGACACCGCCCAGGGAGGCGTAACGCTCCACTAGGATGACTTTGAGGCCCAGGTCTGCCGCGCGAAAAGCGGCGCTGTAGCCGCCTGGACCTGCGCCGAGTACCAGCAGGTCGCAATCAAGATCCGCTGTGCCGGCAAAGCTGCTGGCGGCAGCAGCAACCGTTGGCAGAGTCATAGACGCTACTTTTTCAGGAGCTACTTGCGCCCGTGTTTGTTGGTCTACAGCCTCTTTTGGTACTAAAATAGCAGTTGAATTAGCACCTTCAAGACTCAAAACGACTGATCCTTGCTTGACTTTGTCACCGAGCTTGACATGAATCGCTTTGACCACACCCGCCGCTGATGACGGAATCTCCATAGATGCTTTGTCGCTTTCAACCGTCAGCAAACTTTGGTCAAGCCTGATGCTATCGCCGACTTTGACAAGCAGTTCAATCACTGTGACTTCATCAAAATCACCAATATCAGGTACTTTTATTTCTAGCATGATCAAACCTTAAATTAAGCCTTCAACTTCACAGAGTAAACATCAATCGGGCCGCCTGAGTTTTTGTCAAACTCGCAGCCTGCTTGCATGCCAGCCAGGGCGACTTGTTTGGCAGTTTTGGCGCTGCCCCAGGTGGCGTGCATCGCACCTAGTGCAAAGCTACGGCCTGAGCCAATGCTCCAAAATTCCTTGAACTCAAAAATCTCGCGGTAGCTGTACAAGCCATAAATACCGCTTAAATTGGCAATCACAACGGTGAACTGCATCGACTCATACGGGTCACTATCGTCTTCTTTGGTTTGCAGAAAAAACGTTTCTTTCAGCAGCGGATGCAGCTTTAAAAAAGTGTCGTACACCTCGTCTTTTGAGCTGAGCTTCAAGTCAGCCTTGGGTAGCGCCTGCATGGCTTTGCGCAGCGCAGGGAAATGCGCCACCGTACCGGCCATGCCCACATAGCTGATGCCCGCTGGCGTGTCGACCTTAAAGATTTTGCTATTCGCTTCATACCGGTGCGGCAGGCTGGTGTCGCCAAACGTCACCAGCGTATCAGCGGCGATCACGACCTGACCGGCTTTTTTGACAACCACCAGTGTGGTCACAGCAAGACCCGGCGGAAGTCACTCAAAATTTGGCCTAAATACGCATTGAAACGTGCCGCAGCCGCGCCGTCAATCACGCGGTGGTCCCAGGTGAGTGACAGCGGCAACATCAAGCGCGGCTGAAACACCTTACCGTCCCACACTGGTTCCATCGTGCTCTTGCAGACACCCAAAATGGCCACTTCAGGCGCATTGATGATGGGTGTGAAGTAACGCCCGCCAATACCGCCTAGAGAAGAAATCGTGAAGCAGGCGCCCTGCATTTCAGCCGGGGTGAGTTTGCCATCACGGGCTTTTTTGGCCAGCTCGCCCATCTCCGCGCTGATCTGCATCACGCCTTTTTTGTCGCAATCACGTATCACCGGGACCATCAGCCCGTTGGGTGTGTCGGCTGCAAACGCAATGTGAAAGTATTGCTTGTAAACAACTGCATCGCCATCAATGGATGCATTGAAGTCCGGAAACTTCTTGAGTGCCGACACGCAGGCTTTGATGAGAAAGGCCAGCATCGTGACCTTAACACCCGACTTTTCATTTTCTTTATTTGTCACCACACGGAAGGCTTCCAGATCAGTGATGTCAGCATCATCAAAGTTGGTGACCGCCGGAATCACGATGGCGTTGCGCAGCAAATTGGCGCCGCTGATTTTTTTGATGCGGCCCATTTCCTTGCGCTCAATCGGCCCGAACTTGGTGAAGTCCACTTTGGGCCAAGGCAGCAAGTCCAAACCAACACCTGAGCCGCCTGAAGACGCAGGCGCTATGGCGGCCTGGGCCAGCGTTTGCACCGCGCCTGCCATCACGGACTTGGTGAAAGCCTGCACATCGTCCAGCGTGATGCGGCCTTTGGGGCCAGCGCCTTTGACTTCAGCCAGCGGTACGCCGAGCTCGCGGGCGAACTTGCGGACCGATGGGGAGGCGTGGGGCAGCGCGCCTGTGGGGGCTGTGGTGGGGTTGTGGGCGGGAGCCGGGGAGCCCTCACCCCTGCCCTCTCCCGCAGGCGGGAGAGGGAGTGAAGCCGCAACGGGATTAGGACCTGCCCCCTCTCCCGTCGCGGGAGAGGGTTGGGGTGAGGGAGCGCTACCTGAAACAGCACCTTCCAGCACCGCCAGCAAATCGCCAATGTTGATCTTGTCGCCCAGCTTGACTTTGAGGTTTTTAAGTACGCCAGCGCCAGATGATGGAATCTCCATCGAGGCTTTGTCAGATTCCACCGTGAGCAGTGATTGCTCGACCTTGATGCTGTCGCCAACCTTGACCAGCACCTCTATGACGGTGACATCTTTGAAGTCGCCGATATCGGGGACGTGAATCTCGATGGTGCTACTGGCGGCAGCGGCAGTAGAAGGCACAGGTGGGGTGGTAGGCGCTACAGAAACAGGATCTGTTTGCCCACGTATCTCATGGGCTGGTGCCGCTTTTTGTGCTGAAATAGCGCCTGAATCGGCAGTTTCCAAGCTTAAAACGATAGACCCCTGCTTGACTTTGTCGCCGAGCTTGACTATGACTTCTTTGACCACGCCAGCCGCACTCGATGGTATTTCCATCGACGCTTTGTCAGACTCGACTGTCAGCAGCGATTGGTCAGCCTTGATGGTGTCGCCGGGCTTGACGAGTAACTCAATGACGGTGACTTCATCAAAATCACCAATGTCTGGAACTGCAATATCTATGCTTGCCATAATGTCTCTTCTCCCATCAGTTAGGGACAGAGCAACAAATCGCTTGGCGTATTTATTGGTCTTTGCCGCAAAAATAAGTTATGCGTAAAGCGGATTGATTTTGTCGACTTGAATGGCGTATTTTTTAATCGCCTCGGCCACTTTGGCAACTGGCACGGTGCCCTCTTCGCTCAAGGCTTTCAACGCCGCCACCACAATGTAATGGCGGTTGATTTCAAAGTGCTCGCGCAGCTTGCTCCTGAAGTCGCTGCGGCCAAAACCGTCAGTGCCCAGCACCTTGAAGGTACGGCCCTTGGGTATGTAGTTGCGAATTTGTTCGGCGTAGGCCTTCATGTAATCGGTTGATGCCACCACAGGGCCAGTGTGCTTTTCAAGCTGCTCGCCAACGAAGGAGGTGCGCGGCTTTTCAAGCGGGTGCAGCAAGTTCCAGCGTTCTGTCGCTTGGCCATCACGTGCCAGCTCGTTGAAGCTTGGGCAGCTCCAGACATTCGCGGCAACACCCCACTCTTTTTCTAACAATTCTTGCGCCGCAATCGATTCACGGAGAATCGTCCCTGAACCCAAGAGCTGAACACACGGCGTGAGTTTGGCGCCCTCATTGCACAAGTACATGCCTTTGATAATCTGCTCTTCAGTTCCAGCCTTCAGGCCTGGCATGGCATAGTTTTCGTTCAGCAAGGTGATGTAGAAATACACGTTGTCCTGCTTCTCGACCATGCGCTTCAGGCCGTGGTGCAAAATGACCCCGACCTCGTGCGCAAAACTTGGGTCGTAGCTGATGCAGTTGGGAATCGTGCCCGCCATGATGTGGCTGTGACCATCTTCGTGCTGCAGGCCTTCACCGTTAAGCGTGGTGCGACCGGATGTACCGCCCAGCAAGAAGCCGCGTGCCTGCATGTCGCCAGCCGCCCAGGCCAAATCGCCAATGCGCTGAAAGCCGAACATCGAGTAGTACACGTAAAACGGCACCATGATGCGGTTATTCGTGCTGTACGACGTAGCCGCCGCTATCCAGCTGCTCATACCGCCCGCTTCATTGATGCCCTCTTGCAGAATTTGGCCCTTTTTGTCTTCCTTGTAGTACATCACCTGGTCTTTGTCGACCGGGGTGTACTGCTGGCCATCGGGGTTGTAAATACCGATTTGACGAAACAGGCCTTCCATGCCAAAAGTGCGGGCTTCGTCAACCAAAATCGGCACGACGCGCGGTCCCAGCGCTTGGTCGCGCAGCAACTGCGTGAGAAAACGCACATAGGCCTGGGTGGTTGAAATCTCGCGGCCTTCTGGCGTGGCTTCCATCACTGACTTGAAGCTGTCCAAGGCCGGCACGATAAAGCTTTCATCGGCCTTGGTACGGCGGTGCGGCAGGTAGCCACCCAGCGCTTGGCGACGCTCGTGAAGGTAGCGCATTTCGGGCGTATCGTCGGCTGGTTTGTAAAACGGGATATCGGCCAGTTGGCTGTCGGGAATCGGAATATTAAAGCGATCGCGGAAGGCTTTGATATCTTCATCAGACAACTTTTTGGTCTGGTGTACGTTGTTTTTACCTTCACCAATTTTGCCCATGCCAAAACCCTTGACAGTTTTGATCAGCAGCACCGTCGGCTGGTCTTTGTGTTTGACGGCCGAAGCGAATGCAGCATAGACTTTTTTCGAGTCGTGGCCACCTCGGCGGAGGTCAAAAATCTCGTCGTCGCTCATGTGCGCAACCATCTCGAGTGCCTTGGGGTGCTGGCCAAAGAAATGCTTGCGCACGTAGGCACCGTCGTTGGCTTTCATGGCCTGGTAATCGCCATCCAGCGTATCCATCATGATTTTTTTCAGGATGCCGTCTTTGTCGCGTGCCAACAATGGGTCCCAACCCGAACCCCACAACAGCTTGATGACGTTCCAGCCCGCGCCTCTGAATTCGCCTTCAAGTTCTTGCACGATTTTGCCGTTGCCGCGGACCGGGCCATCGAGCCGCTGCAAATTGCAGTTGATGACAAAGATCAGGTTGTCGAGTTTTTCACGCGCAGCCAGACCAATCGCGCCCAGTGATTCGACTTCATCCATTTCGCCGTCACCACAAAACACCCAGACCTTGCGGTTTTCGGTGTTGGCAATGCCGCGTGCATGCAAATATTTCAGAAACCGCGC
>JBBAPP010000153.1:0-6151 GCA_040400775.1 Polaromonas sp. | reverse complement strand
CCAAGGCAAGATAGCAATCGTCGTCCGTTCAACCGACAGTTTCGCCACCCGGGCCAGCACAAACAGCACCATGCCCATCGGTGGGTGCAGCAGGCCAATCATCAAATTCAGCACCATCACCAGCCCAAAGTGAACCAGGTCAATACCCAGCTTTTGGCAAATCGGCACCAGGATCGGCACCAAAATCGTGATGGCGGCGGTAGGCTCTAAAAAGCAGCCGACAAATAGCATCAGCAAGTTGGCGAGCAGCAAAAACACCAGCGGATTTTGGGTAAAGCCCAGCACCCATTCGCTGATAGCTGCCGTCACACCTGTCGCCGTCAACATCCAGCCAAAAATACTGGCCGCGGCCACAATAAACAAGACCGTTGCTGTTGTCTCTACCGTGTCCAGGCAAACTTTGACGAACATTTTAAAGTTAAGTGTTTTGTACCAGGCAAAGCCCAGCACCATGGCCCACAGGCAGGCCGCTATGGCGCCCTCGGTGGGTGTGAAGATGCCGGTGGTCATGCCGCCAATCAGCAGCACGGGCGTCATGATGGGCAGCGCTGCTTGAAACTTGAACAGCTTGTCCATGGCAAACAGCACAATCAGGCCGCCAAACACCGTGACCTGCGCTGGCAAGCCGGCTTTGACAATCAGCAACCACAACGCAACCGGCCAGGCAATCACCACCGCCGTTTCAGCCAAGGCCTTGATGACCCGTGGCCATTCAAACTTGACGTCCGCACCCCAAGCATTTTTATGCGCAAAGTAGGCCACCGTACACATCATCAAAATCGCCATCAGCACGCCCGGCAATATGCCTGCTAAAAAGAGCGAGCCGACACTCACGTTGGCCATCATGCCGTAAATCACGAACGGTAAACTGGGCGGAATAATCGGCCCCAGCGTGGCCGATGCTGCGGTCACACCGACGGCAAATTCTGTGCTGTAGCCGTGGTCTTTCATGGCCTTGATTTCAATCGTTCCCAGCCCGGCAGCATCGGCTATAGCTGTGCCGCTCATGCCCGCAAAAATTACGGAACCGACAACATTGACGTGTCCCAAGCCACCCTTCATCCAGCCCACCAGCGCTAGCGCGTAGTTGTAGATGCGGTTGGTGATGCCTGCATTGTTCATCAGGTTACCAGCCAGGATGAAAAAGGGCACGGCCAGCAGCGGAAAGCTGTCGATGCCGCTTACCATGCGGTGAATCACCACAAAAGCGGGCAGGCCACCGGTCCACCATATGTAAATCATGGCTGAACCGGCCATCGCAATGGCCACGGGAATGCCGCCGCTCATCAAGAATAAAAAAATAATTTTCAGCATGGGGTTTGTTTTTATCGGTCTTCTATGATGGACTCAGGGCGCTCCAGCACGCTGTAGCCGCGCCTCTTGTGGGTTAGCGCTACCTGCACTGAGCGACACGCCATTGCGGCAAAACTCAGCATGCAAATACCGTAAACCCAGTTCATTGGCAAGTCCACCATCGTCATGCGGGACGTGCTGCCCAATTTCAGCATCATCATCCCGCACAGCACGGTGGCGGCCACATAAAAACCAATCCGCAGTGCATCCACCAGGCTGGCCAGCGCGCGGCCCGTCCGTTGCGGCATAAAGCGGTAGAAGAAATCAACCTGGATGTGGTTGTTTTTAATCACCCCGATGGTTGCGCCGGTAAAAACTGTGGCAATCAACAAGTAGCGCGCGATTTCTTCAGTCCAGGCCGCAGAATTGTTTAACACATAGCGGGTAAAAAACTGGTAAAAAACCGTGATGCCCAAAGCCCAAAAAAAGCCCAGGGCTACCCAGGCCTCAAAGGATGTGTCTGACAAATCCACCGCTTCGTCTTGCGCGTGGAACTGCCCGTCGGCCCCCATCACAGGGGCCATATCGTCAATGCTTGACATCTTGCAGCGAGCTGGCGTGGCTTACTTGATCGACACGATACGGTCCCAGTCCTTTTTATCCAGCTTCATGGATTCAAAAGTAATGGATTTGAGCACCCGCTGTTGAAAGTCGTTGCGGTCGACCGTCACCACATTGATGCCTTTTTTCTTGAACTCGTCCACCAGTTCGCCCTCGCGCTTGCGAATGTCGTTGGTAGCGTTGACGGCGGCTTCTTGCGTGATGTCTGACAGCAACTTTTGCTCTGCTGGGTTCATTTTGCCCAGGGTGCTTGGCGATATGACGGTCAGCAAAGCATCCGAAATATGTCCCGTCAAAATGATGTTTTTTTGCACTTCAAAAAACTTTTTAGCTTCAATCGTCGGGAGTGGATTTTCCTGCGCATCGACGGTTCCGTTTTGCAGCGCCAAGTAGACCTCGGCAAAAGCAATCGGCGTCGGGTTGGCACCGCAAGCGCGTGGCAATGCGGTGTAGACCGGCGAGTCAGGCACCCGCATTTTGATGCCCTTCATTTCGTCACAGTTTTTAAACAGCTTGTTGCTGGTGGCATGCCGTGCGCCGTAGTAAGTCAGTGCCGTGACGGTGTTGCCGGTGGCTTTTTTATAGCCTTCGGTCAGCTCTTTGAAGATATCGCTTTTGCCGTATTTGATGACATGGTCAGCGTCGCGGAAGGTGAACGGGTAGTAGCTGACCCCCAAACGCGGAAACGCGTTGGATGCAAAAGATGCGCCGGTCAAAATAATATCAACCGTGCCGAGCTGCAAGCCCTGGTTGATGTCGCTTTCTTTACCCAGGCTGGAGGCCGGGAAGACCTGGATCTCAAACTTGCCATTGGTGCGTTTTTTAAACTCTTCACCGGCCCACACCGACCATTTGTGGTACGGCTCGCTGGTTTCATAGACATGCGCCCACTTCAGCTTGGTTTGTGCTGTAGCGATACTGAACTGTCCTGCAGCGCCAAATAGGATGCTGCTGGCGGCGATTAATTTGAACGCTTTTTTAAGCAACGTAGCTTTACTTTTCATGATCTCTCCTGGTTGGTTTTGAACTGGCTTTGACTACTTTGACGTTCTCGGGTAAAACTTTTTCTTGACTTGCGGTATATCCGTCAGGGTCGGATTGGCCGAGTGCCAGCCTGCGCTAAAGCGCGCCAATGCCCTGGTCATGTGGCCTTGCATGGCCTCGCGCGCAGCACTTGCATCGCGGTTTTTAATGGCTTTGAGCACGGCGGCGTGTTCTAGCAGCACCGCCCGCCAGGACGCGGGCCGTTCAAAGTAATCGGCCAGCCGCAGGTACAGCGGGCTGCGGCGCGCTTGCCAGTAGCGGCTGACCGTGTCACGCAGCACCTCGTTACCGCAAGCCTGCGCAACCGCCCGGTGAAACAGCTCATCGCCCACCAGCGGATCTTTGCCTTGCTTAAGCGCAAGCTTCATGTGCGCCAGCGCATCTGCCATGCGGGCTATTTCATCTTTGCTGGCTTGCGTAGCTGCCATGGCAGCCGCTTCGCCTTCAATCAAACCGCGCGCCATGATCAGTTCCAGCGGCCCCCATTCGTCAGAGCTGGCTTGTGCGTCAACGACAGGCGGCGTGTTTCTCAGTACATACACCCCTGAGCCGCTACGCACCTCAACCCAGCCTTCTACTTCCAGTGCAATCAAAGCCTCTCGCACCGAAGGGCGGCTCACGGCCAGTTGCATCGCCAGCTCACGCTCGGCAGGCAGTCGCTGGCCAACGACAAATTCTCCTGCTTCGATCAGCGCGCGCAGCTGCTCGGCAATTTGCCGGTACAGGCGTTTGGGTTCAAGCGGTTGTAGCGGCACGATGCGGACAGTGGTGGGCTGATAATGTTTAAGGGTTAGTCTCAATTGGACAAGTGGTCAGGCCAATTGATAATCACACAAAAGCTTTTATGCAACATCCGGTAAAACCCTAGACACATTGAAGGAACCCATATGCGACTCACAGGAAAAACGGCACTTGTCACAGCTGCTGGCCAGGGTATTGGCAAAGCCAGCGCACTGGCGTTGGCCGCGGAGGGGGCAACCGTGTGGGCGACGGATGTGAATGAAAAACTGCTGGCCAGCTATGCCGGCGTTCCGAACATCCACGCGGCAGTGCTGGATGTGATGGACAAATCCGCGATTCAAAAATTGGTCTCAGGCCTGCCCGCCATCGATGTGCTGTTTAACTGCGCTGGCTTTGTGCATGCAGGCACGGCGCTGGAGGCCACCGATGCGCAGTGGGACTTTGCCTTCGATTTGAACGTTCGCTCCCAGTTCTGGACGATTCAGGCGGTACTTCCCCACATGCTGGCGAACAAAAAAGGCAGCATCATCAATATGGCCAGCGTGGTCAGTATCAAGGGGCTGCCGAATCGTTTTGTGTACGGCGCGTCCAAGGCGGCGGTGATCGGTTTGACCAAAAGCGTGGCGGCAGATTTCGTCATGCAAGGGGTACGCTGCAACGCCATTTGCCCCGGCACAGTCGACACGCCGTCGCTGGCGGACCGCATCAATGTGTATCAAGACCCGGTGGAAGCGCGTAAAAACTTCATCGCTCGCCAGCCCATGGGCCGCTTGGCGCAGGCGCATGAAATTGCCCCGTTGGTGGTTTTTTTAGCCAGCGACGAGTCGGCGTTTGTCACCGGCCAGGCCTACTGCATTGACGGCGGTATGACAATATGAACCAGCTCGATGTAGCGGGTCGACACGCCGTTGTGACGGGCGGCGCCACAGGTCTTGGTTTTGCCATTGCCCAGCGGCTGTTGGCCTCTGATGCAGTTGTCACGCTTTGGGACATCAATGCTGATGCCTTGAAAAAAGCCACAGCGCAACTTGGCCATCGCGCGCAGGCTGTACTGGTGGACGTGGCCGATCCTGCCAGTGTGGCAAGTGCTGTTGTGCAAACCACCAAGTTGCATCCTGCGATTGATGCACTGGTCAACTGTGCTGGCATCACCGGCCCGAATGTGAAACTCTGGGACTACCCGCCAGAGGCGTGGCAGCAGGTGATGCAGGTTAATCTGAATGGTGTTTTTTACTGCTGCCGTGAAGTGGTGCCGCTGATGCGCGCACAAAACTATGGGCGCATCGTCAACATCGCGTCGGTGGCGGGCAAAGAAGGCAACCCCAACGCCAGCGCCTACAGCGCCAGCAAAGCGGGCGTCATTGCACTGACCAAATCACTCGGCAAAGAGTTGGCCGATACCGGCGTGCGGGTGAATTGTGTCACCCCCGCAGCAGTTAAAACCGCCATCTTTGACCAGATGAGCGAAGCGCATATTGCGTTTATGCTGTCCAAGATACCGATGGCCCGTTTTGGCGAGCCTGAAGAAATTGCGGCTATGGTGGTGTGGCTGTGTACACAGGAATGTTCATTTTCCACCGGTGCGGTATTTGACCTGTCGGGTGGCCGGGCCACGTACTAATTTTTTCCATCACTTCGTCAATAAAGGAAGCTTCATGAAACTCGTTCGCTATGGCAACCCCGGTAAAGAAAAACCCGGCCTGATAGATGCGGAGGGCAAGCTGCGTGACTTGAGCGCAGTCGTCAAAGACTTCAGCGGCGACCAGCTGGGCGACGCAACGCTGGCCAAGCTGCGCAAACTTAAAACTGACAAGCTGCCTTTGGTCAAAGGTTCGCCGCGCATGGGCTGCCCGGTGGCCAACGTCGGCAAATATGTTGCCATCGGTTTGAACTACCGCGACCACGCTGCCGAGTCCGGCATGGCCATCCCTAAAGAGCCGATTATTTTCATGAAGGCCAACAGCTGTATCCAGGGACCCAACGACGACGTGATGCTGCCCAAGGGCTCGGTCAAAGGCGATTGGGAGATTGAGTTGGGCATTGTCATCGGCACGCGCGCACGCTATGTGTCGCAAAAAGACGCGCTGACATACGTTGCCGGCTACACCCTGTGCAACGACGTGAGCGAGCGCGAGTTCCAGATCGAGCGTGGCCCGCAGTGGGACAAGGGCAAGGGTTGCGACACCTTCGGCCCGATCGGCCCCTGGCTGGTGACCACCGATGAGATCACCAATCCGCAAAAACTCGGCATGTGGCTGGACGTCAACGGCACGCGCTGTCAGACCGGTAACACCAAGACCATGATTTTTGGCGCAGCCAAAATCGTCAGCTATTGCAGCCAGTTCTTCACCCTGATGCCGGGTGACGTGATCTGCACCGGCACGCCACCCGGCGTAGGTCTGGGCATGAAGCCACCGCTGTTCCTGAAAAAGGGCGACGTCATGACCCTGGG
>JBBAPP010000152.1:0-6209 GCA_040400775.1 Polaromonas sp. | reverse complement strand
GTACTGTTGTCGCTTTGCCTTCAGGTCCACGAATGGTGTGGAAATAGAATCAGAGCCGATGCGTTATTCCATTTCTAAATCATCCGTGCCGTTGTTGCTTCGCATTGTCGTGCTAGAGCACTGCCTGCGGCTTCGCGCCTAGACACAAATGATTTGGAAACGGAATTAGCTAAAGCAGCTTAAAACGGCTTGTTTGTGGGGAGATTTTTACTTCACCCACTGGTTCATCTCCATGATCGGCATCAACACCGCCAGTACGATCAACATAACCATGCCGCCCATGGCGACGATCAGCAAGGGCTCTAAGACTGTAGCCAAGGCCATGGCGCGGCGTTGCACTTCCAACGACAGCTGCGTCGCCGCCCGTTGCAGCATCACCGGTAGTTGGCCAGTTTGTTCGCCCAATCGGGCGAAGATGGCTAAAAGGCTGGGAAAGCGGGCGTTTTGTGCCAGTGCGCTTCCCAGCGGGGCGCCTTCGCGCACGCGCACCAAGGCTTCGAGTGCGTCGGCACGCAAAGCTTGGTTGGAGAGGGTGTCGGCGGCCGCTTGCAGAGCTTTGAGGATGGGTACGCCTGCTGAAGTGAGCATAGCCAGGGTCGAGGCAAAGCGAGCACTGTTGTAGCCCCGGGCCAGCCGGCCTATCAGGGGCAGTCGCAGCCAGGCAGCGTCAAAGCGCAGACGCATGGTGGCTTGCCTCAAAGCCAGTCTGAAGCTGGTCACGCCGCCCGCAAAAAGCAACAGCACCAACCAACCCCAGTGGCGGACAAAGTCACTGATGGCCAGCATGGCCACGGTTAACAGCGGCAGTTGGCGTTTGGTACCTGCAAACACACCTGCGACTTGGGGCACCACCGTAGTGACTAAGAAAATTACAATGGCCAGTGCCACCAGGCTCACGATGGCCGGATACAAGGCCGCACTCAGGAGTTTGGCGCGCAAGTTTTGCTGCTCTTCCAGGTCGTTGGCCAGCTGGTTCAGGACGTCACCCAAGTGACCGCTTTCCTCGCCCGCAGCAATCACGGCGCGGTCAATCGCAGGGAATTCGTCCGGGTGGACGGCCAATGCCCGGCCAAGGCTGCTGCCCGAATTCACTTCAGCCCGAACGGCCGCCATCAGGTGGCGTTGTTTGTCGTGCTCGGATTCTTCGGCCAGCGCAGACAAAGCGCGTTCAATCGGCAGTCCACTGCTGACTAATCCCGCCAATTGACGTGTCCAGATGGCACGCTGGCTGGTGCTGAAAGCGCGGCTGTTGCCAATCGACTTCTGCCACCAAGGCTGCGCTGTGTCGGCCAGCTCGGTCGAACGTGACGGGATGGCGTCGACCGACAAGGGCACCAAAGACTGTGAGCGCAGTTGTGTCCGGGCTGACTTCAAACTGTCGGCCTCGACCACGCCTTTTCGAGTGGCGCCGTTGGCTTGCAGCGCTTCAAAACGGTAGGCTGGCATAGGTTTGTATCAGTCCCGCGTGACGCGCAAAAGCTCTTCGGCGCTGGTGATACCGGCGTCAACCAGGCGTTGCCCATCGCTGCGCATCAGCACCATACCTTGGTGCATGGCGGTGGCGCGCAGATCTGCCTCAGCTGCCCGGTTGTGGATCTGCGCGCGAATCGCATCGCTGGCCACCAGCAATTCAAAAATACCGGTTCGGCGTGCATAGCCAGTGTGGCCGCAGGATTCACAGCTTGCGCCGCGGCAGGCCGTACAAAGTTTGCGAACCAGCCGCTGTGCCAACACGCCAAGCAAAGATGAGCTTAGCAAAAAAGGTTCAACGCCCATGTCGGTCAGGCGCGTCACTGCGCTGGTGGCATCGTTGGTGTGTAGCGTGGCCAGCACCAGATGGCCTGTGAGAGATGCTTGGATCGCAATTTGCGCCGTTTCAAAATCGCGGATTTCACCGATCATGATGACGTCAGGGTCTTGCCGCAAGATGGCCCGCAAGGCTTTGGCAAAGCTCAAATCAATCTTGGCGTTTACCTGCGTTTGGCCTACGCCAGACAGCTCGTATTCGATCGGGTCTTCCACCGTCATGATGTTGTTGCGCGTGGTGTCAAGGCGCTGTAGGGCCGCGTACAAGCTGGTCGTTTTGCCTGAGCCCGTCGGGCCGGTGACCAATAAGATACCATGCGGCTGGCTAATCAACTGCTCCACCTGGTGTAGCAGCTGTCCTTGCATGCCAACGGCTTCCAAGGTCAGCCGTGCTTCGCTTTTGTCCAGCAGGCGCAGCACAGCACGTTCGCCGTGCGCACTCGGCAAGGTAGAGACGCGCACATCGACCGCGCGGCTACCTAAGCGCAGGCTGATGCGGCCGTCTTGCGGCAAGCGTTTTTCGGCAATGTCGAGTTCGGCCATGATTTTTAAGCGCGAAATCAGGGCTGCGTGCAGCGCCCGATTGGGTTGCACCACCACACGCAAGCTGCCATCGATCCGAAAACGCACGCTTGAATGGCGCTCATAAGGCTCGATGTGAATGTCGCTGGCACCGTCACGGGCAGCCTGTGTCAGCAGTGCATTGAGCATGCGGATGATGGGCGCACCGTCGTTAGCTGCCAGCAGGTCTTCCACCGCTGGCAGATCTTGCATCATGCGTGACAGATCGGCCTCAGATTCGACTTCGTTGACTACTGCCGCAGCCGTCGATGAGCTGTTGGCTTGGCCGCCTGAGTAAGCCTGGTTGATGCGTTGAGCAAGCGCCACGCTGTTGCTGAACTGCATCTCAATCGGCATCTGCTGATGTTGAAATGCAAATTTTCGTATCACTTCAGACAGCGCAGAGCGATCACTTGCTTCGCACCAGCTCAAGCATTGCCGATGGCCATCATCTTCCAGCAGCAAGCGGTGCGTGCGGGCAAAAGCGTAGGGCAGGGGGAGTTGCACGGCGAGGCTCATGGTCGGCTCAGGGCTTGCTGGCTGGCGGCATGGCTGTCGCGGGCGCACTGTCACCTGTCACCAGCGCTGGCAATATCGCCGAGCCGCTGACCGGTAAGGCGTCCGTGGGTGCCGGCTGGAAGCTTTGCTGGTTTATCCGCATTTGCTCGTAACGACCGAGCGACAGGGCTTCAGTGGCAGCGCCGTCGCGCACCACCACGGGCCGTAAAAACACCATCAGGTTGGTTTTTTTGCGGCTGCGAGCTTCTGACCTGAAAAGGTTACCAAAAATAGGCAAGTCGCCCAAGCCAGGGACTTTTTCTTGGCTGTTGCTGGTGTCGTCTTGCAGCAAGCCGCCAAGCACCACAATCGAGCCGTCCTCTACCAGCACGCTAGACTCGATGGACCGCTTATTGGTGATCAAGCCTGCGGTGGCGGAGCTGGTGCGGTCAATGCTGCTGACTTCCTGAAAGATTTGCAGCTTGACAGTGCCGCCTTCGCTGATCTGCGGCTTGACCCGCAGCGTCAGGCCAACGTCTTTGCGCTCAATCGTCTGGAACGGGTTGACCGCGCCATTGGTGCTGTTGTTGGCGGTGTATTGGCCGGTGACAAAGGGTACGTTCTGGCCAATCACAATTTTCGCTTCCTCATTGTCCAGCGTCAGCAGGTTGGGCGTCGACAGCACGTTGGCATCGCCATCTTTTTGTAAAAATCGGGCCAAAGCACCGAGTGCCAAAACACCGTTGCGTTTTTGACCCAGGGCAATATTGAGTCCGGTCGATGGCGAAAATACGCCCGCTGTCGCACCTGCCGCCAGTGTCAGCAAGTTGGTACCACCGACTGCAAAGTTGGTGCCCAAAAGCCCCACCGAACTGCCGTTTGTGCCTGTTCCGCTCATCCACTGAACGCCAAATTCAGCTGCTTTGTCGGCACTGACTTCGGCGATCAGGCTTTCCACAAATACCTGTGCTCGGCGTTGGTCGAGCATCTCGATCACGCTGCGCAGCTGGCGGTATTGCGGCTCGGGTGCAGTGATGATGAGTGCGTTGGTGGCGGGGTCGGCCTGGATTTGACCGCCCGTTGCGGGTTGCGTGCCGGCGTTACCTGCGCCTGAAGCGCTTATGGCCGCTGTCGAGCCGATACCAGAGGCGGGCGCGCCGACAGCTCCAGCGCTGGGGCTGCTGCCTTGGGCGCTCATGGCTGCGCGCAAGGTGATAGCCAGTTTGGTGGCGTCGGCGTTTTTTAAATACACCACATGGATGTTGCCGCTGGCAGCCCCGGGGCCCGCCGCGCTGGGTTGATCGAGTTGTTCGGCTAAGGCACGTGTCAGCGACAAACGCGCTGGGTTGGCGGCACGCACAATCAGTGAATTGGTACGCGCCTCGGCCAGCACCGTGGTTTTAAATAAAGAGTCGGTTTGTCCCTGGACCCCTGGAGTCCCAGCGCTGGCTCCCGAGTCGAGCAGGCGTTGCAGCATCAGCGCCAGGTCGCTGGCAATACCGTGCTGCAGTCGGATCACCTCCACCCCGGTGGCGCTGGCGACGTCGAGTGCTGCAATGATCCGGCCCAAGCGCTGCAGGTTTTCGCTGTAGTCGGTGATGACCAAGGCGTTGGCGCTGGGGTTCACGTTGATGGTGTTGTTGGGGCTGATGAGAGGTCGCAGAACCGGCACCAAGTCGCTGGCTTTTTCGTGGTTAAGCTTGAAAATTTGCGTCACGATCTGACCACTGCTGGCTGGCATCGTGCCGACCGAGACGGCACTGCTTTGCAGCTTGGCCTCGGCTTCCGGCACGACGCTGTACAAGCCTGCTGATTCGACCAGCGCAAACCCCTGCGTGCGCAACTGTGAGGCGAACAGGCGCAGCGCTTGCGCAGGCAATATGGGCAGCGTGCTGACCAGTGACATAGTCCCCTTGACCCGGGGATCGACCACGACGTTGTAGCCTGACAGGGTGGCCAGCGTGCGGGCCACGGCGTCGATTTCAGCATTTTGAAAATTCAGCGTGACAGGTTCTTTGGCTAAAACCGACTTGCTGGCCTGGCTTTGCGCCCAGCCCGGCAGCCCCCAACAAGCGAGAGTCAGTGCGATGGCTGGCAAACTGTATTGGCTTAACAAACGTGGCGTGTTGTACATGGCTTATCCCAAAGAAAGCAGGCTGCGCGCGCCCTGGCGGCGGCCAATGAGGTTGAGTAAATTGGACAAGACACTTTCACTGCCTTCGGCGGCGCTGGCTTCACCGGTAAATCGCAAGCGTGCATTAACCCATTGCCCCTGCCCAGAAAGCTGTAATGGGCCTTGCGTGGTACTTAAAAAAAGTTCGGGGGTAGCGCTGCCTTGGGGTGTGCCGCGCAGTTCGATGCGATAGCTGCCTATCGGACTGAGGGTGCTCAGTCGGGACGACATGTTTTGCGCTTGGAGTTTGACCAAGCCTTGCATCTGCAGCTGACTGGCGGCCCACTGCAAGCCCAAAGATTCGGTGCTTAACTCTAGTTGACCAGCAGGCTGCAGGGTGTTCCACGGTGCGCCCAAACCGCTAAGCAAGGCCGCAGGCCACTGGGAGCGATGTGCATCGACCTGTAAATTTACGTTGGACAGACCCGCACGCAGGTGTAATTGCATTGGGCTGCCCATGCAGCAGTCGGCTTTCAGACGAAGGCGCACTGACAGCCAGCCGGGCTCGATCTGCCAATGAATCCGCCCGGGTAGGGCCTGTGCGCCGCGGCTGCCTTGCCCCCCGCTGAACAGCAATTGGGCGGAGCCATCCCAGACACTGCCCCTGGCCGACTGCAGCACCACACGGTCTTGGCTGGCCTGTGTCATCCCCCACACCAGCCAGTGCGCTGGGGCCCACGTCAGCACGGCAGCCACAAGTCCCAGTCCTGCGCCCAACCAGGCCCAGCGCCAGGGGGCGACTGAACGGCTGAGGTGCTGGCGTGGCAGCTTGGTCAAAGGGCTCATGGCAGGCTCAGCAGCAAGCTACCACTCCAGCGCACTGCATGGTTACCGTCGGTCGGGCTTTTGGAAGCGTCGTTGGCTATCGGGGTTTGCTGTAGCTGGGCTTGCACAGGCAGAGCCTGAGCCCGTTCGCGGGCATGGCTGAGCCATGTCGCCAGTTGGTCGGCCGGCGTGCCCGACAAGATCACACTCAGCTGTTCGCCTTGCAGGCTCCATTTGGCGTCTTTGCCCAAACTTGGCGGAATATTCGCTTCTAGCCATCGGATGGCTTCAGCCCGGGTGATGGGTGTCGGTTTTTTCAGCGACTGAGCCTGCGCCTGGAACTGCTGCATGCGACTGGTTTGTGCGTCCAGCGCCGCCTGACGCGCCGGTGCCTCACGCCAAGTGT
>JBBAPP010000151.1:0-6210 GCA_040400775.1 Polaromonas sp. | reverse complement strand
AAAGCAGTTGACCGCTGGCAGCCCTTTTGCAGACCGCATGAAGGTTCAGCTTTTGAGCGTCGCTGGCGATCACCCCTTGGCTGACAACGCTATGCACCCGATGGCGCCCCGCCCGACCCGCCCAGCCGCGTTGCTCCGCCTAGCGGGCAAAAGCCCGCGTCGTTGTCCCGCCTTGCTGAACGCGCCGTGCGCGGCACACTCGGCAGCATCCAACTGCTTTTTCTAGGATAAACGCTGCGCAACTTGCGTAAATTTGTAACGTAAGTTCTGATGAGAATACCTTTTTTTACAGTTTCTTGTTTTGTTGGTTCGCAAAAGAAGTCCAAGTCCTCGCAAAACTTGCCAAATACTGGGAAGTAGCATTTTGTACTTGGTGACTAAAAAACAGCTTCCGCATATGTTTTTTATACGCCAAACCCACTTGTGCGTTTAAAATAAACTTATGTCTGTTGTCCTCATATCGCCTACCCCTGTCGCCCCAATCAAAACCAGCTTTAAAGCTCAAATGCTGTTGGCCCGAGAAGACGCCATCGTGGTTGCCGTCAACCGCCTACTTGCTGAAAAAGGCTTTGACTTGATGACGGTCGATGAGGTGGCGCTGGACGTAGGCATTGCCAAGGCCAGCCTGTACAAACACTTTTCAAGCAAAGAAGACCTGGCAGCCGCCGCCATGGTGCGGGTGATTGGCCTGGCCAAGGCCTTTTTGGCCAGCTTGCCCGCTGCTGCACCGCCGCTTGACCAACTTAAAGCCATCGCCCGCTGGATGTTGCAAGTCCAGCTCAAAGGTGAAATGCCGTCGCTGCCCAGCCAAAACTCCACACTCCGCGCCAACCTGATGGCCAACAAAGCCTATCTGGATGGCTTGATGCAGATCAGCGACCAAATTGGCGGCTGGATAGAAGCCGCACAAGCCAACGGCTCCTTAAGCCCCAAAATACCGGCGATTGCCGTGTTGTACACCCTGTACGCCAGAGCCTGCGACCCGGTGCCCGGTTTCTTAAAAGCCGGCGGCCAGCATACCGATGAAGAAATTGTTGCGCTGGTGCTGGACACCTGCTTTGACGGCTTGAAAACGCGTTGAGTCGGGGGACTTTCATTTTCAGATTTAAGGCATCAAATTAGCCTTTAGACCAATAGATATAAGTGTATATAGCTCCTGTTTATATAGCAAATTAACTGCTACAAAACCGATAAACCGTTTGTCCAATGCGGCTGATGCCTGGTGCATACACAGCGCTGGCGGCATCCGGGTAGCGGTGCATCAGGTTGGGGGCGTTGGGGTAGCCTTGCGGCTCCAGGCACAGGCTTTGCTGTTGTGCGTACCTTGCACCCTCTTTTCCCACGCCGCCAGGTAAGGGCTCGCCCGGCAGCAGCCCAGTGTAGAACTGCATGGCGGGCTCGGTGGACCAGACCTGCATGACACGGCCACTGGCTTGGGCGCTGACCTGTGCTGCTAGGCTCAGTTGATGGGCGGCGGGTTTGTTCAGCGCAAAGCAACAGTCGTAACCGGCCTCGCCCAAGGCGTTGATGGCTCGCAGCTTTTGAAAATCAAACCGCGTACCCGCTACCGCCATCAGCTCGCCAGTGGCGACCAAATCGCGTGCCATGCCAAAGTACCGATCAGCCTTAACCATCACCTCATGGCCCAGCAGACTGCCGCTGGCATGGCCGTTGAGGTTAAAAAACGCATGGGTGGTGAAGCTGGCGACGCTGGGTTTGTCTAGCGCGGTGGCTTGGTAGTCGAGCACCAGTTGGTTATCGTCCGTCAGGCTATACAGCAGGCGCAATGCCAGCGCGCCGGGGAAGCCCTCCTCGCCATCGGCAAACACATAGCGCATCTCCACACTTGTCGGGTTGTTCTGCACCGCGTCAAACACCTGAAAGCGTGACCCCTTGGCCCCACCGTGCAGGCAATGCGGGCCATTGTTGGCGGTGAGCTGGTGGCGCACACCGTCCAGTGTGAAAGCAGCGTTGTCAATTCGTCCGGCATAGCGGCCGATAAAAGCGCCCATCGACGGTGAGCCTTTCACAACGCCTTCCAGGCTGTCGTAGCCCAGCACCACGTCGTCAAATTTGCCGTCCCTATCCGGCACTATCAATTGCGTAATTTTTGCAGCGTAGTTGGTGATGCCGCAAACCATGCCGCGCGCGTTGCGCAGGGTGTACAGCGCGACGGATTTGCCGCCAATCACGCCCTCAAAATGTTTGGGGTCGAGCAAACGCATGGTCAAGCAGCTTGTTTAGTCGAGCCTGATGGCGGCATCTGCCACCACCTTGGCCCAGCGGGCACGCTCGCGGTTAAAAAATGCATCTTGCTCCATGGGTGACATGGTCACCACTTCGGCACCCAGCCCGGCCAGCTTGGCACGAATATCAGGGCTGCGAATAGCTTTGATGAATTCAGCGTTCAAACGCGCCATAACGCTGGAAGGTGTACCGTTGGGTGCCAGCAAGCCTTGCCAAGTGCCGGAATCAAAACCGGGCAAGCCCTGCTCGGCCAGGGTAGGCACATCACCAATCAACGGCATACGCGTGCTTTTCGACACACCGAGAATTTTCAGTTTGCCGCTTTGCACAAACGGCAGTGTGGCCAGCATGCCGTTCATCAGCACCTGGGTTTGCCCGGCGATGGTGTCGCTGACGGCTTGCGAGCCACCTTTGTACGGGATGTACTGCCACTTGGCCCCGCTGGCGCGCTCAACCGCCACACCCGCCAGATGCGGAGCGCTACCCATGGCAGTGACGGCAAAGTTCAGCTGCGTGCGCTGCGACAGGGCTACCAGCTCTTTGAGGTTATTGGCCGGTACGGATGGATGCACCACCAGCAAATGCGGCGAATAGGCCAGCATGGTCACGCCGCGCAGGTCTTTACTGGGGTCAAAACCCAGCTTGGTATAAACCGCCGGGCTAATGGCCAGGGCACCGGTGTCGCACAGCAGCAAGGTGTAGCCGTCGGGTGTGGACTTGGCTACAAAATCAGCGCCCAGGTTGCCGTTGGCACCAGCTTTGTTCTCCACAATCACTGGCTGCTTGAGCGCATCAGACAGCACCTGCGAAATCGCCCGCGCAATGATGTCTGAAGAACCGCCGGGCGAGTAAGGCACCACGATGCGGATGGGTTTGGCGGGCCAGGCTTGTGCCTGGGCAGCGGCTGCTGTTGCACCCAGGCCGAAGGACAGCAGGCCTTTGACAACCGATCTTCTAGGCAGTGACATGGTTTATTCCTTTTTGGGTGTGAGACTCAAGCCACGTGCCAGACAGGTTCATGCCACGGTGTGGTTGGCCATCAGTTCCAGCGCACGTACCAGCGCTGAGTGGTCCAGATCCTGCATGCTGTTGGCAGCGCAGACTTGCATCAGCTGAGCGGCGCTGGCGGTTTGCGGCAGCGCCACGCCCAGCGCTTTGGCACCTTGCAACGCCAGGTTCAAGTCTTTTTGATGCAGGCCGATTCTGAAACCCGGTGCAAAAGTGCGTTTGATCATTCGCTCGCCATGGACCTCGAGAATGCGTGACGACGCAAAGCCGCCCATCAGCGCTTGCCGTACCTTAGCGGGGTCTGCGCCAGCCTTGCTGGCAAACAGCAGCGCTTCGCCGACCGCCGCAATGTTGAGTGCCACAATAATTTGGTTGGCGACCTTGCAAGTCTGGCCGTCGCCGTTGCCGCCGACCAGCGTGATGTTTTTGCCCATCAGCTCAAACAGCGGCTTGACTTTTTCAAACGCTGCCTCAGGCCCGCCCACCATGATGGTCAGGCTGGCCGCCTTGGCACCGACTTCACCGCCAGACACCGGCGCATCCAGGTAGTCGCAGCCCAGGGCATTGATTTTTTGGGCGAATTCTTTGGTGTCCATCGGCGAGATGGAGCTCATGTCCACCACGGTTTTGCCAGCCGTCAAACCCGAAGCTACGCCGTTGTCACCGAACAAAACTTTGGCCACATCAGGCGTGTCGGGCAGCATCATGAAGATGATGTCGGCCTTTTGGGCCACCTCGCTGGCAGTCATGCAGGCCTGTGCTTGGTCGACCAACAGTTCAGCAGGTATTTGGCGGCGTGTGCTTAAAAACACCGTATGCCCCGCCTTGACCAAATGCGCCACCATGGGCGCGCCCATGATGCCAAGACCCACAAAGCCAAGTTTTAAACCAAGTGTGCGCATTGCAGTATTTCCTGAAAAAATTAAATTGAATAACGGTCATGCAGCGCCTGCGTGGCGGACCTGAAAACACCCAGGTCGCTGCCCACACCCACAAAAGTAGCGCCCATGGCCATGTAGCGGCGGGCATCCGCCTCGACCGGGGCCAAAATGCCGGTCGGTTTGCTGCAGGCTTTGGCATCGGCAAACACGGCGGCAATGGCGGCTTGAACATCGGGGTGGTTGGCGTTACCCAAGTGCCCCATATCCGCCGCCAAGTCAGACGGACCGACAAAAATGCAGTCCACTCCCTGAACGGCTGCAATCGCTTTTGCGTTGGTCACACCCACACGGCTTTCGATTTGCAGCATCACACAAATATGGTCATTGATGGACTTGAAATAATCAGGCACCGTGCCGTAGTGGTTACTGCGCTGCGACACCGACACACCGCGGATGCCCTGCGGCGGGTAGCGGGTGGCGCGCACGGCTTGCAGTGCTTCGTCGGCAGTTTCAACAAACGGAATCAGAAAGTTATAAAACCCGGCGTCCAGCAGCCGCTTCAGCTCCACCGCGTTGTTGCTGGTCGGCCTGACAACGGGGGCGCTTGGACTGTCTTTTAAGGCCATCAGTTGCGGTATGAAGGTAGCGACGTCGTTGGGTGAGTGCTCGCCGTCTAGCAGTATCCAGTCGAAGCCGGCTACGCCCAGCACTTCAGTCGTGATGGCATTGGCCAGCGACGACCAGCAGCCTAGCAGGCGCTTGCCGGCAAGCAGGTCGCGCTTGAAGCCGTTGGGAAAGGGTTGGTAGGCAGTGGGATGTGTCATGGTGGTTTTGCTATCTCGTTTTGGATTCGGTGGGCTAGTCGGCCTTGATGCCCGCCGCCTTGATAACCTGCGCCCACTTGGTAACTTCAGCCTGCTGAAAACTACCTATCTGGGCGCTGGTCATTTGGGCGGGCTCCATGCCAAAGCCCTTGAGCTTGGCCTGCATCTCGGGCTCAGCCAGGATGCGGTTGATTTCATCGTGCAGGCGATTAACGATAGGGGCGGGCGTTCCGACAGGTGCAAAAATCGCTTGCCAGGACAGTACTTCAAAATTGGCCAGCCCCGGCAAACCGGATTCGGCCACGGTAGGTACGTCAGGCAGCGATGCCAAGCGCTTTGCAGAAGTAACGGCGATGGCACGCAATTTGCCGCTTTGGATGTGCGGTGCGGCCACCACGCTGGTGTCGAACATCATGTCAACCTGACCACCCATGACGTCCTGAATAGCCGGGCCGCTGCCCTTGTAAGGCACATGCGTGAACTTCACACCTGACCTGAAGGCCAGCAGTTCAAGCGATAAATGTTGCGATGTGCCTGTGCCGGCTGACGCAGATGACAGGCCGCCGTTTTTGAGCTTGCTGGCATCCAGCACATCCTTCAAGGTCTTATACGGGCTGGCCTGGCTGACGACCAGCACCAGCGGGTTGGTACCTATCAGTGTGATGGGTACAAATGACTTGACCGGGTCATAGCCGATTTTTGCGTACATGCTGACGTTGATGGCATGCGAGCTGACGGTGCCGCCCACCAGGGTGTAGCCATCGGCTGCAGCGCGTGAACCCACTTCAGAGCCAATACTGCCGCCTGCACCTGGCTTGTTGTCAATGATGATGCTGCTGCCGAGCACCGTGCCGAGCTTTTGGCCTATCAAGCGGCCCAGCACATCGGTAGTCCCGCCTGGTGGAAACGGCACTAGGTAGGTAATCGGCTTGGCTGTTGGCCAGCCGCCTTGGGCAAACGCAGAACATGTTGCAAAGTTTGCTGCTATGGCGGCCAAGGCGGTGTGAACTAGGGCACGGCGTTGCATCATGATGCTTCCTTGCTGTGTGTGACGTTGATGGGGCGTGGTCATGGTTGTCTCGTTTTGTGCTGTAAATAAAACTCTCAAGTGATGGGTGCGGGGTTAAACAGCACCAGCGCGTTGTGCAGTTTCCAATGCTCAGCCCAGGTTTTTTTACGCCCACTGGCAACATCGAGCATGAAGTTAAACAGCTCCCAGCCAACGTCTTCAATGCTGGCATCACCGTCTG
>JBBAPP010000150.1:0-6239 GCA_040400775.1 Polaromonas sp. | reverse complement strand
GTTGGGCTAGAGGCCGATTTAATAGGTAAAAAGCGAAAATCAGGCAAATGCATGCTGCCGCAGCCATTTGGTCGCAATCCACTTCTCTCCCAGAGTCACAGGCGCACCACCGTGTAGCGTCAAGCTAGATGGCAGTGGCTCTGCGTAGCTGAAAAATACCGCCTGTCCGCGCTTGGGAGCGACTTGCAAGCCCAAGTCCGGAAACACGGTTGCGCCGCCCGCCTCGGGTTCAGCCAGATACATGATGAGCGTGGCCACACGCTGGCCGCCGCGTGTCAGCAAAGCCGGTGTACCCGCTTGCTGCGGGTCAAAAAAGTCGTAGTGCGGCTGGTACTGCTCATCTTTTTGGTAGCACAACACTTGCAAGCCTTCGGCGTGTTGGACTGGCCAATGCAATAGTTTGGCAATACGTTTTTCAATCCGGAACACCACCTCATTTTCAAAACGCTCAAAAAACATACCCTGGCTGCTGCGGTTGGGGTGCAGTGCTTCGTCGCCGGTATGCGTGTCTACTGTCAGTGAGCGCGACAGGCGCGGCCTGGCGGCTTCTATCAGCGCATCACATTCGGCGCCGGTTAACAAATTGGCAAATACCACCAACTCGGGGTCATGCTGCCTGCGCAACACTTTCACCCACTTGTCGCCGCCGTCAAGTGTTGCGCCTACAGCACCGGGCGAAGGACAGGGCAGATGCATCCGGCCATCACGCCAGTTTGCGCCTGAAAACCAGGCGGTCGGGCTCCGACAGTCCGGCGTCAAAGCGGTAAGCTTCGGCATTGAAGCCTTCAAGCTTTTTAACTGTGGCGGCTTTGTTTTCAATCGCGTAGCGCAGCATCAAGCCACGCGCACGCTTAGCGTGAAAACTGATGATTTTGTATTTGCCATTTTTGTAGTCTTCAAATACACAGCTCACCACGCGGGCCTTGAGGGTCTTCATTTCAACCGCTTTGAAATACTCTTCGCTGGCCAGATTGACGATCAGGGGCGAGGTGTCGGCAGCGGCGCGCTGGTTCAGGTAATCTGAAATTTGTGAGCCCCAAAATTGGTACAGATTGCTAGCCTTGCCAGTCCCCAGTGCAGTACCCATTTCCAGCCGATAAGGCTGCATCAGATCAAGTGGCCTGAGCACGCCGTAGAGACCGCTCAAAATACATACGTGGTCTTGCGCCCAATCCAACTGCGCTGGACTCAAGGTTTTAGCGGCCAAGCCTTCATACACGTCGCCATTGAAAGCCAGCAGCGCCTGCTTTGAATTGTTAGCCGTGAATTTTTTAGACCATGCCTGGTAGCGCGCCACGTTCAAACCCGACAAAGCTTCTGACAGCTTCATGAGGCGGCTGATGTCTTGGGGTGATTTGGTTTTTAAAACCTGTATCAATGCCGCAGATTGGCTTGTAAAAAGCGGCTGGGTGTGGGCGCTGACCTGCGCGGGCGTGTCGTAGTCTAAGGATTTGGCGGGGGAAAGTAAAAACAGCATGGTAATAAAGACTGGGGAGTTGTTCCCCTGACTTTACTTGACAAGAGAACAGTTACCGCAAATCACTGGCCAGTGAAGCCAGTGACTCAAGTGCAATCGGGGTGTGCGCCGGGTAATGGGTGTGGTCGCAACCGAGCTTGACACTGGCACCGGCTTTGACCGCAGCACACATCGCCGGTTTGAGTTCAAAGCGCACAAAGTGAACAGCTGAAGTTTTCTCATCGTTTTCTCGGTCCATGTCTTCGTCGGCAATTGCGTAGACGCGTGGGTAGCCTTCAACCTCGACAAACATGTGGTCCTCTACACCTATTAAACGTGCCAATTCTCGCTTTCGCTCGTTCACATCTGGGTACTCTAGCAACATCGTCGCTTTCCAGTTGCTACCGTCTGGCATCAAGGGAGCGTAGGCTTCGATTTCTTGCAGGATGCCATCTTCTTCAAACACTTTTTCAATCCGCAGCATCTCTTGTATTTGATAACGAATGGTGAGCTCGCTTTCAAATTGCAGGTTGATGAACTCACCCAAGCGTACGCTGCGAAGCTTGCGGTGCGCCATGATGGCCGACTTGTTGGCCTTGCGGTATTTGCTGTAAGCCTCAAGAGACATGAGGCTGTCATAGGTGATTTTGCCCAGGATTTGCATAAAAATAAATTATTTCAGCCCGTAGGCAGTACGTATTAAAGTGAGCGGATGCTTTTGCGGCACCGCCCCAAGACGGTTATTTTCAAATCCTTGGGAAATATGGTGTCCGCCCAAGGGACAGTCGCTGCTGATAACGTCTGGCAGGCCGCCGTCTTTGTGGTTCGCCATGGCCTTAAACAGTGGTTTGCCAATTTTCATCGCTTGTTGGTGGTACGGCAGCTTGACGCCAAAAGTACCCGCGTGGCCCGAGCAACGCTCATGCGTGTGAACACTGGTGGCAGGCACCATCTTGAGCATTTCTTCAGTTTTTTTACCGATGTTCTGAACCCGTCCATGACAAGGAATTTGGTAACTAATCTTACCCAGAGGAACGGTCAAGTCGACTTTCAGGAGACCGTCACGCTTACGCGCCATCAGGTATTCAAAGGGATCCCAGATGTGTTTTTTAACCAGCTGCACATCCGCATCGTCCGGGAACATCAACGGGATCTCTTGCTTGAACATTAAGGTGCAACTAGGTACAGCGCTCAAGATGGCAAAGCCGTCCTTAGCATATTTGACCAGCACCGGAATATTTGCCTCCTTGCTGGCGTTCACCGCGTCCAAGTCGCCAAGCTCCAACTTTGGCATGCCACAGCATTTTTCTTTTTCTACCAACACGTAGGGCACTTCGTTGTGGTCAAGAATTTTCAGCAGGTCATGGCCAATGCCAGGCTCGTTGTAGTTGATAAAGCAGGTCGAGAAAATCACGACTTTTCCCGGTGTTTTTGCACCATCCTTCACCGCGTGGGGCGGTGACTCGGGCGCGCTAGAGCGAAACTTCTTGGTTGCAAGCTCCGGTATCCAAGCGTTTTTGTCCACTCCCAAGACCTTTTCCATCAGCGCCCGGACAGGTTTGGTTTTGTTAACGGCGTTGATGCTTTGCACAACAATAGGGATGCCAGCAAACCTGCCCTGGGTATCAGTAGATGCCAAAAACTTTTCAGCCGTACCAACTTCACCTTTTTTGAATTTAATCGCCTTAGCACGCAGCATGGTGTGCGGAAAGTCTAAGTTAAATTCATGTGGCGGCACGTACGGGCATTTGGTCAGGTAACACAAGTCACACATGTAGCATTGATCCACCACGCTCCAATAGTCTTTTTTATCAACTCCGTCGACTTCAAGCGTTTTACTGTTGTCAACCAGGTCAAACAAGGTGGGGAACGAACCGCACAGACTAACGCAGCGGCGGCAGCCGTGGCAAATGTCAAAGATCCGCTCCATTTCATGGAAGGTGGCTTCTTCGTTGTAATAGTCTGGATTTTTCCAGTCGATCGGGTGACGGGTGGGTGCGGAAAGATTGCCTTCAGTGGCCATGGCGCTGCCTCAAATGATGGGTTTGGGAAAAGATTCTCGGCTGAATTTTTTCCCAAACCGCTACGCCTTAGCAGACGTAGCGATGGGTTAATTAGTCGACCAGTTCAGCTAAAGCCTTAGCGTAGCGGTTAGCATGCGAGCGCTCAGCCTTGGCCAGCGTTTCAAACCAATCCGCGACCTCGTCGTGGCCTTCGTCGCGCGCAGTTTTCGCCATCCCAGGGTACATGTCGGTGTACTCGTGGGTCTCGCCTGCAACCGCAGAGGCCAGGTTGTCGCGCGTTGCGCCAAACGGCATACCAGTGGCAGGGTCACCGCACTGCTCCAACCACTCCAAATGACCGTGCGCGTGCCCAGTTTCACCTTCAGCAGTAGACCGAAAAAGCGCTGCGACATCTGGCTGGCCTTCAACGTCGGCTTTGTTTGCAAAATATAGATAACGTCGATTAGCCTGTGACTCGCCTGCAAAGGCGGCCTTCAGGTTTTCTTCCGTTTTAGAGCCTTTGAGAGGCATAAAAATCTCCTGGTAGTTGATAGTGGATATCTAGCCTTAGGCCATAGACATAAGCTTAGACAGATCGAAGATAACTTGCGGAAAGCGCCAGGTCTAATTGCAAATATTAATAACCAACAAAGAAAAAAACTATCGTATTTCATGAATTTATCAATATTAATGATAATTTCTACTGTCCATTTGACCTTTCACACGCATCCTGGCGAAGGGCATATCGCACAGCCAGCGGCGTCGGGCAGCACGGCCTGGAGCAACAAGCTTCAAAACGGTACTTGGGCATTGGCCGTATTTGGCCCTTTGGCAGCGGCGGCTCAGGCAAAAAATTACGTTAAAGTAAACGAATTACGCATAGTAGAATCTTAAAATGACATCTCAATACAGCGTTTTGCCCCCACCCGCGCCGATCCAGCAGCTGCACCACTACGCCTACCGCGCAAAAGATGCCGAGGAAACGCGGCATTTTTATGAAGATATTCTGGGGTTGCCGCTGTTTCACATCATTCAAAGCGACATCGTGCCCAGCACGGGGGAATACTGCCCGTACACACACTTTTTCTTTCGGCTGCAAGACGGCTCGTTTATTGCGTTTTTTGACCTGGGTGACGACCAAGCAGCGCTGCCATCAGCCAACACGCCGCTGTGGGTCAACCACATTTCGTTTCGCGTCAACAGCGTGCCTGAGCTACAGGCCATGAAGGCGCGGCTGGAGGCCGAGGGCATAGAGGTACTGGGCGTGACCGATCACCAGATTTTTAAAAGCATTTACTTTTTTGACCCCAACGGCGTGCGGCTGGAGCTGACGGCCCAGCTGGCCGACGAGGTGCAGATGCTCAAAGAAAGTACCAGTGTGCATGCCCGGCTGGCAGAGTGGACGGCACGAAAACAGGTTTGGCGGGCTGAGCGGCTTGCGCAGGCAACACCATAACGCTATTATTTTAGTATCTGATTGCGCCCGTATTCATTGGGCTAAAGCCCTAAAACACCCATAAAACCAACATTAAACTATTTATAAGCCGCGATTGTCCATTGGCGTTAGATCCGTTCGGGCTGATCTTGCCGAAGCTTTTAGTTATCGTAAAAATCCCTTCGACACGCTCAGGGCGAACGGTCTCATAATAATCCCGGATAAATAGGCTTTGAGACACCAAAAACTACAATCTTATGCCGCGCAACGTAGCCACCAACTCACGCCCTGACAAGAAGGCTTACCAACAGACAAAAGCGGCCAGCGGGTACGCATTCTCTTCTGGCTCGGGTTACCCGTTACCGCATTACCCCTTTGTAGAGCCGCCTGAGCTGGCGCATGCCCTTGCAGGCGGGGAGCGTATGCGCCACAACATCGTGATCGTCGGCGGTGGTCTGGCCGGTTTGACATTGGCCTGCGCGCTCAACCAATATGGCGTGCGCGCCCTCTTGCTGGACGAAGACAACACCGTCGGCGTGAAGGGCGCATCATCGCGGGGCATTTGTTACGCCCAAAAAACGCTGGAAATTTTCAAGCGCCTGGGCATTTACGACCGAATTGCCGCCAAGGGCGTGCAGTGGAGCGTAGGCCGGACCTTCGCCGGAAATGACGAGGTGTATTCGTTCGATTTGCGACAGCAGAGCACACATAACCTGAGTGCGCAGCCACCGTTCATCAACATCCAGCAGTTTTATGTCGAAGGCTTTCTGGTTGAGCAGCTCTACGCCACAAAAAATAGCAGCATTGACCTGCGCTGGAGCAACCGCATCACCGCTTTTGAGCAAAACGCCAACTTTGCCACTTTGAACATCGCCACGCCCGCTGGCGATTACAAAATAGAAGCTACCCACGTCATCGACTGCAGCGGCGCGCGCAGCCCGTTCCGCGCTTGGGTCGCGGCCAGCGTGACGGCTAAAAAAGGCGATGACCGCTGGTGCATTGCCGATGTGCGCTTTAAAAATCCGCCGCCAGTAGAGCGCCACACCTGGATAGAAGCGCCCTTTAACGAAGGCCGAGCGGTGTGGCAGCACCTGATGGCCGACGGCGTGTGGCGCATTGACTACCAAATGCGGCCCGACGCTGACCCAGAAGATGTCAGCCGTGAAAACGTGGTGCGCGAACGAATCAATCGCCAGCTGGGCCGCCATGTCGCGCATGACGAGTACGAGATTGTCTGGGTCGGCCCCTACGCTTACCGCAGCGAATGCCTGGACCAGCTGCGCCATGGCCGGGTGTTTTTTGTTGGCGATGCGGCGCATGTGGTCAGCCCATTTGGCGCGCGCGG
>JBBAPP010000149.1:0-6276 GCA_040400775.1 Polaromonas sp. | reverse complement strand
AAGCCTGAAGACCTGGGTGTCGACGTCAAGCCACGCATCAAAACCCTCAAAGTCAGCGAGCCACCCAAGCGCAGCGCGGGTATCAAGGTGGCGGATGTGGCCGCCCTGATTGACAAACTGAAAAACGAAGCAAAAGTCATCTGAGAAATTCAGGGCAAGACCGCTGTGACACGAAGTGCACAAGTTCTGCCCCCAAGCGTTTTAGAAACTAAACTAGCCGAAGCCATCCATCAAGGAAATATCCATGTCCGTACTTGTCATAGCCGAACACGACAACGCCAGCATCAAGCCGGCCACCCTCAACACCGTCACCGCTGCCGCGCAATGTGGCGGTGAGGTACATATTTTGGTCGCCGGTATGGGCGCAGAAGGCGCTGCCGCTGCGGCTTCAAAAATTGCTGGTGTTACAAAAGTCATTCACGTAGAGGGCGACCACTTCGCCCACGGCTTGGCGGAAAACATGGCAGCGCAAATTTTGTCGATGGCTGCCAACTATTCACACTTCCTTTTCCCGGCCACCGCATCCGGCAAAAACATTGCGCCGCGTGTCGCTGCAGCGCTGGATGTGGGTCAGATTTCAGACATCACCAAAGTGTCTGCGCCTGATACCTTTGAGCGCCCGATCTACGCGGGCAATGCGATTGCGACAGTGCAGAGCCTGGACGCGACCAAAGTCATTACCGTACGGACGACGGGTTTTGACCCCGCAGCTGCCACCGGCGGCAGCGCAGCCATTGACGTAGTGGCTGGCGTTGCTGACAGCGGTAAAAGCACTTTCCTCGGCTCTGAGATCGCCAAAAACGACCGCCCTGAATTAACCGCCGCCAAGTTTATCGTCTCCGGTGGCCGCGCATTGGGCTCGGCTGAAAAGTTCAACGATGTCATGACCCCGCTGGCTGACAAGTTGGGTGCCGCCCTGGGCGCATCGCGCGCCGCTGTGGATGCAGGCTACGCGCCAAACGACTGGCAAGTCGGCCAAACCGGCAAGATTGTTGCGCCGCAGTTGTACATTGCTGCTGGTATTTCGGGCGCCATCCAGCACTTGGCTGGCATGAAGGACAGCAAAGTCATCGTTGCCATCAACAAGGACGAAGAATCGCCGATTTTCAGCGTGGCTGATTACGGTCTGGTGGCTGATTTGTTTGTTGCTGTGCCTGAGCTGACGGCCACTTTGTAATAGTTTTACGCCAAAACCGCACCCTACCGCTGCTGATTGAATACGAAGACCGAGACCAAAAATGACCTACAAAGCGCCCGTTAAAGACATGTTGTTCAACATGCAGCACATCGCTAATATTGAACAGGTCGCCAAAATCCCTGGTTTTGAAGACGCAGGTCTGGAGACGGCGCAGGCAGTGCTTGAAGAATGCGCCAAGTTCAACGAAGGCGTGCTGGCCCCATTGAACTGGGCGGGCGACATCAACCCATCACACTTTAAAAACGGTGTGGTCACCACCACACCAGGCTTCAAAGAGGCTTTCAAGCAATACGCTGAAGGCGGCTGGCAGGCGCTGCAACACCCAACTGAATATGGCGGCCAAGGCCTGCCCAAAACCATTGGTGCAGCTTGCGGTGAAATGCTGAATTCGGCCAATATGAGCTTTGCCTTGTGCCCTCTGCTGAGCGACGGCGCGATCGAGGCATTGCTGACGGCTGGTAGCGATGAACTGAAAGCCACCTATCTGAAAAAACTGGTCAGCGGCGAGTGGACGGGCACCATGAACCTGACCGAGCCGCAAGCAGGCTCTGACTTGGCTGCCGTACGCACGCGGGCTGAGCCGCAAGCCGACGGCACCTACCATGTGTTTGGTACCAAGATTTACATCACCTACGGTGAGCACGACATGGCCGATAACATCGTCCACTTGGTGCTCGCCCGCGCGTCGGGTGCGCCTGAAGGCGTGAAGGGCATCAGCCTGTTTGTGGTGCCCAAATTCATGGTCGGCAAAGATGGCAGTCTGGGCCAACGCAACGACGTGCATTGCGTCAGCATCGAGCACAAGATGGGCATCAAAGCATCGCCTACCGCTGTGCTGCAATACGGCGACAACGGTGGTGCGGTGGCTTACCTTGTTGGGCAAGAAAATCGCGGCCTGGAATACATGTTCATCATGATGAATTCGGCGCGTTATGCTGTGGGTATGCAGGGCATTGCCGTGGCTGAGCGGGCCTACCAAAAAGCTGTGCGATTTGCCAAAGACCGCGTGCAGAGCCGCCCGGTCGATGGCTCCATGAAAGCCAGCGCGCCCATCATTCACCACCCTGACGTCAAACGCATGCTGATGACCATGCGCGCCTACACCGAGGGTTGTCGCGCCATGGCCAGCGGCGCTGCTGCCGCGTATGACGCCAGCCACCACCACCCTGATGCAGATGTGCGCCAACAAAACCTGGCGTTTTATGAATTCATGGTGCCTCTGGTCAAAGGCTATAGCACCGAGATGAGCCTAGAGGTGACCTCAACCGGCGTACAAGTCCATGGTGGCATGGGTTTTATTGAGGAAACCGGTGCAGCGCAATACTACCGCGATGCCAAAATTTTGACGATTTACGAAGGTACCACCGCCATTCAGGCCAACGATCTGATTGGCCGCAAAACCATGCGCGACGGTGGCCAAACCGCCAAGGCGATTGCTGCCCAGATTGAAGTAACTGAAAGCCAGTTGCTGAAACAAGGCAGCGCCGACGCGCTGGCGGTGGCCAAGCGCCTGAAAGCCGCACGGCTGGCGCTGATCGACGTGGTTGAATTCATTGTTGATTTTGGTAAAAACAGCCCGAACGCGGTGTTCGCTGGCAGCGTGCCTTACCTGATGCTGGCAGGCAATGTGGTGGCGGGCTGGCAGATGGCGCGCGCGCTGTTGGCGGCGCAAACAGAGCTTGCCAAAGGTGTAGACGCTGACTTCATGACAGCAAAAATTACCACTGCGCGTTTTTATGCTGACCATTTGCTGACCAAAGCCACCGGCATGCGCGACAGCATCGTGGAAGGTGCAGATTGCGTCACTGCGCTGGCGCTGGACGCTTTCTAGTCACTACTTATTTAATAGCTGTTCGCGCCCGGTTTCATTGGGCTAGAGCCTTATTTTGCCCTAAAACTGCGTTTGTAAAGTAATATTTATGTCCAAACTGCCCGGTGCCCTTCACAACCTGCCGCTGCCGATCATTGGCTCGCCGCTGTTCATCATCAGCAACCCGAAAATGGTGATTGCCCAGTGCATCGCAGGGGTGGTTGGCTCGATGCCAGCGCTCAATGCACGGCCTGCCGAGCAGCTTGAACCGTGGCTGATCGAAATCACCGAAACCCTGGCCGCCTACAACCTGGCCAACCCCGACAAACCCGCCGCGCCGTTTGCCATCAACCAGATCGTGCACAAGTCCAACGACCGGCTAGCGCACGATATGGCGCTGTGCGTAAAGTACAAAGTGCCCATCATCATCACCAGCTTGGGTGCGCGTGAAGACATCAACGCTGCGGCCCACAGCTATGGCGGTGTGGTGCTGCACGACATCATCAACAACAAACATGCCCGCAAGGCGATTGAAAAGGGTGCGGACGGCCTGATCGCTGTTGCCGCAGGGGCAGGTGGCCATGCGGGTGTGAAGAGTCCGTTCGCCTTGATTCAGGAAATCCGCCAGTGGTTTGATGGCCCGATCGCGCTGTCCGGCGCCATCTCTACCGGCGGCGCCGTGCTGGCCGCGCAGGCCATGGGCGCAGACTTTGGCTACATCGGCTCGGCTTTTATCGCCACGGCTGAAGCGCGTGCTTCAGACGCCTACAAGCAGGCCATCGTCGACAGTAATTCTGACGATATTATTTACAGCAACCTGTTCACCGGCGTGCACGGCAATTACCTGGCGCCGTCCATCCGCGCTGCTGGCATGGACCCCGATAACCTGCCCGTCAGTGACCCGAGCAAGATGGATTTTGGCGGCGACAAGTCCAAAGCCTGGAAGGACATTTGGGGCTGCGGCCAGGGTATTGGCGCAGTGACCCAGGTGCAGAGCACGGCGGCGTATGTGGCGCAGCTTAAAACCGAATACCAGGCGGCGCGGGCGCGGCTACTGTAACGTCATACGGCTGTTAGCCGGCGTTTTTTTCAGGGGTTTAAAAAAGGGTATCAACTTTGACTGCAGGCACCAGACTACCAGGCACACCCGACCCCATGCACATCTGGAAAGGCGTTGGCGGCATCGGCCTTGCGGGGGACTCATGGGGTAACCCGAATGGCCCGCTGGTCGTGCTGCAACACGGTGGCGGCCAAACCCGCCATGCCTGGAAAGGCACAGGCGAGTTGCTGGGTGCGGCGGGCTACCACGCTGTCGCTTTTGATGCGCGTGGCCATGGCGACTCAGACTGGGCACCCGATGGTCTGTATGGGCAAGATGTGATGGTGCAGGATTTGCAATGCGTGATTGCCGCGCTTGGCAAACCGCGCCCAGTCCTTGTAGGCGCGTCTATGGGTGGGGGCACCAGTTTGGTTGCCGTCGGCGAAGACCAGGTGGATGCCTGTGCGCTGATCATGGTAGACATCGCGCCGCGCATTGAAACCGTGGGCATTGAAAAGATTCAGGCCTTCATGGCCCAAAAACCCGAAGGCTTCAGTTCGCTGGAAGAAGTGGCAGAGGCCATCGGCAATTACCAGCCGCAGCGTGTGCGCCCCAAAAACCTGGATGGTCTGGTGAAAAACGTCCGCCTGGGGGCTGATGGCACATACCGCTGGCATTGGGATCCGCGCTTTCGCGCTGGCATGCGCGACCTGGGTCGGCGCGAGCAGCGCCTGGAAGCCTGCGCCCGGCACCTGACCCTGCCCACCTTGCTGGTACGTGGTGGGCTGTCGGATGTCCTGAGCGAAGAAGGTGCCCAGCATTTCCTGACGCTGTGCCCGCACAGTGAATACGTCAATGTGACAAACGCCGGGCATATGGTCGCTGGCGACCGCAACGACATTTTTGGCACCTCGGCGATTGCCTTTCTTGGCCGTACCGTGCCGGTGGGCGGGCTGCCGGTGCATCCGTCCCAATCGGCTGGCGTACAGGGTGCTTTGCGTGGCCAAGACATCAACGACGTGCCGTGACCGGTTTTTAGTGTCTTTTATGCCCTTGGCCCAATAGATTCGGGTGCGATTAGCTATTTTATGAGTAGCACACAATTTTCCACCGACTTGCACCTTGTAGCGCATGCTCTATATCCTGACAGCGCATGTGTCAGTAAGGCCTGTGCCAGCGATTGACGCCGTGCCTTCAGCGGTTCAGACCGAAGCAATGCATTTGGCGTGGTCTATGCGGTCTACGCGGTCCATGCGGTTTCGGGCAACCCCTATGCGATCAGGTTTTTCAGTGCGGAAGTATGTTGATAGCCAGCGCCGCAGCTGCTGCATTAAGTTGCTTGTCAAAGCAGCAAAAAACCAGCTTGCGACCCAATTGCCTGTGTACGCGCTGTGCACTGGCAAGCTGTACGCTGTCGTAAGCGCGCAAGCCAAAGCGCAGGGCGAGTTCTCCAGCTTCGATCATCAAGTCTTCATCCACTGCTATCTGTCCAAAGCTGCCCCATTCTTTTTTCAATCGCTGAAGCCCAGCCGAAACTTCTTTGCCGGTAATTTTCTGGGTGCGTTCCTTCAAACCAAATGCTGCACACATTTCGGCCCATGTGATCAGGCTGACGAAGCAGCTGGCGGCTTCTTGTAGTAAGTTGCGCACCTGTTCGCTGTGCTCCTCTTTTGCGTAGGCTTTCATCAACGCCGACGTGTCGCAAAACAGGATCACCGGGGGCCTCGCAGGGCGCCTACCAGTTCGCTCATAGTCTGGCCGTCTGGTCCAGGCGGGAAGCTAATTAATTCACCTAGGCGCATCGGCTTGGTTGCCAATTGTGCAATCGCCCCAGAGTCAATCAGCCTCTGCATGGCTTCTTCGTCTGTCATGTCTGGTTTGGCTGGCGTTTCAGTTCTGGGTGAAACCAGCTCGGCGACGACTTTTCGGTGCGAGGTGATCTGAACAATTTCACCCCGGCGCATCCGCGCAATGGCCTGCGCAGGATTGGCTTTTAACTCGCGGATAGAGACTTGCATACGCTGCTCCAGCATAAATAGTGGTTATATTTTATATGAAATGCTTAATGTGGTCACATTTGAGAGCGCTTTACAAGTGCTGTTTGAAGACACCCGCTGGCGCGCACCCGAGCGAGATGTTTTAGCGCGCCAGTTGCTGTGCGTGATGGCGCAGATGCTCCGCCATAAAACTGGCAATGAAATAGTAGCCGTGGTCGTAGCCCGGATGTTG